>DATFFA010000108.1:0-7817 GCA_035250605.1 Variovorax sp. | reverse complement strand
CTCTCCAGCAGATCATCCACCTGCGCCTGATCCGTCACCGCCTCCGGATTGTCAGCCTTGATCTGCGGCCCGTTCATCAGGCCGTTGCCCTGCACGACGGCGAGCTCCGGCCGCTTCTCCATCGGCGAGTTGTCGATCAGCACCTGCAGCAGCTGCGTCTCGACCTCGTTGACCACGTCCATCATCTTCTTGATGACCTGGCCCGTGAGGTCCTGGAAGTCCTGCGCCATCATGATTTCCATCAGCTGCGAGTTGATGGCGCTGGCGCGCTCGGGCACCTGCTGCAGGTAGCCGCGCGTGTCCATCACCAGCTCGCGCGCCTGGTCCAGCTCGATGGGGTCGGCGAACCATTGGTCCCAGCGCCCGCTCAGGCTCTTGGCACCGTTCGACAGCGCCTCCTGCATCGGCTGCGCAACGTCGATGGCGTTGAGCGCGCGATGCGCCGCCCGCTCGGTCATGGTGGCCACGTAGCTGAGGCGGTCGCGCGCATCGGGGATGGCCTGCGCGGCGCGCTCGACCTGCTTGTCCAGGCCCAGCTCGCGCATGCCCTCGCGCAGCTGGCGCGTCAGCTGGCCGATGCGGCCCAGCAATTCGTCGTGCGTGTTGCCCTGTGTGTTGGCGCTCATGTCAGGCAGCCTCTTTTTGCAACTTCTCGAAGATCTTGTTGAGCTTCTCTTCGAGCGTGGCCGCCGTGAAGGGCTTGACCACATAGCCATTGGCGCCGGCCTGCGCCGCGGCGATGATGTTTTCCTTCTTCGCCTCGGCCGTGACCATCAGGACCGGCAGCTTGGCCAGCTCGGGATCGGCGCGGATGGTCTTCAGCATGGTCAGGCCGTCCATGTTGGGCATGTTCCAGTCCGACACCACGAAGCCGAAGTCGCCGCCGCGCAGCTTCTCGATACCGGCGGCACCGTCCTCGGCCTCGTCGACGTTGAGGAACTCCAGCTCCTTCAACAGGTTGCGCACGATGCGGCGCATGGTCGGGAAGTCATCCACGACCAAAATCTTGATGCTCTTGTCGATCACGGTTTCTCCAGCTTCGATGGTTCGGATTCAAGTGCGGCGTCACACCCGGTTGGTGCGTTCGCCGAAGGTGCGCAGGTGCGCGAGCACCCGGCGGCTCATTTCGTTCAGGGGCGCCACCTCGTCCACGGCGCCGAGCAGCACGGCCTCGCGCGGCATGCCGTAGACGACGCAGCTCGCCTCGTCCTGCGACAGCGTGTGGGCGCCCGCCTGCTTCATGCGCAACAGGCCCTCGGCGCCGTCGCGGCCCATGCCGGTGAGGATCATCCCGATCGCGTTCTTGCCCGCATGCCGCGCCGCCGAGTCGAACAGCACGTCGATCGAAGGCCGGTGGCGGTTCACCGGCGGCTCCTGGTTGAGCTGGGCCACGTAGTTGGCGCCGCTGCGGCCCAGCGCCAGGTGATAGCCGCCGGGCGCGATGTAGGCATAGCCCGGCAGCACGCGCTCGCCCTGCTCGGCCTCTTTCACATGGATGCGGCACAGCCCATCCAGCCGCTGCGCGAAGGAGCGCGTGAAGCCGGGCGGCATGTGCTGCGCGATCAGCACGGCCGGAGCGTCCGGCGGCAGCGGCTGCAGCACTTCGCGGATGGCCTCGGTGCCGCCGGTGGAAGCGCCGATGATGATCAGCTTCTCGGTGGACAAGAGCGGGCTGCGCAGCATCGGCTCCTGCGCGCTCTCGGCCGTCGCTCTCGTGGCGGCGGGCCGGGCCGGCAGCAGCCGCGCCTGCGCCGCCGCGCGGATCTTGCCGGCGATGAGCTCGGTGTACTGAATCAGCCCGTCGCGCACGCCCAGCTTCGGCTTGGTGACGAAGTCGATCGCACCCAGCTCCAGCGCACGCAGCGCGATCTCGGAGCCGCGCTCGGTCAGCGAGGACACCATCACCACCGGCATCGGCCGCAGGCGCATCAGCTTCTCCAGGAACTCCAGGCCGTCCATGCGCGGCATCTCGACGTCCAGCGTCAGCACGTCCGGGTGGGTCTGCTTGATCAGGTCGCGCGCCACCAGCGGGTCGGCGGCGGTGCCCACCACCGTCATGTCGCTCTGGCTGTTGATGAGCTCGGTCATCACGCTGCGGATCAGCGCCGAATCGTCGACGCACAGGACCTTGATCTTCTTCATGACAGGCACTTGCCCTTGTTCTTGTTGGCGATGGCGAGCCGGCGCAGCAGCTCGCCCTCCTCGCGCTGGACCGACTGCACCTCGCCCTGGGCGCGCAGCTTGCGCACCACGGCCTTGCCGCTGTGCGGCAGCAGGCAGACGCGGCGCGCGTGCGGGCCGCGCAGGTCCTGCGCGGCGACGGCGATGCGCTCGGTCTCGAGGTAGCGCAGCACGAAGTCGGAGTTGCGGTCGCCGATGTTCAGCGTGGTCATGTTGGCGAGCACGGCAGCGCCGCCGAAGACCTTGGCCTGCAGCCGGTCGCGCCGCGCGCCGGCGCGCAGCAGCTCGCGGATCAGCACGTCCATCGCATAGGCGCCGTAGCGCATCGACTCGGCCTGGCCGCGGGTGCTGCCCGGCTCGCCATCCTCCGGCAGCATGAAGTGGTTCATGCCCGCCACGCCGGCATCGCGGTCGACCAGGCAGGCCGCGACGCACGAGCCCAGCACGGTGGTCATCACGGTATCGGCGGCGGTGACGTAGTACTCGGACGGCAGGAGCTTGACAGCCATCCGGTCGAAGTCGCGGTCGAAGTAGTGGTGGCTGGCGACCGATCCCGGAACCGCAGCGCTCATGGTCGCGCCTTGCGGTTCACTTCGTACACCGTCTGCCCGATCGCCTTGAAGTTCGGGCTGACCAGCGAGGCATTCTCCGAATGCCCCGCGAACAGCAGTGCGCCGGGCTTGAGCAGCGGCTCGAACCGGTCGAGGATGCGCTTCTGCGTGGGCTTGTCGAAGTAGATCATCACGTTGCGGCAGAAGATCGCGTCCACCGGCTCCTTCACGGGCCACACCGGGTCGAGCAGGTTGAGGCGCTCGAACCTGATCATGGCCGCGAGCTCGGGCCGCACGCGCACCTTGCCGGCGTTGGCGCCCGTGCCCTTGTTGAAGAAGCGCCGCAGCCGCTCGGCCGGCAGGCCCTTGACCTGCTCCAGCGTGAAGACGCCGGCCGAGGCCTTGGCCAGCACCGCCGTGTCGATGTCGGTCGCGATCACGCGGGCCGTGGAGGCGCGCTCGCCCAGGGCCTCGACCAGCGTGATGGCGATCGAGTACGGCTCTTCGCCGGTGGAAGCCGCGGCGCACCACACGGTGACCGGCTGCTTGCTGCGCTTCGCATGCTCGGCCAGCACCGGGAAATGGTGCGCCTCGCGGAAGAAGGAAGTCAGGTTGGTGGTCAGCGAATTGATGAAGGCCTGCCACTCCTCGCCGTCGTGGCTGGATTCCAGCATGTCGAGGTAGCGCGAGAACTCCGGCATGCGCAGCTCGCGCAGACGGCGCGACAGGCGGCTGTAGACCATCTGGCGCTTCTGCTCGCCCAGAGCGATGCCCGCGCGCCGATGGATCAGCGTGCGGATCTTCGCGAAGTCGTGGTCGGTGAAGTGGAATTCGGAGTTCACGGTCGCAGCCGATGCCTGGCTTTCAATGTACATGGCGCTCGCCTTTTCCAATGCCTCGATCAAGTGCGCAAAAGCCTTGCATCTCGGGTTCCGTCAGGCCGGATCGGCGGGGCCGAGATCCTGCGCCCAGGCGAGGGCCGACAGGTGCGCGGCGTTGACCTGGTCGGCGCTCATGAAAAGCGCCTCCGCCAGGCTCGCGGCGCGCACGCCGTCTTCCTCGCAGCTCTCGGCCAGCGCGAGGAATGGCCCGTAGGCACCCTCGCGCGCGAGGATGGCCTGGTGCACGGCCTCGCTGAGCTGCACCTGGCCCAGGACCTCCCGCATGGGGACGCCGAGCAGCCGGTCGATCAGCGAGAACATGCCGACCACGAAGAGGTTGTCGGCATCCGAGGCGGGCAGCATCCCCTTGCCCATCAGCTCGACGAAGCGCCCGCGCATGACGGCCTTCTTCATCATGAAGGGGGGACTGGCCTTGGCATTGCTCATGGCCAGCAGCACCGAGAGCCAGCGGAACAGCGGCGCATAGCCGAGCATCGTCACCGCGTGGCGCATCGAATGGATCTCGACGCCGGCGCCGATGGCCGGCGAGTTGATGTAGCGCAGCAAGCGGTAGGTCAGCGCCGCGTCGCGCTTGAGCACGGCCTCGATCTCGCGCACGTCCTGGTTGCGCTGGATCATCTGCATCAGCTGCACGATCAGCATCGACGCGGGCTGCAGTTCGCCCTGCCGGGGCGCATCGTCCTCGCCGGGCCGCAGCCGAGGCCCGTCGACGAACACCTCCAGATGCTGCGCGGCGGCGGCATCGAAGTCCCCCCATTCATTCATGCGGGTGACGATCAGCTGCAGCGGTGGCCGGCCCGGCTGGGCCTCGGCGCGCAGCCGCTCCACCAGCGCGCGGTCGCCCGTGCCCACGTCGAAGTGGGTCACGAGGCCGCGCAGCGCCTCGTCCTGCGGCAGCGCATCGGCGCCGCAGAGCATGAAGTGGAAGCCCTGCTCGCGCAAGAAGAGCACGATGGGCCGCAGCTCCTCGTTCATGAGCAGGTCCAGCCCCACGCACAGCACGACGTTCTCGGCCGGCAGGAGCTGCAGCTCGCCGGCCACGACCGACTCGGCCGTGACGTCGACGAACAGCAGGGTGCGCCCCAGCGCCCATCCGGCCTTGGGGTCGTTGAGATGCTTGCCGGCGCAGCTCATGAGCGCCTTGAACTGCGCGACGGCATCCGCCGCGTTGTCCGGCGAGGCCGGGCGCCACGCGAGCCGGTAGCCCATGACGCGCTTGCCCGCGTCGAGCAGCTGGGCGTAGGTCACGTAGCCGCCGGCGTCCGGTTCATCGGCGGCGGGCGCCTGGACGGGCGTGTCGCTGCCGCCGGATTCCCGGCGACGGAAGAAGTCGAAGCGCATGCGTGGGTCTCCCGTGCTCTCAGGCCGCCATGGCGTCGATCCGGGAGGCGCCCGCCAGCGCGGCGGCGCCGATCGCCTGGGCCCGCTGGATGCGCGGCATGGCGCCGACGTCGATGATGAAGGCCACGCTGCCGTCGCCCAGGATGGTGGCGGCCGAGATGCCGGGCACCTTGCGGTAGTTGGTCTCGAGGTTCTTCACCACCACCTGGTGCTGGCCGAGCAGCTCGTCCACCAGCAGCGCGAAGCGCGCGTCGTCGGCCTGCACGATCACCAGGATGCCCTGCGTCGGCTGGGTCTGCGCGCCGGCCACGTCGAACACGCGGTGCAGCTCGATCAGCGGCAGGTATTCGCCGCGCACCTTGATCACGTGGCCGTCGGCGGTGATCGAGTGCAGGTGCTCCGCGAGCGGCTGCAGCGACTCGATGACGTAGCTCAGCGGCAGGATGTAGGCCTCGTCGCCGACCTTGACCGACATGCCGTTGAGAATGGCGAGCGTCAGCGGCAGCACGATGCGGGTGGTGGTGCCGCGGCCTTCGCGCGAGCTGATCTCGACGTGGCCGCCCATCTCCTGGATGTTGCGCTTGACCACGTCCATGCCGACGCCGCGCCCGGAGATGTCGGTGACCTGCTCGGCGGTGGAGAAGCCGGGCGCGAAGATCAGCTGCCACACCTCGTCGTCGGGCATGCTGTCGCTCACGGCCAGGCCCTGCTGGCGGGCCTTGGCGAGGATCTTGCCGCGGTGCAGGCCGGCGCCGTCGTCGCTGACCTCGATCACGATGTTGCCGCCGTGGTGCTGCGCCGACAGCAGCAGCTGCCCGGTCGCGTCCTTGCCCTTGGCCAGGCGCTGCTCGGGGGTCTCGATGCCATGGTCCAGGCTGTTGCGCACCAGATGCGTGAGCGGGTCCACGATGCGCTCGATCAGGCCCTTGTCGAGCTCCGTCTCCTTGCCGTAGGTGTCGAGGCGCACCTGCTTGCCCAGCTTGGCGCTGACGTCGCGGATCACGCGCGGGAAGCGGCTGAAGACGTAGTCCATCGGCATCATGCGGATGGACATCACCGACTCCTGCAGGTCGCGCGCATTGCGCTCCAGGTGGCCGAGGCCGCTCAGGAAGCGCTCGTAGGCCACGGGGTCGAGCATGGTGGCGGCCTGGGTCAACATCGACTGCGTGATCACCAGTTCGCCCACCAGGTTGATGAGCTGGTCGACCTTCTCCACGTCGACGCGAATCGAGCTCGACTCCTTGGCGCTCGCCGCCGCCGGCGCGCCCGTGCCGGGCACCGGCTTGGGGGCTGCGGCCTGCACGATCTCCGCGGCAGCAGCGGCCGGGACTTCGGAGACTCGGGCCTCGGCTTCGGGCGCTGCCGCTTCGCGCGTGATCTGCGTGATCTCGATCTGCGATTCGTCGATGACGAAGCAGCACACGGCAACGATGTCGTCGGGGCTGCAGGTGGTCTCGAGCATCACGGTGAGCTGGTCGCCGGCGCGCGTGCGCGACAGCAGCGTGCCGAGGTTGCCGAGTTCGTCGGCGAGCAGGTCGCACTCGCTGTCCGACAGGCGCGAGAAGCGCACGCGCAGTGCACCTGCCGGCATGGGCTCGGCGGGCGCGGGTTTGGCCGCCACCGGGGCCGGTGCAGGCGCAGGCGTGTGCGCCGGCGCGCCTTCGGCCGCGCCGTTCTCCAGCGCCAGTTGTTGCAGCACGGCGCAGATGTGCGCCACCCTCTCAGGCTCCGGTTCTTTGCCCGCCTGGTAGGCCGTCAGTTGTTCTTGCAAGGCGTCCTTCGTTTCCAAAAAGGCATCGATCATCGGAGCGCTCAGGCTCAGCTGGCCGTGGCGCGCCCGGTCCAAAAGGGTCTCCAGCAGGTGCGTGGTGTCGGTCAGGGCGGTGAAGCCGAAGGTGGCCGCGCCGCCCTTGATCGAGTGCGCGGCGCGGAAGATGGCGTTGAGCTGCTCGGCATCGGGCGAGGCGACGTCGAGCTCGAGCAGCAGCTGCTCCATCTCGGCCAGCAGCTCGACCGCTTCGACGAAGAATGCTTGTGTGAATTGACTGAGGTCCATGAGTGCTCCGTTTTCCGGCTTCTTCGGGCCGGGTTAGTTCGCTGGCGGCGGGGCCTTGTAGGCCGTCACCTTGACGTTGTCGACCGGCAGCGGCGCGGGCCGCGGCAGGCGGCCGGCACGGGTCGCTCCGCCGGCTGCGTCGCCGCTGTTCTCGCGCTCGATCTGCTGCTGCGTGCGCTGGTTGAGCACGATGATGCTGATGCGGCGGTTGATGGGGTTGCGCGGCTCGGCCTTGTCCAGGTGCATGCTGTCGGCGAGCCCGACCACGCGCAGCACCTTGGCCTCGGCCATGCCGCCCATCACCAGCTCGCGCCGCGAGGCGTTGGCCCGGTCGGCCGACAGTTCCCAGTTGCCGTAGGAGCGGTCGCCGTTGGTGTAGACGATGGCGTCGGTGTGGCCCGACAGCGTGATCTTGTTGGGCAGCTCGTCGAGCACCGGCCCGATCTCGCGCAGGATGCCGCGCACGTGCGGCAGCAGCCGGGCGCTGGCCAGGTCGAACATCGGGCGGTTCTCGTTGTCCACGATCTGCAGGCGCAGGCCTTCGGTCGTGATGTCGATCAGGATCTGCGGGCGGAACTGCTTGAAGACCGGATTGCTCTCGATCAGGTCGTCCAGCCGCTTCTTCATGCTGGCCAGGCGGTCCGCGTCGGCCGCGTCCTCCACGTCGGCCTGGGCCAGGCGGACCTCGCCGTCGACGCGCGTCGTCGGGTCCATGCCGCCGCCGGGAATGACGCTGGTGCTGGTACTGCTCTTCTCGCCGCCGTTGATCGCGACTTTCAGCGGCAT
>DATFFA010000107.1:0-6257 GCA_035250605.1 Variovorax sp. | reverse complement strand
ATATCGCCGGTGCGCAGCCCCTCCGCCAGCACCCGCCGCACCGCGCCCTCGACGCGGTCCGCCTGCTCGGCCAGCCCGAAGGAATAGCGCAGCATCATCGCCATCGAGAGGATGGCGGCCAGCGGATTCGCCAGGTCCTTGCCTGCGATGTCGGGCGCGGTGCCGTGCACCGGCTCGTACAGTCCCTTCGTGCCCGCGGCCATCGAGGCCGAAGGCAGCATGCCGATCGAGCCCGTCAGCATCGCAGCCGCATCCGAAAGGATGTCGCCGAAGATGTTGCCCGTGACGATCACGTCGAACTGCTTCGGTGCGCGCATCAACTGCATCGCCGCGGCGTCGACGAAGAGATGCGTGAGCTCGACCTCCGGGTACTCGGCGCCCACGCGCGTCACCACCTCGCGCCACAGCTGCATCACCTCCAGCACGTTGGCTTTGTCGACGGAGCACAGTTTGCGTTTGCGCGCACGCGCCGTGCGGAAGGCCACGTGCGCAATGCGCTCCACCTCGGGTTCGGAATAGCGCATGGTGTTGAAGGCCTCGCGCTCGCCGCGCGCGTTGGTGCCGCTGCCGCGCGGCTCGCCGAAGTACACGTCGCCGGTGAGCTCGCGCAGGATCATCAGGTCCAGGCCCTCGACCACTTCGGGCTTGAGGGTCGAGGCACCGATCAGCTCGGGAAAAAGAAAGGCCGGCCGGAAGTTGGCGAACAGGCCCAGGTCCTGCCGCAGCCGCAGCAGGCTGGCCCCGGGACGCATGGCGAAGGGGATGGCCTCGTCGCCCGGCATGCCGGCGGAGCCGAACAGGATGGCATCGGCCGCCCGCGCGATTTCGAGCGTGGCCGGCGGCAACGGGTCGCCCGCGCTGTCGATGCCCGCCTGGCCGATCGGCGCTTCCACCAGCTCCAGGGCCCGGCCGGCGCCCAGCACGGCTTTCATCACGCGCGCGGCCTCGGCCGTGACTTCGGGACCGATGCCGTCGCCCGGCAACACTGCGATCTTCATGGAGGACAACTCTTTCTTCAGGCGGAGGGGATGGGTGAAAGGGACGAAGCGCGCTCGCGCTCGAAGGCCGCGATGCGCCCGGACTGGCCGAGCGTGTAGTCCAGCTCGTCCAGGCCTTCGAGCAGGCAATGGCGCGCGAAGGGATCGATCTCGAACTCATCGCAGCCGCCGTCGCCCGCGTGCACGCGCTGCGCGGCCAGGTCGATGCGAATGCGCGCGCCGGGCTCGCGCTGCAGCAGGGCCAGCAGCGCCTCGACGCGCGGCTCGGGCAGGCGCACGGGCAGCAGCCCGTTCTTCAGCGCGTTGGAAAAGAAGATGTCGCCGAAGCTGGGCGCGATCACGGCGCGAAAGCCGCCATCGGCCAGCGCCCACACGGCATGCTCGCGCGAGGAGCCGCAGCCGAAGTTGCGGCCGGCCACGAGGATGCGGGCCTGCGCAAAGGCCGGATCGTTGAGCGGGAAGTCCGCGCGCCGCGCGCCCTGCGCATCGTGCCGGACGTCGCGAAAGAGGAAGGCGCCGAAGTCGGCGGTGCGCGGCTTCTGCAGGTAGAGCGCCGGCACGATCTGGTCGGTGTCGACGTTGATGCGGGGCAGCGGCGCGGCCACCGCATCGAACTGGGCGAAAGCTTGCATGGGGCTCGTCCTCAAGGCGCCGGCAACAGGCCGCGCACGTCGATCAGCCGTCCCGTCACCGCGGCCGCGGCGGCCATCGCCGGGCTCATCAGGTGGGTGCGCGCGCCAGGTCCCTGGCGGCCGACGAAGTTGCGGTTGGAGGTGGAGGCGCAGCGCTGGCCCGGTGCGACCTGGTCGCCGTTGGTGCCCAGGCACATCGAGCAGCCCGCATGCCGCCACTGGAAGCCGGCCGCACGGAACACGGCATCGAGCCCCTCCTGCTCGGCCTGCTGCTTGACCAGGCCGGAGCCGGGCACGACCCAGGCCTCCACGCCCTCGGCCACGCGGCGGCCGCGCGCCACCGCGGCGGCGCTGCGCAGGTCCTCGATGCGGCCGTTGGTGCAGGAGCCGATGAAGACGCGCTGCACCGCGATGTCCTGCAGCCGCTGGCCGGGCGCGAGGCCCATGTAGGCGAGGGCGCCTTGCATCGCCGCGCGCCGCTCGGCGTCGCCCGCATCGGCCGGGTCGGGCACGCGGCCGGAGATCGGCAGCACGTCCTCGGGGCTGGTGCCCCAGGTGACCATGGGCGCGATCTCGTCGGCGTGCAGCGCGAGCTCGCGGTCGAAGGCGGCGCCTTCGTCGCCGGGCAGCAGGCGCCAGCGGGCGAGGGCGGCGTCCCAGTCGGCGCCCTTCGGCACCTGCGGGCGGCCGGCCAGCCAGGCATAGGTGGTGTCGTCGGGCGCGATCATTCCGGCGCGCGCGCCGGCCTCGATGGACATGTTGCACACGGTCATGCGCGCTTCCATCGACAGCGCGCGGATCGCCTCGCCCGCGTACTCGACGACATGCCCGGTCGCGCCCGCGGCGCCGATGCGGCCGATGACGGCGAGGATGAGATCCTTGGCCGTCACGCCGGCCCCGAGCCGGCCGTCGACGCTGACGCGCAGCGTGCGCGGCTTGCGCTGCCACAGGGTCTGCGAGGCCAGCACATGCGCCACTTCCGAAGCCCCGATGCCGAAGGCCAGCGCCCCCAGCGCGCCATGGGTGGAGGTGTGGCTGTCGCCGCAGACGATCAGCATGCCCGGCAGGCTCAAGCCCTGCTCGGGGCCGACCACGTGGACGATGCCCTGGCGCGCATCGTCCAGGCCGAAGAAGCGAATGCCCGATGCGGCGCAATCGTCGGCCAGCGCCCGGGCCATGGCGCGCTTTTCCGGATCGGCGATGCGGCCGAGGTCGCGCGAATCGGTGGGCACGTAGTGGTCCGGCGTGGCGAAGGCCAGCTCGGGCCGGCGCACCGGCAGGCCGCGCTGGCGCAGCATCTGGAAGGCCGGCGCCGAGCCGTCCTGCACCAAATGGCGGTCGACGTAGAGCAGGCCCTGGCCGTCATCGCGCTGCATCACGACGTGCTGCGCCCAGATCTTGTCGAACAGGGTGCGGGGGGAAGACTGCGAATCGGCCATCGGCATCAATCCAGCTTGGCGCCCGAGAGCCGCACGATCGATTCGTAGCGCTTGATCTCCGACACGATGAACTGCCCGAACTCCTCCGGCGTGCCGCCGCCGATCTCGGCGCCGAACTCCGCCATGCGCCGCTTCATGTCGGCCGACTGCAGCACCTCGTTGGCCTGGGCGTTGAGCTTGTCGATGATGGGCCGCGGCGTGCCGGCCGGCGCCATCAGGCCGTACCAGGATGAGGCGTACACGCCGGGCAGCCCCACTTCGTCGAAGGTCGGCACGTTCGGCAGCGCCGGGTTGCGCTTCTTCGACGCGACGGCCAGCGCGCGCATGCGGCCGCTCGCCACGAAGGGCAGGCAGGTGGTGGTGTCCAGCATCAGCGAGATATGGCCCGCCGCCAGGTCGGCCTCGGCCGGCGCGGTGCCCTTGTAGGGCACGTGCACGATGTCGATCTTTGCGGCAGACATGAACTGCACCGCCGCCAGGTGCTGCGAGGAGCCGACGCCGCCCGAGCCGTAGTTGAGCTTGCCGGGGTTGGCCTTGGCCGCATCGATCAGCTCCTTGACCGTCTTGTAGGGCGAGGAGGCCGGCACCACCAGGATGTTCGGCACCGCCGAGACGTAGACGATGGGCGCGAAGTCCTTCACCGGATCGAAGCCCAGCTTGCTGTAGAGATGCAGGTTGACCGCGTTGGGGCTGATCGAGCCCATCAGCAGGTTGTAGCCGTCGGGCTTGACGCGGGCTGCGAGCTCGGTGCCGATGTTGCCGCCGGCGCCGCCACGGTTGTCGATCACGATCGGCTGCCCCAGCTTCTGCGCCAGCGGCTCGGAGATCATGCGGGCGGTGGTGTCGACGCCGCCGCCGGCGGGCCACGGCACCATGAGCTTGATCGGCTGGCTGGGATAGGCGCTGTCGGCTGCGGCAGCGCCCGCAAGGGCGAGCAGCGCGGCGGCCAGGCCGGCATGCAGGCAGGCATGCGCTTTCTTCATCGTCACCATGGGCTCGTCTCCTGTACTTGTCATGGGGTCGATCCTATGAACGCAGCGGCGCGCGGGCAATCACAATTAAGGCATGCACCCCATGAGCAAATCTCATGGCCTCGCCGAGCCATGAGCCGCCGGGGCCTTCCCGAGGCGAAGCCCGTGCCGGTGGCGGAGCCGCTCCAATGACGCGCCGTCTTCCACCCCTCAACGCCCTGCGCGCCTTCGAAGCCGCGGCCCGCTGCGGCAACTTCACGCGCGCGGCGCAGGAGCTGTGCGTGACGCAGGGCGCGGTCAGCCGCCACATCGCCACGCTCGAAGGCTGGCTGGATCTCGCGCTGTTCGAGCGCGGCCGGCATGGCATCGCCCTCACGCCCGCGGGGCAGCGCTACTTCGACACCGCGCGCGCGGCGCTCGACCAGATCGATTACGGCACGCGCCAGCTGCAGGCCGGGCCCGACGAGCGGCGCCTGCGCATCAAGCTGCCGCCCACCTTCGCGATCCGCTGGCTGGTGCCGCGGCTGGCGCGCTTCCATGCGCTGCACCCACGCATCGACGTGCAGATCACCACCTCGCACGAACGCGCCGATTTCGAGCGCGAGGAGGTGGACGTGAGCATCCATTCCGAGCCTCGGCCGCCCGCGGGGCCGGGCTTCCGGCGCCTGTTCGGAGAGACGCTGGTGCCCGTGTGCGCGCCGGGCCTGCTGGAGCGCGGCCCCCGGCTGCGCAAGCCGGCCGACCTGGCGCGACACGTGCTGCTCTGCTCGATGAACCGGCCCAAGGACTGGCCGGCCTGGCTGGCTGCGGCCGGCGCGCCGCAGATCGACGGCAACAGCGGGCTGAGGTTCGAGAATGCCGCGCTGGCCTACCAGGCCGCGGCCGACCAGCTGGGCGTGATGGTCGCGCTCGACGCCTTCGTGCGCGACGACCTGGCCGCGGGCCGGCTGGTCGCGCCCTTCGCGCTGAAGCTGCGGACGGAGGGCGCCTATTACCTGGCCTGGCGAGACCAGGCGCCGCTGCCCGAGCGGGTGCGCGCCTTCGAGGACTGGATCGCGAAGGAGGCCGAGGCGATGGAACCGGCGCTCGGCCCAGCTTGACCTCGGCGTTCGCGCCGATCCGATCACGCGTGTCTCGATGCGGCCGCATCATGCGGCGGATCGAGAGGGTCGCCGCGACTACTGCGCCAGCTGCTTGCGCCGGGCCCCGCCCTGCCGCTCCAGCATCCAGCCCGGGTATTCGGAAGGCAATGCGCTCACCTTGTCCAGCTGCGCCAGCTCTTCGCCGCTCAGCCTCAGCGCCGTCGCCCCGATGTTGTCGTCCAGCTGGTCCACGCGCTTGGCGCCGACGATCACGCTGGTGACCACGGGCTGGTGCAGCAGCCAGGCCAGCGCGACCTGCGCGACGGAGACCTTCTTCGACTCGGCGATGGCGCGCATCGTGTCGATGGTGTCCCAGGCGCGATCGAGCTGCACCGGCGGGAAGTCGAAGGTGGTGCGGCGGCTCCCCTGCTCGGCCTGGGTGCTGCGGCCGTACTTGCCGCTCAGGAGGCCGCCCGCGAGCGGGCTCCACACCATCAGTCCGACCTGTTCGCTCTGCAGCATCGGCACCAGCTCGCGCTCCAGGTCGCGGCCGGCGATCGTGTAGTAGGCCTGCAGCGATTCGAAGCGCGCAAGGCCCAGGCGCTCGGAGATGCCCAGCGCCTTCGCGATCTGCCAGGCCGCCCAGTTCGACACGCCCACGTAGCGCACCAGGCCCTGCTGCACCAGCGTGTCGAGCGCGCGCAGCGTCTCCTCGATGGGCGTGGCCGGGTCGAAGCCGTGGATCTGGTAGAGGTCGACGTGCTCCAGCTGCAGCCGCTTCAGGCTCGCATGCACCGAATGCAGGATGTGATGGCGCGAGGCACCGCGCGCATTGGGCCCCGGCCCCATCTCGCCCAGCACCTTGGTGGCGACCACCACGTTCTCGCGCGGGATCTTCAGGTTCTTGAGCGCCTGCCCGGTCATGATTTCGGAGCGGCCTTCGGCATACACGTTCGCGGTGTCGATGAAGTTGATGCCGGCATCGATCGCGCGGCCGACCAGTTCATCGACCTGGCGCTGCTCCAGGTTGCCGATGTGGCTCCAGATGCCGCTTTCGCCGCCGAAGGTCATGGTGCCGAGGCACAGTTCCGAAACGAAGAGGCCGGTGCGGCCGAATTTCTTGAAACGCATGGGG
>DATFFA010000106.1:0-37399 GCA_035250605.1 Variovorax sp. | reverse complement strand
GGCGGCGGTGGTCCCGGTGGCGGCGGTGGTCCCGGTGGCGGCGGTGGTCCCGGAGGTGGCGGTGGTCCCGGTGGCGGTCCAGGTGGCGGTCCAGGTGGCGGCGGCGGTCCGGGTCGGTAATGCGCGGAGACGGACGAAATGTCACTCGAAGGCATGCACCGCGAATTGCTGAGCCATCTTCGAGCGAAGCGCGCCGAGCAACCGCTGATCGGCGATTGGGAGAACGCCTGGCGCGACGCCCAAGCCAACGCGGGGCAATCGATTCCTTGTCCGGAGTGCTTTCTCGCGCGGAGGATGGCCAAGCTCGAACCGATGCCGAGCTACGGTGCCTTTGGCCAGGCGAAGTGCTCCAACTGCGGTACCGTGTTCGTGTTCCCGAATGGATGACCGACCCAGGAACGAACGCCTGGTGTGCTGAGGGCAGTCACCGCTTCATCGATTCAGGATGCGTCCGCTCGGAAGACTCGATGCGGCGATGCCCGTGTTCGGCGCTCGCATGCACGATTCGTTGAGGCTGCTCAGATCTCTTGAAAAAATCTGCGCTCTGCATGGAGCAAACCGGTATTTGCTGTTCCCAGAAAGAGGGATCTGAACGTGACAACGACGAATGAAGCCGTCCGTGACCTCCTGGGTCATGAGCTTCCAGGAATCATGGGCGCTGAAGGCGCCGATCAAAGCCGGCCATCGATGAAGATCCTGCTGGTCGGCAACTATGGGCCGGACGATCAGACCAGCATGCGGGCCTTCCTGCGCGTGATGGAGCGCGAGCTGCCCAAGCTTGGCTGCGAACTGCGCGTCATCACGCCGCCCCGGCGGGTTCAGCGCCTGCCGCGCAGCTCTCGCTTGTGGAAGTGGCTTGGCTACATAGACAAATTCATTCTCTTCATCCCGAGTCTTGCGGCGCAAGCACGCTGGGCCGACGTGGTCCACATCTGCGACCACTCCAACAGCATGTACGTGCCCTGGGTCCGTAGCAGGCCGACGATCGTGACCTGCCACGATGTCATCGCGGTGCAGGCTGCGAGAGGCATGGTCGAAGGGTGGAACGTCGGATGGAGCGGTCGCGTGTTCCAGCGTCTCATTTCATCGGGACTTGCGAAAGCCGACCTGGTCGCCTGCGTTTCGCACACGACTCGACGCGCGCTGGTCGATCTGCAGTTTGTGGACGAGCGCAGGGTAACGACCGTGCTCAACGGCCTGAACGACAGCTTCTCGCTCGTACATCCCGATGAAGCCCGGCGCTTGATCAAGCGATTCGGGATCAGCGAAATAGACAAATACCTCATTCACGTCGGCTTGGATCTGCCTCGCAAGAATCGGAAGGCGGTCGTCGAAACCTTCATTGCGCTTCAACGGCGCGCCGGCGAGAAGGGTGTCCCCGCTCCCGTACAACATTTGGTTCTGGTCGGGCCGCGCCTGGATCCGGAACTGGCAGCCCTGGCCTCCCGGCATGGTGTTGCCGAGCGGATCAGGACCTTGCAGGATGTTTCCCACGAGGAGCTCTGCGCGCTGTACGCCAGGGCCACGGCCTTGCTGTTTCCGTCGCTGCAGGAGGGCTTCGGCTGGCCCTTGATCGAGGCCCAGGCCTGCGGCTGCCCGGTATTCACCTCCGACCTGGAGCCGATGAACGAGATCGGCGGCCCAGGCGCTTGCTATCTGGATCCGCACAACCCGGAGGCCATGGCTGAAGCCATCGAGAACGCTTCGGGGCGGCTTGAAGAGATGCGCACGCTGGGCTTGGAGAACGCGCAGCGGTTCTCGGCTGCGCAAATGATGACCAACTACCTGGCGGCCTATCGCCGTCTGCTCGCATCTCGGCAGGGCCGCCGCTGAGGATGCGATTGCAGCCAACAAGCTTCGTTCTGCGACGACCGTCGGTCGAGACAATGCTCAGCCGGCGACGCAAGACTTGACCGTGAACGGTGCCGGATCACTGCCGAAGTAGGCATTGGTGCAGTTCACCGTGCCGGTCACGGTCTTGCTAAGCCACCGCGTGTCGGCGCCGTACTTGACCAGTGTCGCCGCGGACACGGTGAAGGTACCGCCTTCCGGAGCGAGCACGGTGCCGGGAGCTGGTGCTGGCGCTGGCGCTGGCGCTGGCGCTGGTGCCGGTGCCGGTGCGGGTGCCGGTGCCGGTGCCGGTGCTGGTGCTGGTGCTGGTGCTGGTGCTGGTGCTGGTGCTGGAGCTGGTGCCGGTGCCGGTGCCGGTGCCGGTGCCGGCGCAGGCGCAGGCGCAGGCGCAGGCGCAGGCGCGGAAGGCGTGTCCGCGAAGCAGGCCTTCACGGTCATCGGCGCCGGGTCCAGGCCGAAGAAGGTGCTGGAACAACTGGCACTGCCCGAGACGGTCTTGCTGATCCAGCGGGAGTCTGCGCCGAAGCTCACCAAGGCCGGGCTCGCCATGCTGAAACCACCGCCTTCGTTGGCGACCAGCTTGTCGCCCGCAGGCGGCTGGTTGCCCGGCACGACGCCAGCTGCCTGCGGCGTGAGTACCTCGCAGGCCTTGGCGAATCCAGGTGCGGGATTGGCGCCGAAGAACTCGTTGTTGCAGGCCACGACGCCGGATGCGGTCTTCTGAACCCACTTGCTGCCGCTGCCGTAGCGCACGGTGGTCGCCGTCGGCAGCGTGAAGCTCTGCCCCTGATCGGCGGCCTTGGACCAGCTCGCATCGACCTTCATGATCTTGGCCACCGAGGGCACGCCGGCACTGTCGATGACGAACAGCATGTAGTAGCCGATCGGCACCGTGTTCGGCCCTTCGTTCAGCTCGATGTTCACCGTCGAGCTGCCCGACGCCTGCGTGAAGGGCAGCTCGAGAAAGCGCTGCTCGAAGTTGGTCGAGTGGGTCACCGAGCCGGTGCGAATCAGCGTCACGCGCTGGATCGCCCGGCCCGACGCCACCGTGATGCCGAAGGTCGAGCCGAGGTCCACCTTGGCCGGCGCGGCGTTGATCATCGGACGGGCCTGCTTCTGCCCGTTGCTGTCGAAGAGATAGGGCGGCGAATAGATCTCGGCGTTGAGGTTGACCACCGGGCCGGGCGAGCCGCCGCCGACGGAGAGCACCGTGGCATCGGGCAGCAGGATCGCCGACGAGTGATAAAGCCGCGGCTTCGCGGCCGATGCGCCGGTGGTCCAGCCGTTGGTCTTCGGGTCCCAGATCAGGGTCGAGAAGGCCGTGTCGACCAGCACGTTGTCTTCCGACGAGCCGCCGGTAACGGCCACCTTCCCGTCGGCCAGCACGGTCGCCGTGCTCCAGATGCGGTTGGTGCCGGGGCCGGCAATCGGCGTGACGACGGGCGTACTGCCGTTGACGTCCACCACCATCGCGCCGCCTTCGTCGTCCACCATCATCATGCGGCCGCGGTCGAACAGCGCCCAGGGCAGTGTCCAGTCGGTGTTCTTGGGCAGCGTGCCGATGGCGTCCATCGTCTCCGCCTCGACGTCCAGACTGAAGAGACTGCTGCCGCTGGCGATCACGACCTTGCCGTTCGGCGCCAGGAAGCCGCGCGGGTAGTACCAGTCGGCCGGCCAGTCGGCGATCTTCGACAGCGTCCTCCAGCCCGAGCCCGGCGTATAGATCTCCGGCGGTCCCGCACCGGCGCCGCTTTCGTCGATGCCGGCGGCCGTCAGCACGCGGCCGTCCGCCAGGGGATACAGCGAGCCGTACCAGCGCGCGTACTGCATTGGCGTGCCGGAGGCCTTCAGCTCCAGCAGGAGCGGATCGAACAGGTTCGTGTCGCGCACGCCCAGGTTGGGTGGCGTGCCGTCGTTCAGGCCGCGGGTATCGCCGCCCGCCAGCAGCACCTGCCCGGTCGTCGGCAGCATCACCTGCGCATTGCAGAACATGTCGGTGCGTGTGGCGTGCTGCAGCAGGCTATGGGCGCTGGTCGCCGGATTCCACACGTCGTAGTAGAGCTGCGCACCCTGGTTCCCGTCGGGGTCGGTGCCATAGCTCATGATCTTGCCGTCCGGCGTCAGGATGGCATGAATGGCATTGAGCGGCCAACTGCTTGCGGAAGACCATTGGCCCTGGATCTCGGGGCCGGCCACGCTGCCGGTCTGCAGGTTGGAACTCTTGCGCTGCGCGTGGCCATCGCCGCGATCGATGGGCGCCGGCACCTGGCGCTCGCGCGCACGCTCGCGCGCACGCTCGCGCTCGATGTCTTCGCGCGTGCGCACGGCACGGCGGACCTTGCCTGCCTTGGCGGCATCGCTGCTGGCGGCCTCGGGCGCGCCGGTGCCGCTGCTGCTGCTGCTGCCATCGTTCGACGCTCCCTGACCGGCGCCTGCCGAAAGGCCATTCACGCCGCTGCCACCACCGCCACAGGCGGAGATCAAGGCCGCAACGGAAAGGGCGACGACGGTCAGGCGAAAAACCTGGCACTTGCAAGACATCGGTGCTCCGCAGAATGTTAGTACTTTGCGGTTATATGGCGTGCGCCTCACATGAGCGGAAGTTTGCGGAGTTCTCCTACGCCCGGCCGCGTTGTCGGCGAACTTCGGCGTTGGGAACATGCGACGCTCCAGCCGCGCCCTGCACGGTCATCTTTGAAAGGCCGGGCTCCCTTGCCTCCGTCGAACTCACTGAGCTTGCGCACACGGCCGTTGGAACTTGTCCGACACATAAATATTGGGCGGTGCATGACAAACGGGAGTGGCTGTGAAGTTTTCACATTTCACGGCCTCGCCCAGCCCGATCCGCGTCCGCGCGACAGCGCAACGCGATGTAACACCCACTCAAGTGAGGATTGCTTCGTGAGAGACGCACTACAGAGGGCTGCCGAATCCGACTCAGATTTCTTCGATCCTTTCGCGCTCGGCGACGTCGAGGCGATCATTTCCACCACGGAAGCCCAGCGTGAGGTTTGGCTTGGAGATCGCCTGAGCGCGGAGGCCGCGCTGGCGTACAACGAAGCCAGCGCGCTGCGACTTGCAGGCCCGCTCGACGAGAGCGCGCTGCAGCGCTCGATCGGCCGCTTGCTGGCGCGCCACGAGTGCCTTCGCGCAACCTTTTCTGCCGATGGCACGCAGCTCTTCATTGCTGCAGCCCAGCCCTTCGCGCTGCAACGTGTCGACATGGCGAGATTCGATGCGGCGGAGCAGCAGCGCCGGCTCGCGACGGCTTTCGACACGGCAGTGCATGAACGCTTCATCCTGGAGCAAGGCCCGCTCTTTCGCGCAAGGCTCTATCGCACCGGCCCGGAAGATCACACGCTCTTGATCAGCGCCCACCACGCCGTGTGCGATGGGTGGTCGTGGGGCGTGATATGGGGCGAGCTGGGCGCACTGTATGCCAACGAACTGGACCTGGGCGCACCGCTGGAACCGGCCCCTCGCTATGCGGACTACGCGCAGTGGGAGGCCGACGAGATGGCCGGCCCGCGCATGCGGCCCCATGTCGACTATTGGCTGGAGCGCTTCGCCGGCAGCAGCGTGCCGGTGCTCGAGTTGCCGCTCGATCGACCGCGACCGCAGACGCGGACATTCCGGTCACGCCGCATCGACGGACTGCTCGACGCCGAGCTGATCGGCGCGGCTCGCAAGCTGGCCGCCGGATCGGGTGCAAGTCTTTACGCCGCACTCTTCGGTGCCTTCGCAGGTCTCCTCCATCGCCTGACGGAGCAGGAGGATCTGGTCATCGGAATCGCCGCCGCCGGCCAGCTCGCCAGCGAGATGCCCCGCCTCGTAGGGCATTGCGCCAACCTCCTGCCCGTGCGTGTGTCGGTGACTGCCGCGACGGCGCTGGACGAACTGGTAAGCCAGAGCCGCGACCTGTTGCTCGACGCTTTCGAGCATCAGAATCTCACCTATGGGGCGCTTCTCAAGAAGCTCCTGGTGCCACGCGATCCGAGCCGTCTGCCATTGGTCAGCGTCCTTTTCAACGTCGACGCCCGCGCCGACAGGGCGGCCGGTGAGTTCCCCGGCTTGCAGACGCAACTGCGCAGCGTCCCGCGCGCCTGCGAGAACTTCGAGCTCTTCTTCAACCTGACGCCGGTCGCCGGCGGCATGCAGTACGAGGTGCAGTACAACGTCGACCTGTTCGACGAGGAGTCCATCCGCCGCTGGCTGGGAATGTACGAGCGGCTCCTGATGGCCGCTGTGCGCGATCCCCGCACCGCGCTCGGCAGCGTCGACCTGCTCACTGCAGCCGAGGAGGCGCGTCTTCTCGCGCTGCAGCCGGCACCGACGCCGCTCGAGAGCAGCGGCCTCATGCATGCGGGCTTCGAAGTGACCGCGGCGACGCAGCCGGATCGAGCGGCACTGCGGCACGGCGGGCAGCGCTGGACCTACCGCGAACTGGACGAGCGATCCAACCGCCTGGCGCATGCATTGCGCGCTCGTGGCGTGGGCCACGGGGAACGCGTCGGCCTGTGCTTGGGGCGAGACGTCGACATGGTGGTGGCCCTGCTGGCGGTACTCAAATGCGGCGCAGCCTACGTGCCGCTGGACCCGGACTTCCCGAAGGCGCGCCTCGACTATCAGGCAGAGGATGCGCGGCTGGGTCTGCTGATCACCGCGTCCGGCATCGCCAACGCGCCCAGCGACTGGTGCGACGATCCCGACAAACAGCTGCTCCAGCTGGACACGGACGCCCGGTGGTTGGAAGCGCCGGCCAGCCCGCTGCCTCCGGGGCCGCAGGACGCCAGATCCGGCGACATGGCGTTCCTCATCTACACCTCGGGCTCGACCGGCAAGCCGAAGGGCGTGGCCATCACCCACGGCGCCGTTGCCAACCTCCTTCGCAGCATGCGCCGCGAGCTTGGCATAGGCACTGAAGACCGGGTGGCGGCCGTGAGCACGCTCAGCTTCGACATTGCGGTGCTCGAGCTGATGCTTCCACTCGAAGTCGGCGCCGAAATAGTGCTGGTGTCCCGCGAGACGGCAATGGACGGACAGGCAATGTGCCGGCTGATCGAAGGCGAGGACATCACGGTGCTGCAGGGCACGCCGAGCGCCTGGCGGCTGTTGCTGGATGCCCGGTGGCAAGGCAAGCCGGGACTGAAGGCGATGTCCGGCGGAGAAGCCATGCCCCGCGACCTGGCACTCGCTCTGAGCTCGCGTTGCGGCGAGCTCTGGAACCTGTATGGGCCCACCGAGACGACCGTCTACTCGACGCTGTGGCGCGTGGACGCGGCGCAGGTCGTTCGCAATGGCGTGTCCATCGGGCGACCTATCGCGAACACCAGCGTCTGGATTCTTGATGCTCGAGGAAAGCGATGCCCCGTCGGCGTGCCGGGCGAAATCTGCATCGGCGGCGCCGGTCTCGCCATCGGCTACTTCGACCGCCCTGAGCTGACGGCGAAGCTCTTCGTCTCCGATGCGGGGTTCGACGCAGGCGGCCGGCTGTACCGTAGCGGCGACCGCGGCCGCTGGCGCAACGACGGCCTGCTCGAACACCTCGGCCGCCTCGATGACCAGATCAAGGTGCGCGGCTATCGCATCGAGCCTGGAGAAATAGAAGCTTGCTGCAACGACGTGCCCGCGGTGGGCGCGAGCCTCGTCGTTGCGCGTGAGGACCAACCCGGCGACGTACGTCTGGTCGCCTATCTCGTCGCGGCAGCCGGTGCCGAGATCGACACCTCGGTCGTGAAGCAGGCGCTGTGTGCGCATCTGCCGAAGTACATGCTGCCGCAGCATGTCGTCGTGCTCGACGCGTTTCCTCGGCTTCCCAACGGCAAGCCCGACCGAAAGGCCTTGCCCGCACCCGGCGAGCCGGGCACGGCCGAGCGAGTGCAGCCCACCCACGCCCTCGCACCGCGCGACCGGCGCGAGCAGATCGTGCTTCATGCCATGGAACAGGTGCTGAGCCTGCCGGCGCTCGGCATCCGAGACGACTTCTTCGCCCTGGGCGGCCACTCGCTGCTGGCATCGCGGCTTGCCACTCTGCTGAGTCGGGAGTTCGGCGTGACCGTCCCCCTGCGCACGCTTTTCGCGGCGCCGACCGCGGAGCGCCTGGCGCAGGCCGTGAGCGAACTCCAGGCGGGCGGCGCTTCTCCCATGGAGCGAATACCGCACCGCGCCGGGCGGCGCAACGCGCCCCTCACCCCGATGCAGGAACGCATACTCTTCCTCGAAGAGCTGCATCCCGGTCGATCCGTCTACAACACGCCCTCGGCCCATCGGCTGACGGGCCGCTTGAACGCCTCGGCCTTTCATGAGGCGCTGCGCGAGATCGTGCGTCGTCAGCCCGCTTTGCGCACCGCATTCGACAAAGACGCGGACACCGGCAAGTTCGTCGCATCGATCGCTGCCGAGGTGCCGGTGGAGCTGTCGCGCATCGACCTGGGCGTCTTGCCTGCCGACCAGCGCGAGCCCGAGCTTCTCGACAAGTTGCAGGAAGTGGCGGATCGGCTGATCGACATTCATCATGCGCCGCTCTTCAACGCCGCCCTGATCCGCATCGACGACGACGACCACGTGTTCGTCTTTGTCCCGCATCGCCTGGTTTGGGATGGCGCGTCCGTCGATTTGCTCATCAACGAACTGTCCGTCATCTACCAGGCGCAGCTCGACGGGGTGCCGCATGACCTGCCTGCACTGCCGGTGACGCACGGCGACTATGCCGAGTGGTACCTGAACTGGCTGGCCTCGACGCAGTTCGAAGAGCAGTTGAGTTTCTGGAAGAGCCGCTTCGCCGGCGCACCGCCGCCGAAGGCATTGCACACCGATCGGCCGCGGGGAGCGGGCATGACCGGCCAGGGCAGCACGCACTGGATGGCCGTCGATGAGGTGCTCACGCAACAGCTGCGGTCGGTGGCGCGCAGCCATGAAGTCACGCTCAATATGCTCATGCTCGGCGTTTACGTACTTCTGCTGAGCAGCGTGTCCGATGCGCGCTCGCTCGTGGTCGCAACGCCGGTCCGCGGTCGCCAGTTTCCGGAGGTCGAAGCGGTGATGGGCCTGTTCGGCAACCTGGTGCCGCTTCCCGTTGAGCTCGATCTTCAGCAGACGCTCGGCGAGTTCGTGCAGCACCTGAAGGATCAACTGGTCTCGGCGATGGACAACCAGCAGGTTCCCTTTGAACGCTTCGCGAGCGAACCTGAATTCACCGGACGAGCCAGGGGCGTCGGCCTCTACCAAGTGCTCTTCTCCTTCGAGGACACGCGCGAGCGGCCGTCAGCCGTAGGACCGCTGCGGCATCGTCAGATCCAGGTGTCGCAGCGCGGCGCGACGGAGGACATCGGCTTGTGGCTGGCCGACGGGACAGGCGGCCTGGAGGGGGGACTCACCTACAACGCCGACATCTTTCGCCGAGAAACCGGTGCGGCCTTGCGCAATCGCTATGTCGAGCTGTTGCAACGGGTGGTGGCGCATCCGCATGAAAGCTTGGCAGAGTTGGTTGCCCCCGGCGATTCGCCCGACGCGGCCCACCTTCTGCAACTGTCGCGCAACGAGATGGACGAGCGTGCGGAGCGCGCAGCGAACCTTGCTGCGGGAACGTCAGGCGCCGCGGTGCTCGTCCCAGGTCAACTGAAGCTGGCGCAGATCTGGGCAGACGTGCTCAAGATCAACATCTCCGAAATCCGGCCCAGTGACAACTTCTTCGACCTCGGCGGTGATTCATTGCTCGCCATGCGCGTGATCCAGTTGGCGGAACGAAGATTGGGCTTGCGCACGGCGCCACCGAGGTATGTCTTCGAGAACCTGGGCCAGATTGCTTCCGGAGCGGCTGCAGCGGCGCTCGGCGAAACGCTGAGCGGCGGCAACGCGAAACGCAGATCCCTGCAGGGACGAACCCTGTTCGGCAGGATGTTCTCTGCGTGGGGCAAGACCACCAGGAGCACCTGAGCATCTCGAACGGCGCTGCCGCTGCTGTCATTGCCTTCTGCACACCCTCTGACTCCTTTGAAGAGCCTGGGTGCTCGACACTCACCTTGAAAGCCATGCCGAGTTTCCTCCGATCCATTGCCCTCACAGTCGACGAGCCGGACCCAGGACATTTTTACTGGGTGTTGCTGGAATCGCGAGCGCCTCATCCCGACGATTTCCGCCTTTTGAACTCGGCTCCTCGCGGGACGGACAGCTATGAACGGGCCTTGCACGAGGGCGTCGACGAGCTGCGCAGGCTCTGTCAGACCGGCGCGATCGGTCCGCGCCGCGAATGCGAGGACGAGGAGGAAAATCCGTCGGGATGGACTCCCCTGGCGTGACCCGTGGGTCGCGGTGCTCCTCGCGGATACCGAATATCCGCGGTGTGCCGTTGCAGCCAGCGTTCTTACCAAACCGGAGAGCTTCATGGACAACGACACTGGCGAGCCTGAGTCCATCTCGGTCGAGCGGGACTGCAAGATCCGTGAATGGGCGACGCGGCTCGGCTGCACGGAAAGGGATCTGCGCGAGGCGGTCAAGGCCGTCGGCAATCTCATCTCGCTCGAGCACGACGATGAAATCCGCGATTGGGCGATGAGTCTTTGCTGCACCGAAGCCGAGTTGCGCGCGGCCGTGAAGGCAGTCGGTTGCCCGGAAGCGGTAGGCGCTCCCGGTGGCCCGCTCTTCAAGCCCGGAGAGTTCAACGATGTGTAACCAACGGGCCGCCGGTTACCCCCGGCGGCCCGGCTATTCGCCCAGCAGATGCAGCACCACGTGGCGGCGGTGCGGGCGCAAGCGGTGCTCCCACACATAGATGCCCTGCCACGTGCCCAGGGCCATGCGGCCGTTCACGACCGGCACCGACAGCTGCACGGCCGTGAGCGCGGCGCGCACGTGGGCCGGCATGTCATCGGGGCCTTCGTCGCGATGGCGGAACAGCGGATCGCCATCGGGCACCAGGCGGGCGAGGAAGCGGTTCAGATCGGCCTGCACATCGGGATCGGCGTTCTCCTGAATCAGGAGGCTGGCGGAGGTGTGGCGGATGAAGAGCGTGAGGAGGGCGGTCTGGACGCGCTGCGCTTGGACCCATTCCGACACGGGGCGGGTGATCTCGACGAGCGTGCGTCCAGGCGTATCGATATCGAGCGTTGTGGTGGACTGCCGATTCATGGGGTCGAGGATAGGCCGGTATGGGAATGGGTGTCGTCCCGTGACGTTTGAACAACGCCCCACCAGACGACCCGAGACTTTCCTCACGCCCACACAGAGTTTTCACGACCAGCAATGCTTCTTTACGAACGCTTCAGCGACGCTTAAGGATCGACAAAGAGACTGATTTCACAGCAAAGGAAGAAGTCCTGAGCTCCACCGAAAGGATCCCACGTCATGAAGCGTTCTGCCGCCCCCCAGCCCCTCACCCCCTCGCAGATCGAGCTGGTGCTCGACCTGCTCGAGCTGCGCCAGCTGGCACCCAAGGAGACCGCGGCGAGGTTCAACCAGCTGATCCAGGCCGGTACGTTCTCGGAAGCTCAGCAGGAAGCCATCGAGATCCTCTTCTCGCTCGAAGAGGACGAGATTCCCGACGCGCTCTTCGATTTCGTGGACGACGATGCGCGGCCGATCGTTCGCGATGCGATGGCGCACGAGGCCCGACTGAGCTTCGTGGCCGCCTGACGCCTCGTCTCATCCCTGGCCGGAGCCCCCGGCCTTGGCCATGCGCACCCAGCGCGGATCCGTGTGGCGGCCGGCGTACTCACGGTCGATTTCATCCAGGAGCTTGTCGGCGTTCTTCGGGTCGACGGCGGCCAGGATCGCGTCGAGCTTGGCCTCGATCCGGTCATCCCCCTCTTTCGACTGCGGTGACCCGACGTACAGCAGGAAGGCCAGTCCACCGATCTGCCACAGCAGCTGAAGGAACTCCGACTGCCAGTTCTCCAGCGTATCGCGCGACATCTGCACCAGGTAGCCCGAAACCTCGACCGATGCGCCGAGCTGCCGTTGTTCATCCACATAGGCGAACCAGCCGAACAGCCAATGCCCGATGAGCGAAAGCAGGAAGAATCCCAAAGTCACCCAGCCATAGCCATAGCGCTTCCAGATCGATGATTGCATGTCGGACTCCTTCTACGGTGTTGTATGAGGGGGCCCATGACTCATCGCCGCCCGCGTGGCCGGCCGCGGTTCGATGGGGTGACGCGGCACAAACAAGGCAGACGAGCGACCGACTTCTTGTTCTTCGGTCCGACCTGCCGCAAAGGCTCCTGGCCCTGGGCCGTCGCATGTGGCGTGCAAAGCCTAGGAGGCGCCAGTCCACCGGAGCGTCATCCATTTCCCATTCGCGATGACCTGAAAAATCGCACCGACCGGTGCAGGGAGCGCCCAGCCCACGCAGCCGCTCGCCGGTCCGGCCGCGGCCTTCCGATGGTGCCTGCCTGCATCAATAGGACCCGGGCGGCGGCGCGGTCGCCAGCTTGAAGCGCCGCGCCAAGGGGTCGAGTCCGAGGAGCTTCGCGCGAGCCGACCCGACCAGTCCGCCCAGGGAGGCCTTGAACGCATCGGCTCCCGGCGATTCGCCGGGGTAGCGCGGGGACAAGCCGCATCGCCGCATGACCCGGTTGACCTGGTGCACGCGCGCGACCTTGCGCGTGAACGAGGTGTAGAACGTCACGCCGATCGAGATCGAGACGCGATCGCCGGGGGCCGTCCAGTCAGGGTCGGAGCGCGTCATGTGCGGCGAGGTGCTCGGAAAGTACACGCCATCGCCCGGACGCGCATGGAACTCGTGGCTTTGGGCGCGAAACTCCTCGCGGTAGCGGACCTTGCGCAGCGAATGGGTGACGATGAAGTCCTCGACGGCCTCCGCCGGCACGATGCGCCGGTCCCGATGGTCCCAGACGTTCATGATCTTGTGGCCGTGCAGCTGCAGCCAGAAGTTGTTCTCGCGGTCGATGTGGAAGGGCGTGACCGAAGGCGGCGACGAGATGAAGACGAAGCCGTTCACCAGGAACACCTCGGGCTGCTCGCGCTCCACGCTGTCCTGCATGATGCCGACCACCGCATGCAGCAGCGCCTGGTAGCGCGGGATGACCTCGATGTTGTAGAGCGCGACGGAGGAACCCGGCTCTTCCAGCCGCGCGAAGAACTCGTCGATGCTGCGCCCGTCCGGATGGCGGCTGTCGTGGGCAATCACCGACGAAGGGGTCAGGCCCGGCCGCATGAAGCGGCACTGCTCCAAGGGCGCGAGTTCCTTGCCCAGCTTCACCAGTTCGGGAATCTGGAACAGGGGATGCTCATGGAAGTTGTGATGCAGAGGGGTGATCCGGTGCGTCGAGAAGGACGCGGGATCGTCGACCCACAAATGGTGCGTGCCCGTGCTGGGGGGTGTCGCATACTGGCTGCAGTCGTACATTCGGAACCTCCACTCCGGCTCCAGCGAACCGGCACCTTTCCGAGATGGAAAATCATAGTCCCGAGGAAGTGTCCAAAGGCGAATTAATACATTAGTTTGTAACCATTCCTTGGGACCGCGGCAACCAGCGCGTCGACGGGATGCCGGTTCGGGCGCGCTCAGCCGAAGGTGAATGCGTAGGCCTGCACCCCGGGGTCCAGGAACTCGATCTCGAACAGCCGATCCTTCCCGCCCGCTGTCTGCCGAACGAGCTGGTAGAGCCGCTGCCCGTCGATGACCCCGTTGCCCTGCGCGTCCACGTCGAAGCCATGGTCCGCGAGGGGCGCCTTGCCATCGAGCAGCACCCTGAATCGCACGGGCTTGCCGTCGGCCGAGGGCCCGAGCACCAGATGCAGGTCGCGCGCATGAAAGCGGTAGGCGATGCGTCCGGCGACGCGGTTCAGCACTGCCCGCTCGCGTTCGACCGTCCAGTCGCCGGCCAGTGCCCACTGGTTCGTGCGCAGGGAAGCGGGACCCTGGTAGTCGTTCGCCCGATCGCGCGCCACGCCACCCGGCGAGGCAAAGTGATGGGCGCGCTCGTAGCCCAGGTAGGTCTCTTCGGACAATGCGCCCGTCGCCGGCGCCGCGGCCTGCACGCCTTCGCCTCGCGGCGCGACGAGCCCCGACGGAATCCGGCGCTGCCCCGCCTCCGCGAGCAGCTGCTGGATGACCTGTTCCGCCTCCTCGTACTGGTTCTCGCCGAACTGGTGGTGACGGATGCGTCCCTGCGCATCGATGAAATAGAACGCCGGCCAGGCCCGGTTGCCGAATCCGCGCCAGATGGCGAAGTCGTTGTCGACCGCGACCGGGAACGCGATGCCCAGGTCCCGGGTCGCCTTGCGAACATTGGACAGGCGCTTCTCGAAGGCGAACTCGGGCGCATGAACCCCGAGGATCACCAGGCCCGCATCCTTGTACTTGTCGGCCCAGGCGCGCAGGTAGGGCAGCGTGCGCAGGCAGTTGATGCACGAGTAGGTCCAGAAGTCGACGAGCACGACCTTGCCTCGCAGGCTCTCGGGCGTCAGTGCTTCGGTGTTGATCCATTCGGTCGCGCCGGCCAGCGAAGGGAAGGTGCCCTGCGTTCCCAGCGGGCGCGCCGCGACCGTTTCGCGGCCCGCCGCAGTCGCCAGCATGACGGGTGCTTCGGCGGCCGTGTCCGACCGCGAGAGCGGGAATGAGGGGCTCTTGTGTCCGATCTTCTCCAGCAGTGTCGTCTCCAGCTGCGTCGTGCCGGCAGACGAAAGCTGGCTGAGCAGGCCGGTGTCCAGGCCCAGTGCGATGGCGCCGACGCCGGCCAGCACGGCCGCACCGGCGGCCCGCCGGATCCATTCGCCGGTTCGCAGCGACCCCTTCAAGGCCGAGAACACGCGGCCGCCGAACAGCAGCGCGGCCGCCAGCGAGGTGCACGCGCCCGCGGCATAGGCCAGCAGCAGCAAGGAGGTGCCGGCACTGGCGCCGTTGAGCGCGGCGGTCGTCAGGATCAGCCCCAGGATCGGTCCGGCGCAGGGCGCCCACAGCAGGCCGGTGCCGATGCCCAGCATCAGCGGGGACAGAAAGGAAGGGCGCGCGGACGGGGGCGCGGCCCCCGGTTGCGACAGGCGCATGCCGAGCGCGACGAAGGGCCTGCTCAGCCGATCGGCCCATGCCGGCAAGAGCAGCGTGAGGCCGAACAAGGCGAGCAGGGCCATCGCCGCGTAGCGCCCCCACTCGTTGAGCGCCACCACCCAGCCGCCGCCCACGGCCGCGAGCGTGGCGATGCCGGCAAAGGCGAAGGCCATGCCCAGCAGCATCGGCAGGCCATGCGAGCGGAACGGGCGGTCGGCGCGCGCGAACACGAAGGGGAGCACCGGCAGGATGCAGGGGCTCATGATGGTGAGGACGCCGCCCAGGTAGGCGATCGCGACGATGATCATGATGCGAGATCCTGTTGGAGGGTCATGGCGATTCGGGCTTCCAGGCCGCCTTCGTCGCGGTTGTGCAGGCTCAGCTCGGCGCCCATCGCCGTGGCGAGCTGGTGCGCGATGGCCAGGCCGAGGCCCGTGCCGCCCGTGCTTCGGTTGCGGGAGCTTTCGACGCGGTAGAAGGGCTTGAGAACGGCTTCGAGCTGATCGGGGGGGATGCCCGGACCGTTGTCGACGATCGCGACGACCAGCCGGCCTGCGTCGACGCGCACCCGCATGCGCACTTCGCTGCCGAACTTCAGCGCGTTGTCGACCAGGTTGACGATGATCCGCCGCAGCGCGTTCGGCCGCGTCACGATGGGGCCGCCGATGCGGCCCTCCAGGTGCACCTGCTGCCCCGCGTCCCCGTAGTCGGCGACCATGCTTTCGAGCAGCGCGTCGGCGTCGACGCGGCAGGGCGGCTCCGTGGCGCCGTGCAGCGTCTTCGCATAGGTGACGCCTTCCTTGACCAGCGCGTGCATGGCGTCGAGGTCTTGCCGGAACTTCAGCTGGTCTTTCTCGTTGTCCATCATTTCGGTGCGCAGCCGCATCCGGGTGATGGGCGTCTGGAGGTCGTGCGAAATCGCAGCCAGGATCTCCACGCGCTCGGCCATGTAGCCCGCGATCCGCCGCTGCATCGCGTTGAAGGCGCGTGCCGCGTGCGCCACTTCGGAGGGGCCTTCTTCCTCGAGCTCCCGGCCCTTCAGGTCGGGGCCGAGCTCGTCCGCGGCCTTGGCCAGGCGAGCCAGCGGCCGCGTGACGAGGCGCACCGCGAACCAGGCGCAGAGCGCGAGCACCGCGAGCTGCAGCACGAGCACCCACAAGACCCAGTTGGACACCGGCATGCCCACGCGGCGCGCATAGACGATCACCGGGCTGCCGTCCGTCAGCCTCAGCTGGATACGGAGGTCGTCGGCGGCGGCCTGCACCACCTTCACGACTTCGAAGGGGTGCAGCGCGTTGACGATGGCGTCGGCGAATTCCTGCGAGATGCCCGACTCGGGCGGCGAGCCCGAGACGCCGTCGCCCAGCATGAAGCGGTAGTTGCGCCGTTCCAGCCGCGCCAGCCAGCCTTCGCGCTCGGCAGCGGGCAGGCGGTCCAGGATGGCGATCGAACTCGCGATGTCGCGTTCGATGCCGGTCATCATCAGGTGCCGAAGCGCCATGCCGCGCTCGTAGCGGATGGCCGCGAAGGTCAGCAGCTGCGCGATCGCGAGGCCCACCACGATGATGAGCGTGACGCGCATGTACAAGGAGCGGGGTTTCATGGGCGGTCCTCCGGCTTGCCGGCGCGGCGCGATGCGATGAGATGGCAGTTCACCGGGTGGCGGACTTCGTGGGCGAGGCCGCCCGCGAAGAACAGCAGGGCGAGCCAGAGCTTCTTCATGGCGAACTCAGGAGCCGGTGGGCGCCGGTTGCGCCAGAAGGTCCTGGATCTTCTTCTCGGTCGCTGCGTAGCGGCCCTCGCCGAAGTGCGAATAGACGATGCGGCCCTGCTTGTCGATCAGGTAGACGGCAGGCCAGTACTGGTTGCCGAAGGCCTTCCAGGTGGCGTAGTTGTTGTCCTGCGCGACCGCGTGCTGGATGCCCAGTTTCCTGATCGCGTCCTGGACGTTTTTCGTGGACTTCTCGTAGGCGAATTCGGGCGTGTGCACGCCGACCACCACCAGGCCGCTGTCCTTGTACTTGGCATGCCAGTCCTTCACGTAGGGAAGGTGGTTCAGGCAGTTGATGCAGGTGTAGGTCCAGAAGTCGACGAGCACCACCTTGCCGCGCAGCTCTTGCAGCTTCAGCGGCTGGGAGTTGAGCCACTTCTCGATATCCCGGAACTCGGGCGCCGGCTGCTGCCCGGCCACCGGGATGTCGCCGCCTTGCGGAGGGCTGGCGAAGGTGAGGGCGGCGAACGAGGCCGCGAGGGCGACGGCGAAGAGGGAAGCGGAGGTACGGATGTTCATGATGGTCGGTCTCCTGGGAAGGAGGGTTGGTGAACGAATGTCCGGATCTTCGACCCTGCCGCCCCCGATCGGCGCGAAAGGGGTACGCCTCTGTATCGATGCGGAAAGTCGACACACTACGTTTCACAAGCTTCGCTGTCGCCGGAACTCCAGCGCGGGCAGGCCGCCCCATCCCCAGTTGTCGGTGGCTATCTCTTCGATGATGACGAAGGTGCTTTCGAGGGGCTTGTTCAGCACGTCGCGCAGCAACTCGCTGGCGCCCTTGATGAGTGCGGCCTTCTCTTCGGCGGTGACCGAGTCGGCCCCCGGCTTCGTGCCTTCGCGGGTGACCTGAATGGTGACGATGGGCATGATGGCTCCTTTGCGTGGGATGGGTGAGTGGCGGCGCACCGGCCGCCATCGACGTGCAGCAGCGACTGGCTGCCTCAGGCCGGCGGTCCGGCTGGGACGGACTTTCCGATGGCACGGTGGCCCATCAGGAAGTCCACGAAGGTGCGCACGCGCAGCGGCACGAAGCGCAGTTGGGGATAGAGCAGGTTGAAGGGGCGGACGCGGCCGCCGAAGGGCTGGAGCACTTCGATCAGCCGCCCCTGGCGCAGTGCTTCTTCGACGACGAATCGATAGGCCTGGAAGATCCCGGCGCCGTGGAGGGCCAGCGTCACGCCTGCAAGAACGTCGTCGGAACTGGAGTAGCCGCCGGAGGTGGGCAGCTCGATGTCCTGCCCGTCCCGGCGAAACAGCCAGGGAATGGTGCGGCCGCTGCTGGGCAGCTCGAACTGGATGCAGTCGTGGGCGGACAAGTCTTCCAGCGTCTTGGGCGCTCCGCGCCGGCGCAGGTAATCGGGAGTCGCCACCAGCACCAGTTCGGCATCTTCGAGGTGGCGCGCGATCAGCGTCGAATCGGCGGGCTCGCGAACGCGCACCGCGAGGTCGTAGCCCTCGGCGGCGAAATCGATGTTGCGGTTGCTGACGTGGACCTCCACGCGGATGCCGGGATAGCGCGCCCTGAACTCGGGCAGCAGCGGGAGCAGGCGATAGTGCCCGTACGTGGTGGGGGTGCTGATGCGCAGCAGACCGCTCGGCGTGACCTGCCGGCCGCTGACCTCGCGCTCGGCCTCGATCAGCTGGTGCAGCGCCTGGCGGCATTGCGCGTAGTAGGCCTGACCCGCCTCGCTCAGTCGGATCTGCCGGGTCGTGCGGACGAAGAGCCGCACCCCGAGACGCTCTTCGAGGCGGGCCACCGTCCTGCTCACGGCGGCGGGCGTCAGGCCCGCAAAGTTGGCAGCGGCGGTGAACCCGCCGTGCTCGGCCGCCAGGCAGAACAGCTCCAGGCTTCCCAGCATCAGGTCATCGAATCGGCGATTCATCGGTGCATTACATCGTGTAAGAACTGAAGTGGCGTCAGCTGCATTTATTAACTCGCAAGTAGTCAATAGAGTACGCCCCAAGGGGACAGCAATACAAGTCCCTGCTCCCAGCCCACCACCCCGAAAGGAATTCATCATGAAGACCCAAGCCAAGACCATCGTCATCACCGGCGCTTCCAGCGGCATCGGCCTGGCGCTCGCCGGCGCCTTCCTGCAGCGCGGCGACAACGTCGTCGGCAACGCCCGAACGGCCGGGCGCCTGCAGGAGGCGGCCGTGTCGCTCGGTTCGCCGGACAACTTCCTGGGCGTCGCCGGCGATGTCGCCGATCCGGCCGTCGGCACGGCGCTGGTCCAGCGCGCCGTCGAGCGCTTCGGCCGCGTCGACGTGCTCATCAACAACGCCGGCATCTTCAATGCCAAGCCCTTCGTCGAGTACACGCCCGACGAACTGGAGGCGCTGGTCAACACCAACCTCAAGGGCTTCGTCTACCCGTCGCAGGCCGCCGCCCGCCACATGATCGAGCGCAAGGCGGGCCGCATCATCAGCATCACCGCGAGCATTGCCTCGGCGCCCAACCAGAGCGTGCCGGCGCTGCTGCCCGTCCTGATCAAGGGCGGCATCGACCGCGCCACCAGGGCACTCGCGCTGGAGCTGGCGCCGCACAACATCCAGGTGACCGCGGTGGCGCCCGGCATCGTCGACACGCCGCTCTACACGAAAGACATGCACGGCTTCCTCGACACGCTGCAGCCGGCCGGCCGCATCGGCACGACGCAGGAGATCGTCGACGCCGTGCTCTACCTGAGCGGCGCCGGGTTCACGACCGGCATCGTGCTGCCGGTGGATGGCGGGATGGGCGCCGGCAAGTGGTGAGCACCTCTTGCTGCGCGCGCGGCCTCAGTCTTGCGCCTCGACCGTCGATGAGAAAACGTAGCCCTCGCTGCGTACCGTCTTGATGTAGCGGGGCTCGCGCGCATCGTCGCGCAGGCGGTCGCGCAGCCTGCTGACGAGCAGGTCGATCGAACGCTCGAAGAGCTCCGCTTCCCGCCCCTGCGTGAGGCTCAGCAGCTGGTCACGGCTCAGCACCTTTTGCGGATGATCGAGGAACACCCGCAGGAGCCGGTACTCCGCACCGCTCAGGGCCACCATCACGCCGCTCGCGTCGATGAGGTGGCGCGCGGTGGTGTCGAGCCGCCATTCGCCGAAAGCCAGCTTGGTGGCGCCTTCGGTCGATCGCATGTTCGGCGGCAGCATCCGGGTGCGTCGCAGCACGGAACGCAGGCGGGCGAGCAGTTCGCGTGCGGCGAAAGGCTTGGCCAGGTAGTCGTCGGCCCCCATCTCCAGGCCGAGGATGCGGTCGGCTTCCTCGTTGCGCGCGGTCAGCATCAGGATGGGGATGGCCTTGTACTTGCCGGAGCGCAGGTCGCGGCACAGCGACAGGCCGTCTTCTCCGGGCAGCATCAGGTCGAGAATGATCAGGTCGAAGGGCCCCGATTCCTCGAGTGCCGCCCGCATGTGGCGGCCCGTGGGCACCGCGGCCACGCGCAGGCCGTTCTTGACCAGATAAGTGGTCAGCAGTTCGCGGATCTCGCGGTCGTCGTCGACGATGAGGATGTGATCGGTGGTCTTCGGGGTCATGGCAGCGCGGCTTGGCCGGGGCAGGGGTGCAGCCGCAAATGTATGCGCTCTGCCGGCGGCTTTGTACGCCCGTGTATCTGCCGAGGGCCTGCGTACAGGCGCGTACACGTTCGCGCCTGCGCGACCACCGCGTCGCCCTCAGGCGAGGGGCGGGGGCGGACGGCCGTCCTGCCGGCTGAACGCGTTCGCCGCGGCTTGCAGTTCGGGCACGAAGGTCAGGAGCCTGCGCGTGAGCCAATACAGGTTGGAGGCATCGATGGGGTCCGGCATGCGCAGGGTCTTGATCAGCCGCTGCGCACGCTCCGACAAGCCCATGGCGACCAGCGGCTCGAGCACCGCTGCCAGATCGCGCCGGACTTGCTCGTCCACCAGGTCGTGCTCATCCAAACTGTGCCAGATGGCCTGGACTGCGCGCTCGCACAGCTCGGCTTCCGAGGGCGGTGCCAATGCGTCGGGGTAGCCCAATGCGCTCGGTGGCATCGGGTGCATGCTGCGCGCTTCGTTGGACGCGAGGACTTTTCTTGGAGGCATTGGCGGCTCCTTCCTGGCAGATACGATACGCCGGCCTGAACTGGAGGGCAATGCGGTGTTCTCTGCGTGATTCCCATGGCCATGGCCTCTGGTGGGCGATCGCGGCAACTTCCTACGCGCGGCGGCCGGTCCGCGTCTCACCCTGCGTGCTCCCCGGAACGCATAGCGGAAAGATGGGCCTGTATGAAAACCTTGTTCCTGATCCGGCATGCCAAGTCGAGCCGGGACGATCCGTCCCTCCCCGACAGGAATCGGCCGTTGAACGACCGCGGCCTTCATGACGCGCCCATGATGGGCCGGCGCCTCGGCAGGAGCGGGGTCAAGCCCGATCTGCTCGTGTCGAGCCCGGCGCTGCGTGCCCTGACGACGGCGCAACTCGTGGCGGATGCGATCGGCTACCCGCGCGAGGACATCGCGATCGAGGACAGCATCTACGAGAGCAGTCCGGAGCGCCTGCTCGCCATCATCCGCGGGCTCGACGGCAAGCTCGATTGCGTGATGGTCTTCGGCCACAACCCCGAGTTCGCCGGTCTTGCACATCGGCTTGCGCCCGAGATCACGGAAATGCCGACCTGTGCTGTCGCAGAACTCCACTTCGACACCAACGCCTGGACGGATATCGGTGTGCTCGACCCGGCCAAGGTGAAGCTGGACACGCCGAAGAAATAAGCCTCGCCGTCCCGCGCGAAGTGCCGGCAATCGGACGGCGCGCCGATTGCACATGACGCGCCGAAGGACCGCATGGTGGACGCCGCATCGCAGCATTCGGGCCGCTGTCCGCTCGAGGGTGGCCAAGTACTCTTGATAACCCTTTCGCCCTGACATATAAGGGTTGCGTGGTTTCCTTGTTACGTCCTCAAGACGGCAAAGGAGGGCGCCATGAAAAGACGCATTTACTGGCTGATGCCCGACCTGGCGAGCGCCCGGCGGGTGATGCATGACCTGGTGCAGGCGCGGGTCGATGCCGCGCACATTCACTTCGCAGGACCCGAGGGCGCAGACATGCGCGGGCTCCATGCGGCCAACGTCTGGCAGACCTCCGACCTCGTGCATGCAGCAGAAAGCGGCCTGCTGATCGGCAGCGTCGTGGGCGTGGTCGCCGGCCTGGCCGCCGCGCTGTTGTTCCCCATCGTGGGCGACGGACCCCAATGGGAAATGGCGGCGGCGCTGGCGGTGCTGGGCGGCCTGTTCGGCGCCTGGTCCTCCAGCATGATCGGCATCTCCATTCCCAGCCCTCGGCTCGCGCGCTTCCAGAGCGCGATCGCCTCGGGCCAGGTGCTGCTGATGGTCGACCTGCCGCGCGAGCGCGTGGCGGACATCGAGGCGCTGCTCGAGAGCGCCCATCCCGAAGCCCGCTTCGCTGGCGAGGAGCGGCAGGTCCCGGTCTTTCCCTGAAACGCGCCCGTGCGGCGCATGGACGAAAGGGCCCGCGCATGATCATGGCTTGGGTGCTGGCGCTCATCGTCGCGGGGTCGGTGCTGTTCCACCTGATGAATCCCTGGTGGATCACGCCGCTGGCGTCCAACTGGAAGGCCATGGACGACACCCTGACCATCACCATCGTGATCACGGGCATCTTCTTCGTCGGCATCAATCTGTTCGTCGTCTACACGCTGCTGCGCTACCGCCACCGCCCCGGCAGCCCACGCGCCGTGCATGAGCCCGAGAGCAAGGCGCTGGAGCGCTGGCTGATCGGCATCACCACCGTCGGCATCATGGCGCTGCTCGCGCCCGGCCTGGTGGTCTATGCCAGCTACGTGAAGCCGCCGCAGGACGCGACCTTGCTGGAGGTGCTCGGCCAGCAGTGGCAGTGGCGCTTCCGCCTGCCCGGCGCCGACGGCAAGCTGGGCCTGAGCGAGACGCGCCATGTCAGCCCGACCAATCCCTTCGGCCTCGACCCGGCCGACCCGGCGGGCCAGGACGACATCCTCATCGCCGAGCAGGAGGTCCACCTGCCGCTGAACAAGCCGGTGCACGTGATCCTGCGCTCGCACGACGTGCTGCACGACTTCTTCGTGCCGCCTTTCCGCGCCCGCATGAACATGGTGCCGGGGCAGATCAGCACCTTCTGGTTCACGCCTACCCAGGTCGGGCGCTTCGAGGCGATGTGCTCGCAGCTGTGCGGCGTGGGGCACCCGAACATGCGTGCCGTGGTGGTGGTGGAGGATGCGGCCAACTACCAGGTTTGGCTGAAGGACAAGGAGACCTTCGCGGTGACGCAGCGGCCGCCGACCGGCGAGGGCGGGCAGGTGGCCCAGGGCCGCGCGCTGGCCAATGGCAAGGGCTGCGTGGCCTGCCACTCCATCGACGGCAGCACGCGCGTGGGCCCGACCTGGAAAAGCCTCTTCGGCAAGACCGAGAACATGCGCGACGGCTCCACCGCGCTGGTGGACGACGCCTACCTCGGCGCCTTCATCCGCGACCCGCAGGCGCGCGGCGTCAAGGGCTTCGCCCCCGTGATGCCGAAGATCCCCTTGACCGATGAGGAGGTGGCGGCCCTGGTGGCCTATATCAAGAGCCTCGGCCCCACCCCGCCTCCGGCCGCAGGCGACCAGAAGGCGCAGCGATGAGCCGCCGGGCCGCTCCCAAGGCGAATGGCACCGCAGCCGAAGGCGAAGGCGCTCCAGTGAGCGCAGCGATCCACGAGGAGTGAAGGAACCCCATGTCCAGCATCGTCGTCCCCGCACCGCACCACGAAGCGAAGAGCTTCTGGACCCGCTATGTCTGGAGCCAGGACCACAAGGTGATCGCCGTGCAGTACGCGTGCACCGCCATCACCGTCGGCGTGATCGGCGTGGTGCTGTCCAACCTGATGCGGCTGCAGCTGGGCTATCCCGGCGCCTTCGAGTTCATCACCCCCGAGCGCTATTACCAGTTCGTCACCATGCACGGGATGATCATGGTGATCTACCTGCTCACCGCGCTCTTCCTCGGCGGCTTCGGCAACTACCTGATCCCGCTGATGGTGGGGGCGCGCGACATGGTGTTCCCCTACCTCAACATGCTGAGCTTCTGGGTCTACCTGCTGTCGGTGCTGGTGCTGATGGCGAGCTTCTTCGTCACCGGCGGGCCCACCGGGGCGGGCTGGACGCTCTACCCGCCGCAGTCCATCCTCCCCGGCACACCGGGGAGCGACGCCGGCATCGTGCTGATGCTGGTGTCGCTGCTGATCTTCATCGTCGCCACCACCATGGGCGGTCTCAACTACGTGACCACCGTGCTGCAGGCGCGCTGCGAAGGCATGACGCTCCTGCGCATGCCGCTGTCGGTGTGGGGCATCTTCGTGGCCACCATCCTGGCGCTGCTGGGCTTTCCGGCGCTCTTCGTCAGCGGCGTCATGCTGCTGCTGGACCGCGCCGTGGGCACCAGCTTCTTCATGCCCGCGCTGCTGTCGCTGGGCGGCCAGGCGACGCAGTACAAGGGCGGCAGTCCGCTGCTGTTCCAGCACCTGTTCTGGTTCTTCGGCCATCCCGAGGTCTACATCGTGGCATTGCCGGCCTTCGGCCTGGTGTCGGACCTGATCAGCGTGCATGCGCGCAAGCGCATCTTCGGCTACCGCATGATGGTCTGGGCCATCGTCGCGATCGGCGGGCTGAGCCTGGTGGTGTGGGCGCACCACATGTTCGTGGCGGGCATGAATCCGTACTTCGCCTTCTTCTTCGCGACCACCACGCTGATCATCGCGGTGCCCACCGCCATCAAGGTCTACAACTGGCTGCTCACGCTGTGGCGCGGCGACATCCACCTGTCGGTGCCGATGCTGTTCTCGCTGGCCTTCATCTGCACCTTCGCGATCGGCGGGCTGACGGGGCTCTTCCTCGGCAACGTGAGCGTGGACATCCCGCTGTCGGGCACCTACTTCGTGGTGGCGCACTTCCACATGGTGATGGGCGTGGCGCCGCTGCTGGTGGTCTTCGGCGGCATCTACCACTGGTACCCGAAGGTCACGGGCCGCATGCTGGACGACTGGCTGGGGCAGCTGCATTTCTGGGTCACCTTCATCGGCACCTACCTGATCTACTTCCCCATGCACTACCTCGGCGTGCTGGGCATGCCGCGGCGCTACTACAACTTCGATCTCTACCAGTTCATCCCGCCCTCGGCCTACAGCCTCAACGCCTTCATCACGGTGGTGGCGCTGGCGGTCGGGGTGGCGCAGGTGCTGTTCATCTTCAACCTGGTGTGGAGCCTGCGGCACGGGCGGGTGGCGGACGGCAATCCGTGGCGTGCCGCCTCGCTCGAATGGCAGACGCCGCAGACGCCGCCGGTGCACGGCAACTGGGGGCCGGCGCTGCCGGTGGTCTACCGGGGCGCCTATGCCTACGGCGTGCCCGGCGCGCGCGAGGACTACATCCCGCAGAACGCGCCGCCCGAGGCCGGCGCGACGGAGGCCGAGGAAGAGGCCGGCACGGGCGGGGCCAGGGGGACATCGACATGAACACCAGTGCCGCGCTCCGCCCCGGCTATGGCGGCCGGCGTCCGGATCCGCATGCCGCGGCGCTGTCGGCCAGCATCGGCCTGTGGGTGTTCATGGGCGTGGCCACGGTGCTGTTCGCGCTCTTCGTCACCGCCTACGTGATGCGCATGAGCGGCGATGACGCAGTGGCGATCGCGCTGCCCTGGCAGCTGGGGCTCAGCACGGCGCTGCTGGCGGGCGGCAGTGCGGCGTTGCAGGCCTCGGCAAGGGCGGCGCGCGGCGTGGCGATGCGCCGCACGCGAAAGCTGCTGCTGGCCGGCGGCCTGTGCGCGCTGGCCTTCCTGCTGGTGCAGCTGTGGGCCTGGTCGGCGCTGCTGGCGGCGCAGGTCATGCCGGCGGGCAATCCGGGCGGCAGCTTCTTCTACCTGCTGACGGCGGTGCACGGGCTGCATGTGGCGGGCGGCCTTGCCGCCTGGGCCTGGACGGCGCGCGCCGCCTGGCACCCTGCCGCGGACCTGGTCGGGCTCGGCTGGCGCATCGGGCTGTGCGCGCGCTACTGGCACTTCCTGCTGGCGGTGTGGGTGGTGCTCTTCGCCATGCTGGGCTGGCTGACGCCGGAGGTGGCGCGCTTCATCTGCGGCACCGCTTGATCGAGGAGCCCCGAGCATGAACACCGCCGCCGTTCCCCCCATTGCGCCACCCATCCTGGCGCCCGCCAGCCCCGTCGCCGGCTGGCGCGGGCTGATCGCCGACTGGTCGTCCGACCGCGAAGCCTTCCACGTCTCGTGGGGCAAGGCGATGATGTGGATCTTCCTGCTGAGCGACACCTTCATCTTCAGCTGCTTCCTCGTCGGCTACATGACGGTGCGGGTCTCCACCACCGTGCCCTGGCCCAACCCCAGCGAGGTGTTCGCGCTCCAGGTGGCGGGCGCCGACGTGCCGCTGCTGCTGATCGCCATCATGACCTTCGTTCTCATCAGCAGCAGCGGGACGATGGCGATGGCGGTGAACTTCGCCTACCGCGGCGACCGCGCCAACGCTGCCGCGCTGATCCTGGTGACCGCCATTTGCGGCGAGATCTTCGTCGGCATGCAGGCCTTCGAATGGTCCAAGCTGATCATCGAGGAGGGCGTGCGGCCCTGGGGCAACCCGATGGGGGCGGCGCAGTTCGGCTCGGCCTTCTTCATGATCACCGGCTTTCATGGCCTGCACGTGTCCTGCGGGGTGGTGTACCTGCTGACCGTCGCCTTCAAGCTGATACGCGGCGACTACGAGCGAACGGGCAACTACCAGATCGTCGAGATCGCCGGGCTCTACTGGCACTTCGTGGACCTGGTGTGGGTGTTCATCTTCGCGCTGTTCTATCTCTGGTGAGGAGACAAGACCATGAGTTCCGGCACCGGCCAGCAGCATCCGATCAGCCTCTATCTGAAGATCTGGGGCTTGCTCTTCGTGCTCAGCATGCTTTCCTACCTGGTGGACTACCTGCATCTCCAGGGCATGCTTCGCTGGGGGCTGATCCTGACCTTCATGATCATGAAGGCGGGCCTGATCGTCGCGGTCTTCATGCACATGGCCTGGGAGCGGATGGCCCTGGTGTACGCCATCCTGCTGCCGCCGCTGGCGCTGCTGGTGCTGGTGTGGTTGATGGCCGCGGAGGCGGGGCATACCCTGCTCACGCGACTGCTCTTCTTCAACTGAGGCGTGGGCTCCCCTGTAGAGGGGATTCTCACGCGCCCTCGAACTCCTAGACTCGTATCGCGCGCAACGCTCGCGCGCATCCGAAGGGAGAAAGAACATGACATCGCAACACTTGCTCGGCGCCGTGGCAGCGGCGCTCGTCCTGCTGGCCGCTTCGCCTGTGCCGTCGCCTGCGCAGGCACAGGCCCCGGACCGGCGGCACCTGGCCTCGGCCAGCGTCGAGGCGCTGCAGCGCACCTACCTCGAATGCGACCGCGTCGCGACCAACACCCTGCTCGACCTCGCGAGTGCCGCGCATTGCTCGATGGTCGGCGAGGAACTCAAGCACCGCGTCTTCGGCGGCGACCTCGAGCGGCTGCTCGCCTGGTGGCGTGCCAACAGGTGGACGGGCGCCGAGGCGGTGTCGGACTCGCAGGCGCGCGATCACGGGCCGGAGATTCCATGACGCAGCGGCATCGCACTGGAGCGATCGCTGATGCTCGCAAGACCCGGCAGCCGGCAGCCGGCAGTTCTCGAACCGTTGCCGTCGGGCATGGCGGCTCGGCATTCGCCCGATGTTCATAGCAGCCCATGCTCGGCGAGCGAGCACGTCAGCGAGCCAGCGACGATGACGTGGTCCAGCACGCGCACATCGACGGTTGCCAGCGCACCCATCAAGGTGTAAGTCAAGGCCTCGTCCGCGCGGCTCGGCTCGGGATTCCCGTCGGGATGGTTGTGTGAAAAGATCACCGCGGCGGTGTTGAGCCGCAGCGCCTCCTTGACCACTTCGCGTGGGTAGACGGTAGCCTGATTGATAGTGCCGCGGAACATCTCCACGTACTCGATCAGACGGTTCTGACTATCCAAAAACAGATGGGACTGAAGGCCTCCAGGTCCGAGACGGGAATACTGGCGCTGTAGCCATCCAGTGCCTGCACATCAAGGCGTGACCCGCTTGCACCGATGTGCTTGAGCACGTTCGCCAGCAGGGGGCCGTCGAACCTTGATCGCTTGGTCCATGTGGTCGCGGTGGTGATCGAACTTTGCGGGAGCGACATGAATTCTTCTTCGCTGAAGCGGTAGACCTTGGCTTTCTCGTCAGTGAACTTGCGGATGTTGCCGCGGACGGTCAGGAAAGCGCGTCGATCCTCCTCGGAGTGAGCGAATCCCGAGGCACCGAGTGCCGCGACCGTCAGAAGCTGCCTTCTTCCAAACATATTCTCTCCCTTCCAAAGCACCTGCTTGCAGTGTTGCTGCACGAATGGCCCATGCAGCGGCCGGTCAGTCGAGCTGCCGACTTCGCCCGCCGTCGACGGCCAGCACCTGGCCGGTCACGTAGGTGGCATCGATAGCCAAGTACACGACGGCACCGGCGAGTTCCTCGAAGGTGCCAATGCGGCCGAGCGGTATGGACTCGTTGATCTTCTTTGCTCGCTCTGCATCGGCCCAACTCTCCGGATAAGGCAAGGTGCCGGGCTGGACGACGTTGAAGCGCACATGCGGCGCCCAGTCGTTTGCGAGCGCGAGGATCATCGATTGCAGCGCACCCTTTGCCGTTGTGTACGACACGTGCCCCTTGGGTGCACGATCAACCGCGATATCGGTGATGGCGACGACCGAGCGGAGCGCTTGAGCCTGGCCGGGCCTCGGCCGCAGCGCGGCGAGGATGGCAGCGTGGGCGTTGATGTGGATGGCGATGTCGAGGTGCGTGCGATCGATGTCGCCGACGTCGCTGGCGTGGTACGCCGAGGCGTTGCACACCAGAACCGTCACGCCCTTCAACGGGAGCCAGGCCGGCACGAAGAAGGTATCGGCAGCGAAATCGGCGGCCCAGCATTCGGTCGTGTTGGGTCGCAAAAGCTCGAGTTCTGCCTGCAAGGCCTTCGCCTTTTCAAGCGAACGGGGCGTGTGGTGGATGACAACGGACAAGCCGCGAGCATGCAGCGCACGGGCGATGGCTGCGCCGCCGCGCCCTGAGCCGCCTGTGATCAATGCCCAGGCCTGGCCGTCGCCATCCGGCGAAGGCGGGCTCTCGTGGAAGGAAGTCACTATGTCTCTGGGGCTTGAAGTGGATGGGGATATCGCTCGGGCGAGGCCGGTGCCCGCATCCTTGCGCGGCGTGGATGCTAGAAAGATCCGAAGCGTTGCGGGAGATCTCGCGACAATTGGCGACGTTTCGTCGTGGCCCCCGACCGTCGCCTGGCCGTGTGAACGCGATGACAGCACAGCCGCTCGGTCGATGCGCAAAATTCAGCTCGTCCGAATCACCGCCGGCCCACAATGGCCCGCACCGCAACCCATGAACGCCGTCCTCGCATCGATGCTCAAGCTCGCCCTGGCCTGTGCGATCGGACTGGGCGGCATCACCATGTTTCAGGACCGACTGCTCTACTTTCCCGCGCCGGCCACCGTTGCCGAGGTCGCCACCGGCGGACTGCGGGCCTGGCCATCGGCGCAGGACTTTCGCGGCCTGGCGGCCGAGCCCGCGGGCACCGCACGCGGCACGGTCATCGTCTTCCATGGCAACGCCGGACATGCCGGCCACCGCGCCTACTACGCCACGGCGCTCACGCGCCTGGGCTTTCGCGTGCTGCTGGCCGAGTACCCGGGCTACGGCCCGCGCGGGGGCGAGCTGGGCGAGCGCAGCCTGGTCGAGGATGCGCGGCAGACTCTCGCGCTGGCGCATCGCTCGCATGGGGCACCGCTGCTCGTCATCGGCGAATCGCTGGGCGCCGGCGTGGCGGCTGCGGCGGCTGCGCAGGCGCGCGAGCAGGTCGCCGGCCTGATGCTCATCACGCCCTGGGACCGCCTCGTGCATGTCGCCAGCTACCACTATCCCTGGCTGCCCGTGAGCTGGCTGCTGCGCGACCGTTACGACAGCGCCGCCCACCTCGCATCCTTCGGCCGGCCGGTGCTGGTGGTCGTGGCGGGCCGCGACCGCGTCGTGCCCTCGCGCCTGGGTGTTGCGCTCCACGAGGCGCTGCCTGCGCCCAAGCGGCTGCTGACGATCGAGGCGGCCGGCCACAACGACTGGCCAGGGCAGGTCGACGCGCGCTGGTGGCAGGCGGCGACGGAGTTCCTGCTGGGCAGCGCACCGCCTTGAGTTGGCGCTCGATGCGTGCCGATGGCCTACACCATGCCGACCTTGCCGGTGGCCAGGTCGTACACGCCCCCGACCACCTTGAGCGCGCCGCGCTGCGTCATCTCGGCCAGGATGGGCGCCGAGGTCGCGAGTCGGGCCACGCCGTACCGCACGTTCTGCACGGTGGAGGCCGCCAGGAGGTCCGCGGGCTGCCGGCGCGCGGCGGCCTCGACGGCGGGGCGGATCGCTTCGGCCAGGCTGGGCAGTTTGCCGGGCAGCCTGGCCTTCTCCTGCAGCACCTTGATGCTGGCGGAAACGGCGCCGCAGCTGGTGTGGCCGAGCACCATGATCAGCGGCACCTCGAGGACCTTGATGGCGTACTCCAGGCTCGCGAGCGCATCGTCGTTCAAGAAATTGCCTGCCAGGCGCACCACGAACAGGTCGCCGGGGCCCTGATCAAAGGCGAGTTCCGGCGAGACGCGGGAATCCGCGCACCCGAGGATGGCGGCGAAGGGCTTCTGTCCGCGCGTGCGCGCCACGCGGCCGACCGAGAAATCGCGTTGGGTGGACTGGCCCGAGACGTAGCGGGCGTTGCCTTGCACCAGACGCTGGAGTGCGGCGTCGCCGCCGATGCGATTGTCGGGAAGCGGTGTGTCGGCGGCCAGCGCGCGGCCGCTGGAAGTCAGGGCGGCGAGGGCCGCAGCGCCGCCAAGAAACCGGCGCCTCGACGCGGCCGTGGGGGAAGGTGGGCAATTGCACATGGATGGATTCCTCGTTCGAGTTGCGTGACCGCCCCATCGAAAGCAGGGCAGGCCGGCGCGGAATGCGGCGGCGAGCCATTCTTCTTTTTGCTCGCCAACGGAATGACCGGCTGGCACAAAACACCAGATTTCGGCCCGAGGGTGGTGGTACGGGTGGTGCGCGGCCTCAGCCTCGGGAGGCGTGCAACGTCCATTGCGTCAGCGCGGCGATCAGGCACCACAGCAGCGGCACCGGCCACAGCAGCATCGCGAGCACCCGCGCCAGGCGCGCCGACGGCAGCGGGCGCAGGAGCAGCAGGAGGCCGAGCGTGCCGACCGCCGTCGGATCGGGCGCCAGCCCGAAGAGCCCGGCTTCGCGCCAGGGCCGCCCGAGCAGCGCCAGGCCGAGCCACGGCTGCACGAAGATGGCGAAGAGCAGCAACCCGAGGCCCAGCGCTTCGCGTCCGCCGCGCCGATCCCGCAGTTCGAGGCGCGTGCCGGCGGCCGCCAGCAGCAGCAGCCCTTCGATCGCGAAGGCGGCGGCGAACCAGCTCGCCGCCCAATTGATGGCCGCATAGCGTTCCAGATGAAATGCCCAGGCCACCCAGAGCCAGCAGGCCGCGAGCATCGCGCAGCAGGCGCGCGCCGCCGGGCCGGCGCTTCCCCTCAGCGCAACGAGCACCAGCGCCAGCCCCAGCGCAAGCGCAAAAAAATGCGCCGGCCAGATCTCCGCGTTGTAGAGCTCGAAGAGCCGATGCCAGGTGCGCTCGGAGAACAGCAGGAAGTCCGAAGGCCGGTAGCTCCACCACTGCGACATCGGTCACAGCGCCTCGACGTGCGCTGCCATGCGCTGGCGCATCGCCGCGTCGGGCATGGGCCCGAGCCCGGCGCCCATGTTCTGCTGCACATGCGCCACATTGCGGGTGGCCGGGATCGCACAGGTGAGCGCCGGGTGCGACACGATGAACTTGAGCGCGAGCTGCGCCCAGCTGTCGCAGCCGATCTCGTCGGCCCAGGGCGGCAGCGGATGGCGCTGCAGCGCCCGCAGCAGCGCGCCCTCGCGGAAAGGCCGGTTGGCGATCACCGCGATGCGCCGCTCGCGCGCCAGCGGCAGGATGCGCGACTCCACCTCGCGGTCGAGCAGGTTGTAGCTGACCTGCACGAAGTCGATCGGCTGGCTGGCCATGATCGATTCGATCTCGCGGTGCCGGCGCCCTTCGGAGGTGGTGATGCCCACGTAGCGCAGCTGCCCGGCCGCCTTCATCGCGAACAGCGTGGGCAGGTGCGCTTCCCAGGCGAGCAGGTTGTGCACCTGCAAGAGGTCGAAGCGCGGCACCCGCCACAGCCGGCGCGACTCCTCGATCTGCCCGGGCCCGCGTGCGCCGGCGCCGATCCAGACCTTGTCGGCCGCGAACACGCCCGCCGTGCGGCTGATGCGCGCCAGCCCTTCGCCGATGACCGACTGCGAGGAGCCGTACATCGGCGACGAATCGATCATGCGGCCACCGGCCTCGAAGAAGGCGCGCATCACCTCGGCGCAGCCCTCGCGCGCGGCGCGGTCGTTGCCGACGTTGAAGGTGATCCAGCTGCCCAGGCCGATGGCCGGCACCAGCTCGCCGGTGGAAGGAATCGCGCGCGTGGCCGGGCCGCGCGGCCGCGCCTGGGCATGGCCGCAGGCTGGACCGAGGAGAGGCGGGAGTCCCGCCGCGAGCGCGCACAGGAACTCGCGGCGGGTCGGCGCGATTCGCAGACGGGCAGCCATGCTTGCGTGTCCTTCGGAGACTTGCATGTTGTCAAGGACGCGCGGCGGCCGCAAGCCCTGGCTGGAACTTGCAAGCCAACAGCGTTACTGACTTCAGCCTTGTGCTCATTGCCCGCGCCCGGTCAGTAGCACCGATTTACTCCTTTATTCGCTCGCAACGAGGCCCTTTCATGAATTCTCTGAGTATCAACAACTCCTCCTCCTCCGGGATTCCAACTTCGGGATGTGCTTCCGACGCGTCGCGGCGCCAAAGTCTTCTTCTTGCAAGCCGGAGCACGCTCCAGACACAACTGCCACAGGCCGTTCGCGACTATTTCAATGGGCAATGGCCCGATGATCCAGCCGCCGTAGCCCAGTGGTGTTGTGACACGGGTGAGCAAGCCGTGCTCGGAGAGCTTGAGGCCAAAGAATTCCAAGGCTCGGTCGTTGTGTCTCGTCTGGACGAGATAGCGGGGCGGGCGGCCGAGCGCGGGTTTGAACTCAAGTTGAGGCTCGAGGGTGAGGTCGATCCGACCAACATGGATAAGCTCACCGATTTCTTGGAAAAACACCCTCTGAAGGTCACGGAACTTTCGCTGAATCTGTCAGCCGAGATCCAGTGTCTTCTGGTCCCCCGCCTTATCAGGGCCGTCGATGCACTTCCCAATCTGGCAACGCTCGAGGTTCAGGTAGGCGGCCGGTCCAAGGCCCCGGAGTTTTGGCAGGGAAGGCCGGTGTTGGCGTCATCGCGGGCTTGCATGACTTTGTCGGCGGCAGCGCGTGCAATAGTTTTTGGTCATGACATGTCCCAACGGGCGAAGGTTGAAGCGTATGAGGCGGGAGCGCAGGAACTGCAAGAGGAAGCGGAACTGCTCCGTGGCATGGCCGACGAATCGCTCCTGGATCAAGAGAGTAGTTCCTGGGAAGTGAATTCCTACGTGGAGAGGACACGAATGCGAGCCGCAGGCTTGTCCGATGAGGCCGCGGCGCGGCGGCTTGCGCCCGCGGCATTGGCGGCATTCTTCAGCATGGAGAAATGCCCCGATACCGGCGATCCCATCAAGAGCGAGTTTGCCGATGCACTCGCGCGCCTTGCCCTCTATCTCATGTCAAGTCACCTGCTGCGGGCCGTTCACGCGCTGGCACCGAACTATGTGATGACATTGCGGGAAGAGATGCCCCACGAATATGCGATCAGCCATCTCGAACGCGGCGGGGTCCCTTGTCATCTTCAACATTGCATAGTGCCGACGCTGTTAGCCGACGACGCTTCTTTCTTGTACTCGCTGTGGGAGTTGCAGCCTGTTAGCCTGGATCTGAAAGTTGTCGAACACCTCGATGAAGATGGGACGAAGCAGCTCCTCACAACCATCGCTCAGTTAGAGGGGATCCGCGACTTCGCATTCACCATCGCCCCCGGCATTGACGTAGACATCACGTCCGTCGAGAAACGGCCGAACTTCTCAAGCCAGGCGAGTTCCTTGACCCTCAATGGAAGCGAGAGCGACCCGAACAGACACGAGACCCGGCTTCTTGCAATGTTCCTCGATGGGTTTCGACCCCAATCCCTTTCGCTCGGGTTGACGACGTCCAGCGGGGCTGCGGCTCTTCTCGGGCTTGCTCCCCTGCCAGGCGGCCTGGAGCACCTGAGCATCACTTGCGACATGCCTGGCGTACCGCAGGGGCCGTCTCTCGTGGAAGTGGTCGAACGCATGCTGCTGGAGTGTCCTGCATTGAGCAATATCCTGATTCGGTCGCATGAAGTGCTCCTGACGAGTGCGGACGAGATAGCCAGATTCAGGCGTCAGGCCAGAGCAAAGCCTCGGAGTGGGGATATTCGGATAGAGCACTTGTCCCTATCGACCGGGGGCTGGCAATGCTATTTTCACGAAAACTTTCTGCTCAGCGAGATGGCCGCGGCATTCGTATCTCAGCATCTCGGCCTGCCACCTGATGTCGGAGTACACATGGTGGACAACATCGGCGGCTTGTCAGCCGACGATATTTCGAACCTCAGGGGCGTTTCGCCAGCAATGAACAGTGCGTGGGAACGATTGTCAAGAGAGTAGGCGGCATCAAGGCCGCAATGCCTGCAGCTCCATCACCGACCTCAGCGCGCTCGCAAAGCGCGGCGCCAGAAGAGCCCCCATCTGCGGCATCAGCAACTGCAGCATCCCGATCCCCGCCAGCAGCGTCAGCGGAAAGCCCACCGCGAAGATGCTGAACTGCGGCGAAGCCCGGTTGAGAATGCCCATCGCCAGGTTCGGCGTGAGCAAGACCATGTTGTCAAGGACGCGCCGCCGCCGCAAGCCCGTACAGGAGCAGCGCGGCCAGCACCACCGCGGTGAACCCCAGGTGGATTGCCAGCAGCGTCGCCAGCACCGCCGCGATCACCGAGGCGCAGCCGTTGATGCCCCAGGCCCACGGAATCAGCCGGGCATCGACCGCCTCCACCCGCGCCAGCCCGAGCGGAAAGGGCATGCCCATGAAGAAGGCCAGCGGCGCGATGAGCATCGCCGACAGCGCGATCTTCGCCGCGTCCGGCCAGCCGATCGCATGGCGCAGCAGGATCGGCAGCAGCAGCAGGCATAGCGCCGCGGATGCCGCGATGGCCCAAACCACCGCCTTCACCGGCGGATGGCGCGCGGCCACGCGGCTGCCGATGCCGGCGAACAGCAGGAAGGCGAACAGCACCACCGCGACCGCATAGAGCGGATGGCCCAGGAACAGCACGAACTTCTGGATGAAGGCGATCTCGATGAACATGAAGCCGAAGCCGACCGCCAGGAAGTACGCCAGCATGCGGCCGCGTGCGCGGCGTGCGCCGCGTGGGGCCTCATGCGCATGCGAGCGCCGCCGGCTCACCCAGGCCATCGGCAGCCCGATCAGCAGCAGGCTCGCCAGCGTCGCCTGCACCAGCGTGGCCGCCAGCACCGGGTAGCCCCAGTCGAGCAGCGGCAGACCGCCGCGGCCTCTCGACGCCAGCAGCTCGGGCAGCGAGCGCCACTTGAAGAAGTGGAAGAAATGCGGCCTGTCGTCGGTGGCCGGGGCGATGTCGAACTTGTAGTCGCGCACGAAGGCGTCGCGCCCCGGACCCAGCAGCGCGCTCGCGCCGTCGAAGAGGTCGGGGCGCTCCACCACGTTGTAGCGGTTCGCCTCCTCGGGCCGCATGCCCGGGTAGTAGCCGAGGTCGAAGGAGCGCGCACCGCAGAAGGCCCGTATCGCTGCAATGTCCGCGGCGTCGAAGCTGCCGTTCTTCACCAGCAGCGTCGCGGTCTTCCAGCTGCGGATCAGCACCAGCCGCGACGCGGAATCGGTGGCGCCGGAGCGCTCCAGCGCCGCGATGGCGGCCGCGAAGAGCTTGAGCGTGTCGCGCGGCGGCAGCGTGACCCAGCGCGTGATCGCCAGCAGGCCGCCCGGTCGCAGGCGGCGAAGCGCCTCCTGCAGCGCTTCGACCGTGTAGAGGTAGTTTTCCGACAGCGCATGCAGGCCGGCCGAGGAGGCGCTGAAGCCATCGAGCAGCGCGACCTGGATCAGGTCGTAGCGCGTGTCGCCGGTGGCCAGAAAGGCGCGCGCCTCGGCCACGTGCACGTGCGCGATCCGCGAATAGACCCCGCCGGTCGCCTCGCCGAAGCGCCCGCGCACCAGGTCGACCACCTGCGGATTGAGCTCGACCGCATCGATGCGGCTCGCGCCGTGGTAGTGGGCCTGCAGCACATCGGTGCCCGCGCCGGCCCCCAGCACCAGCACCCGCGGCCGCTGCAGCAGGCGGTAGGGCAGCGCCGAGCTGATCTGGTCGAGGTGCGCGAGGCTCTCGCGCCTGCCGTCGAAGCGGGTCAGCGCGTTCAGGCCCTCGCCATCGGTGAACAGGCCCCATTGCGGCGGCGGCTCGGTCCTCGCGTTGAGGCTCAGGCCCGGCGCGTGGCGCAGCGGGATGCGTGGACTCTCGACCACGCTGACCAGGCCCAGCGGGCTGGAGCGTTCCAGCACCACGCGGGCCCCGGGAATGCGCAACGTCTGCGGGAGCTCCTTGTACGGCGACATCAGGGGTGTCAGCCAGGCGGCCGGCATCAGCATCGACGCGCCCGCCCCCGCCAGCAGCAGCGCCGCCGGCCAGCGCTTGCCGCCGCCGCATTCGAGCCAGGCCGTGGCTGCGGCCAGCCAGCCCAGCGCCCCGATCAGCTTGAGCGCGGCCTGCGGCGACAGCACGAACAGCAGAGCCACCACGCCCAGGCTGCCCACGCCCGCACCCAGGATGTCGAAGCTGTAGATGCGCGGCTGCATGCCGCGAAAGCGCGCCAGCGCCAGGCACACGCAGGCGCCCGCGCAGAGGAAGGGCAGCAGGAGCAGCAGATAGAGCACCAGCAGCCAGCCGGGCTGCCGCGGATCCCACAGGATCTCCAGCGGATTGAAGGGCACCTGCTGCGCCAGCAGGAAGCAGCTCGCGGCCGTGAGGCCGAAGGCTGCGGCCGCGGCGCAGAAGAGCAAAACGAAGTGCCGCTCGATGGCGCGCGGCGCCAGCGTCAGCAGCGCGCCGCTCGCGCCGTAGCCGAGCAGCGCGAGGCTGATGATCATGTAGGCGAAGTGGTGCCACAGGCTGATCGAGAACAGCCGCATCAGCAGGATCTCGTAGGCCAGGGCGGCGGCCGAGATCAGCGCCACGGCGATGACCGGAGCGCCATGCGAGCCCATGGGCCGTCCTAGCGCCCGCTGCCCGTCAGCGGCACGAAGGCCACCGGCAGGATCTGCCGCGTCGAGACCGTGCCGTCCGCGTTCTTCTCGACCAGCATCAGCTGCTGGACCAGGAAGGCCGCGCCCACCGGGATCACCATGCGCCCGCCGGGCTTGAGCTGGCGGATCAGCGGCGGCGGGATGTGGCTGGCCGCGGCGGTGACGAGGATGGCGTCGTAAGGCGCGTGCTCCTCCCAGCCGTGGTAGCCGTCGGCGAGGCGCACCTCGACATTGCGATAGCCCAGCGTCTGCAGCCGCTCGCGTGCAGCGAGGCCCAGCGGCTCGATGATCTCCATGCTGTAGACGGTGCGCACCAGCCGC
>DATFFA010000105.1:0-7525 GCA_035250605.1 Variovorax sp. | reverse complement strand
TGAGTGCGTCGCGTCGCGAGATCAAAGGGGTTTCGGGACTGTCCATGTCAGCTCCTGTGTTCGTGGGACGAGCGTGATGCCGAATCGGCCAGTGTCCTCCCACCGCTTCCGGGCCGTTTGTCGGAAATTCGCGCGTTCTTGCCTAAAACTACTGAGCTGCGTTCTGCGTCGGTGGCGATGAGGCAGGACACAAAAATATGCTCAGGGCTATTTGGTCCCCTGAACAAGGCCCCGAAGCTTTGTCGAGGTTGGCCGGTCTATGGCGCAGGTCGACTACGGGGTGCCGGTGGCCCACGCCCGGCGGCGTATCGTCAAGGCACCCCTGGCGCCAGCACCTGCTGCATCGCCAGGCGGATCTGCGGCAGGCGCTCCAGCGCCGTGCGCCGGCCACACTCGACCATGGCTTCGGCCGCCGCAAAGTTGAAGCCTTCGCCGACCGGGATCGGAACGGTCAGCGACAGGTCGGCGCGATCGGCCTGGGCGGCGGCGTCCCACCAGCCCTGCAAGCGCCACGCACCGCCCATCGCGGCGCGCAGGCCGAACGGGCGACGCAGTCGCTGTTCGAAGCGATCGGCCGCGCGCGCAGCATCGGGGGCCGCCTCGGGATAGGTGGGTCGGACCAGCGCGGCGAGCCTGAAGCCGCAGCCGCGCGCGGCGAGCAGGTCGACCGGCAGGCGCGACACGACCGCGCCGTCGACGAGGATCGAGTCGCCGAGCCGGACCGCGGCGAACACCCCCGGGATCGCCGCCGTGGCCCGTGCCGCCGGCGCCACGGCGCCGCTGTCGAGCACGGCACGCTTGCCCATCGTCAGGTCGGCCGCGACGACCGCGACCGGCACCCGCAACTGCGCAAACGTGGCATCGCCATACAGCTCGCGGGTGAGCGTGGTCAGGCGCGATGCGGAGATGAGCGAGGCGCGCGGCAACCATTGCATGCCCCTGGCGCGCGCGAAATCCGCGACCACGCGCAGGACGTTGTCGGTCGCCGCGCGCGCGCTGCCGAATCGGGCAAAGGCCAGTGCCACCGCACCCCCCATGCTCGAGCCGCAAAGGAAGTCGATCGGCAGCCCGTCGCTTTCCAGGACCTCGAGCACCCCCAGGTGCGCCAGCCCGGCAGCCGCGCCCACGCTCATGGCCACGCCCACCTCGCGGCCGCAAAGCCGCCGCACGAGGTGATCGAGCGCCGGCTGGCGCGCCCGCGACCAGTCGCCGCCCGATGCCGCAGCGTCGACCTCGTCGCGCGGAACCGCGTGGCACCAGCGCTGCAGTGCCGCCGCCCCGGAGAGCGCACCCGGGCGCCAGACGACGGGGGCGGCGTGCGTATCCGGGAGGCGGCGCAGATCGTCTGCGGTGACCAGCAACGCGTCATCGGCATCGAGCTCCGCCAGCAACGCCGCGCTGCCGGCCTGGCCGGACCCGAGCAGCAGCACTGCGTCGCTCGGCCCAAGGTCGCGCCAGCGGCGAATGCGCTGCGCGCCGCTTGCCGCGTCGTCGCCCGACTCGTCGTGCTCGGAACCGGGCGCGTAGTGCTGCAAACCGCGGGCAAGCGCCGCCAGCAGGATCGGGTCGCCTTCCTCCCCCGTCGGCACCAGCACGACGCGCGGCCGCGCCGCCTGCGCACGGCGCGTGCGCTCGCGAAGGCGCAGCCCCAGCAAGGTCGCGACATTGCGGAAGAACGCGACCTCCTGCGCCATCGCCTCCAAGAGAACGGGGGCCGAGAGGACCCAGGTTCGCACATCGCGCTGGGCGACGACGTTGGCCGAGACGGGATCGCCGGTCAGCGCCGACAGTTCGCCGAAGCACTGGGGCGGCAACAGCAGCAGCCGCCGGCCACCCCCGGCCAGCTCGACGCGCACAGCGCCTTCGATCAGCCCGAACAGCTCGGCCGACGGCACGCCGGCGCGCAGGATGATGTCGCCCGCATCGAAGCGACGCGTTTGCAGGCATCGTTCAAGGGAGGCGAGCGCCTCGGACGAAATGCCGGCGAACAGCGGGTGAAGGGCGAGCGCAGGCGTCATCGCGCCAGGCCGGGCACCAGGGCGTCCCGGCGCGCGACGTTCTCGATCGGCAGGGCAATCGGCGCGGCGGGCACGCCGAGCAGCAGGAACCCGCAACCTTCGGCGAGGACTGCGAGCGCCTCGGCCGGAAGCGTCCGGCGGCTGCAAAGGGGGGGCGGCTCGGCGAGCATCCCGCCAGTATGCCGCGGCGCGAGGGCGCCACGGCGATCGGGTCGGGCGTGCCGTGGGGCAAAATCGTTCGTCCCATCCGCCACGCGTGCAACCCGCCGGCCTTCGAACTTCCGGCGGTTCGACGGCGGTCCGCAGCGCCCGACACCCATGCCGAAGATCGCCAAATCCGCCATCGTCGTCCCGAGCAAGCTCGACCCCGCCGCGCGGCAAGAGTTCATCGATGCGCTGTACAAGGTCCATTGCGAGGTGTTCGACGGCGTCAGCCGCGACTCGTTCGCGAAGTACGTGGTCGAGTCCCCGGCCGAGCACACCTGGATCAACGTGCACCGCAACGACGCAGGCGAGATCGTCGGCTACTTCGCGCTGCACGTCTTCGAGCGCGAACTGGCCGGCAAGGCGAGCGCCATCTTTCGTGCCGAGGCCGGTACGCTGCGCGCTTACCGGGGCGGCAATACCAACATGCGCTTCGGCCTCAAGCTCGGCGTGCCTTACCTGCTGCGCTACCTCGGGCGGCGCTTCTACTACCTCGGCTCGCTGGTGCACCCTTCGAGCTATTGCCTGTTTGCCAAGCACTTCGACGTGATCTGGCCGAGCAGCCGGCATCCGCCGCCGCCGGCCGTGCTCGCCTTCATGGACGAGCTGGCGAACTCGTTCGGCCTCGAGCGCGTGAGCCCCGACAACCCGCTGACGCGACAAGTGCACTGGATCACGCGCGACTCCGAGGTCGAGCGCAACTACTGGCGCAACTGCGACAAGCCCGCGGCCCGCTTCTTCATCGAAGCCAACCCGGGCTACAGCGAAGGCGATGGACTCGTCACGCTGATCAAGGTCGACGCTCACAACGTCTGGCACATGATCTCGACCTTCTTCGCCGAGCGCTACACGCGGCGCAAGGAGGGCTTGATGGTGACGCTGTACCGCCTGCCCATCGGCGGCCACCTGCTGCGCCCGGCCGAGGTCATCCGGCGCCTGAAGACGACCGCACTGTTCGGCTCGTTCGACGCGCCCAGCCTCGCCACGCTGGCACGCAGCGCGCAGATCGTTGCGCTCCCCGCGGGAAAAATAATCTTCCGTGCCGGCGACCCCGGCAACGAGCTCTACGTGATTGCGCGCGGCGCCGTCTACGTGCTGGCCGATGCCAACGGCGCAGGCGAAGGCAAAGACGCCATCATCGACGAGCTGGCCAGCGGCGACATGTTCGGCGAGATCGCCATGCTCAGCGGCGAACGGCGCAGTGCCTCGCTGCGCACCGCCACCGCCACGCTGCTCATCCAGATTTCGCGCGCGGCCTTGTTCTCCATCCTCGAAGCGCATCCGAAACTGAGCGAGATCCTCTGGAAGAACTTCGCGGCGCGGCGCTTCGACGACTGCGTGCGTGGCCTGCCGGCGTGGAAGACGATGGAGCGCGCGGCGCGGCTGGCGGTCGTCGACGCGGGGCAGCACCAGCCGCTGGCCGCCGGCGAGCGCGCCGAGGTGAGCGCCGGCGAGCTCTTGCTCGTGCTGCTGGGCACCGTGCAGGTCGAGCAGGCCGGCACATCGACCGTCGTGCGCGCGCCCGCCTTCTTCGATACGAAGCAGGCGATGGCAGTGACGGCCATCGGCGCGGCGCGCATCGTGCGCATCGCGCGTCGATGAACCTCGGATTCAAGGAACTCCGGCGGGGGCCGGCTACAAGTCGCTCTCGGACACGAACAACGATTGCAGCCACAGCGAAATGCCTTGCCACAGGCTCGCGTGCGGCTCGTCGTGCCGCACCTGCGTCTTGCCGCTGTCGTCGCGCAGATGCCATTCGACCGTCTGGCCGTCTTCACCAAGCTGGAGCCGGTACATGCTGGCGAAGGAATCGGCGCGCAGCAGGCCGAGCGCCTGACGCGTGAGCGCCGCGCAGTCGATGGTGACGCCCAACTCGGTGTTCAGCACTGCCGAGCGAAGATCGAGGTTGACCGAGCCCACCACCATCCAGCGCCGGTCCACGCCCACCACCTTGGCGTGCAGGCGCGGCGTGGATTTGCCGAAGACCCCGAAGGTGTTCGACCGCCGCACCAGGTCGGGACCGAACTCGTACACCTGCACGCCCAGCCGCAGCATGTCGGCGCGGTAGCGCGAGTAGGCGCGGTACACCAGAGGTTCGTCGGTGGAGCCCAGCGAGTTGGTGACGATCAACACGCGCGTGCCGCGCTTTTGGGCCTCGCCCATCATGCGCAGGCCCACCGGGCCGGGCAGGAAATAAGGATTGACGATGACCACTTCCTCGCGCGCGGCGGCGATCACGTCGAGCTTGGTCCGCATCGCCGGGCTGGCCTTGTTCGGGTCCACGGGTTGGAGCACCTTGTCGGGCGGGTCGTCGTGCACGCGGGCACTGCCGGCCAGCAATCGCACCCGGCCCTGCGCGATCTGCACGCGAACCGTTCTCTGGCCCAGGTAGTCCAGCGGTGGCACGTTCGGCGGTGGGCCGGCGATCCTTTTTTGCTGCACGTCGAAGTCGGCGCGCCGCTCGGCGGGTTTGGCGGCGCGTTCCAGAGCGTGCAGCCTCTGCTCCAGCGCCCACACCTGTTCGCTGTTCCAGTAGCGGTCGAAGCTTGCCGACAGCTCGCGCACGACGGTGCCGGCGGAGAGGACGTCGAGGTCGATGAAGTTGGCCTCGCCATGGCGCGTGAAATATTCGTCGGCGATATTGCGCCCGCCGTAGACGGCGAACTGGTTGTCGGCGACGAAGAGCTTGTTGTGCATGCGACGGTTGACGCGCGTGAAATCGTGCAGCGACAGCAGCAAGCGACGGATCGGCGTGCCGTAGCGCTCGGGCAGCGGGTTGAACAGGCGCACTTCGGCGTTCGGAAACGCGGCCAGGCCCCGCAACATGGGGTACAGATCGCCGGCGTGGTAGTCGTCCACCAGCAGCCGCACGCGCACGCCGCGCACCGCGGCATCGCGCAGCGCCCCCAGGAAGGCCGCGCCGGCGGTATCGGCGTGGATGTGGTAGTACTGGACGTCGATCGAGCGTGTAGCGGCCTCGGCCAGCGCGAGGCGCGCATCGAAGGCCATTTCGCCGCTCGGCAGCAGCATGAAGCCCGAATTGCCACCGGGTGCCTCAGCCAGACTCGCCGCAGCAATGCGCCCGAGAGGCGTGTCGCCGGTATCGGCGATGGCGCTGCTGGCAGGCTGCGCGATGCGCGGCGGCAGCATTGTGCAGCCGGCGAGCAGCAGCACGAAGAGGGCAGTCAACCAGCGTCTCATGGCTTCGGCTCCGAACCGCATCGCCCGGAAGCGAGCGTTCGCCGCAATTCTGACGCCATCCACAGGGCAGCGGAAGGCCCTGCTTGTCCAAAGCTCCCTTGCTCGAGCCAACGCCGGCACTCGGCCAAAAGCCGACCTTCATGGTCGCCGCAGAACTTGCGCAGAAGGTCGGTCACTTCCTGGCGGTGACGCGGTTGTCAGCTGACCAAGGCTGCTGTGGGTGCGGCGAAGCTTTCGGCAGTCATTCGCTCGAGACTCTGCGCATAGTGAGTCGCAAGCCCTCCGAGGGCCATCGTTGCCTCGCGAGCAGCCTCCAGCACATGACGACATGCTTCGTACATGGTCTCGCAAGGGGCGAGCCGCGCCCGCGGCCCCGAAATAGCCAACGCCCCTTGGAGTTCTCCGGTCACGCCAAACACCGGCGCGGCAACTGATGCGGTCTCGGGGTCTCGCTCCCCATAAGACACTGCCCAGTACTGCTCGCGAATGGCTTGAAATTCGGGGCGTGCAGGTAGCGAGAACGCAAGCAGCACCTTGCCCGATGCACCCTGCGCGACCGCGTATTCCTGGCCTATCTGCACCGACGCACGAACCGCTCTGGAAGGTTCGACCCGGAAGAGCGCGATTCGCTTGTCCCCATGCCTGACGTAGAAGGATGCGGTCTCGCCCGTCGCGACGCTCAACTGCTTCAGGATGGGCTCGATGACATGCCCCACCTGGAACGAGCGCTGATAAATCGAAGCCAAGCGAAGCGGCTGCGGACCGATGGCGTACTGCCCATCGGCCAGCTTGCGAATGAAGCCACCGTGTTCGAGCGCCGAGAGCAAGCGCAACACCGTGCTCTTGTAGAGCCCGGTCCTCTTCGACAGCTCGGTGAGTGTCAACGCCGCGTCCGTTGCGCCAAAGGCGGCGAGCAGCGAAAAGGCCCTGTCCAACACCGCAACGCCGCTGGATTCGGCGTTGTCGGCAGTTTGAGCGGTGGGCTTTGGTTCGGTCATGGGAATCCCCAGGCAATCGTGAACGCGCTTCTTTCAGAGCTGCGAACCTCAGTGTGACATGGCCACCGCCGCGGCCAAGGAACCACCCATCAAAGGGTTTACCCGCATCCGAAAGGTGCAAGTTCGCGCTTATAGTTCTATTACACAGATCATAGTTCTATTCAATAGAACTATATCAGATGCCCTGGAGACAAAGATGAGCAGTACCAACTACTTCGCCGTTCGCCCGGATTGGCTTGCCATGCACCAGGAGGAAGTCCTTGAGCCTGGCCTTCGCATCGTCGACGCCCACCATCACTTCTACGAGCGACCCGCCTGGACCTACCTGGCTGAAGATTTCCTGGAGGACACGCGCACAGGCCACAACATCGTCGCAACGGTCTACATGCAGGCTCAGACCCGCTATCGAGCCGATGGGCCCGCCGCCCTCAAGCCGGTTGGCGAAACTGAATTCGTTTCTGCGGTTGCCCGGCAACACGCCAGTGGCGTTCCCGAAGTTGCCAAGGCCATCGTTGGCCATGCGGACCTTCGTCTGGGCGCTGTTGTGCGCGAAGTCCTCGAGGCTCATGTCCAAGCGGGCCAAGGCCGGTTCAGAGGCGTGCGCCATCTGAGCACCTGGGACGCGGATTCGTCCCTCGTCAACCCGTTGTCCGCCGCGCCGAAAGGCCTGCTCGTGGACAAGGGCTACCGCCAGGGCGTCGCGCAGTTGGCCGAACTTGGCCTTTCCTACGACGCCTGGCTGTTCTTTCACCAACTGCCCGAGCTGTTCGAGCTCGCCAAAGCCGCACCAGACACCCCTGTGGTCATCAACCACTGCGGCGGCATCGTTCGAATTGGAGCCTACGAGAGCTTCCGCTCGCAGGTGTTCGAGACATGGCTGCAAGGTATGCGCCAACTCGCGAAGCTGCCCAACGTCTACGTGAAGCTCGGTGGCCTCGGCATGCGCATCAACGGCTTCGAGTTCGAGAAGGGCGCAACACCGCCTACTTCCCACCAACTGGTCGACACATGGCGACCATGGATGGAGCCCTGCATAGAGCTGTTCGGTGCAGACCGCTGCATGTTCGAAAGCAATTTCCCTGTCGACAAGGGTTCCTACAGCTA
>DATFFA010000104.1:0-5468 GCA_035250605.1 Variovorax sp. | reverse complement strand
ACCCGCACCTGCGCCTGCGGCGGTCGTCGCCACGGCGCCGGCGGAGCCGGTCGCGCCGCCCAGCCCCGAGGCGACCTGTGCGGGTCAGGGCTTCTTCGGCCGCTCGCGCTGCATGGTCGCCCAATGCGCCAAGCCCGAGCTCAGGGCCCATGCCCAGTGCGACGCGGTGCGGCGCCAGCAGCAGATCGACGAGGAGAAGCGCAACCCGAGCCTCGCCAACTGAGGCCCGCTGCGCACGGGCTCAGCCCTTGTGCAACAGCTCGATGGCGACGGCGAGCGCGCCGGGCTTGCCCGACAGGACCAGCGTGTCCCCGTCCGCCAGCACCACGTCGTCGCTCACGGTCACGGCCTTGCCGTTGTGCCGGCGCAAGCCGGCCACCCGCACGCCCACCTCCTCCAGCGCCTCCTGGTCCAGCGGCCGGCCCACCGCCTGCGCGTCGGCCGTCAGCGTGTAGCTGTTGAGCCGCTCGTGATCGAGCTCGTCGGCGTTGTCGTCATCGGCGCCGTGGAAGTAGCCGCGCAGCAGGTTGTAGCGGGCATCCCGCTGGTCCTGCACCACGCGGATCACGCGCCGCATCGGCACCCCGACCAGCGCCAGGGCATGGCTGGCGAGCATCAGCGAGCCCTCGATCGCCTCCGGAACCACCTCGGTCGCACCGGCCGCCTGCAGCTTCTCCAGCTCGCGGTCGTCCTTGGTGCGCACGATCACCGGCACCTGCGGCGCATGCGCCCGCGTGTTGGCGAGCACCTTGAGCGCGCCGGGGGTGTCGAGGTAGGTCACGACCACCGCGCTGGCGCGCGCCAGGCCGGCCGCCATCAGCGCCTGCAGCCGCGCCGCGTCGCCGAACACCACCGAGTCGCCGGCTGCGGTCGCCTGGTGCACGCGGTCGGGGTCCAGGTCCAGCGCCAAGTAGGGAATGCCCTCGCGCTCGAGCATGCGCGCCAGGTTCTGCCCGCAGCGTCCGTAGCCGCAGATGATCACGTGCTGGGCCGTGTTGATGGTCTTGCGCGCGATCGAGGTCATCTGCAGCGACTGCTGCAGCCAATCGCTGGCCACGAGCTTGCGCACGATGCGGTTGCTGTACAGGACGATGAAGGGCGTCGCCAGCATCGACAGGACCATCGAGGCCAGCACCGGGTTCGCGAGCCAGGCCGGCAGCAGCTCTTCCCCCTGCGCGAGGCTCAGCAGCACGAAGCCGAACTCGCCCGCCTGCGCCAGGTACAGCCCGGTGCGCAGCGACACACCGGCCGTTGCCCCCAGCAAGCGCGCCAGCAGCGTGACCAGCACCAGCTTGAAGGTCAGCGGCAGCAGCAGCAGGACGCCGACCAGCGCCCATTGCTGGACCACGATGTGCCAATCGAGTGACATTCCGATGGAGATGAAGAACAAACCCAGCAGCAGGTCGTGGAAGGGCCGGATGTCGGTCTCCACCTGATGCTTGAACTCGGTCTCGGAGACCAGCATGCCGGCCACGAAGGCCCCGAGCGCCAGACTCAGCCCCGCGAGCTCCGTCAGCCAGGCCAGGCCCAGCGTGACCAGCAGCAGGTTGAGCATGAAGAGCTCCTCGCTGCGGCGGCGTGCCACCAGCGTCAGCCACCAGCGCATCACCCGCGGCCCGCCGTAGAGCAGCACGGCCACCAGGAAGGTGGCCTTCAGCCAGGCGATGGCCAGCGCCTTCAGCATGGCCTCCGGCGGCGCGCCCAGCGCCGGGATCAGCACCAGCAAGGGCACCACGGCCAGGTCCTGGAACAGCAGCACGCCCATCACGCGCTTGCCGTGCTCGCTCTCGAGCTCCAGCCGTTCGGCCATCAGCTTCACCACGATCGCGGTGCTGCTCATGGTGAGCGCGCCCGAGAGCGCCAGCGCCGTCTGCCACCCCAGCTGCCAGTAGGGCGGCAGCCACGAGGCCAGCAGCAGCCCGCCCAGTGTGGCGATCGCCATGGTCAGCATGACCTGCAGCAGCCCCAGGCCGAACACATGCTTGCGCATCGCGCGCAGCTTGGGCAGGCTGAACTCCAGCCCGATCACGAACATCAGGAAGACGACGCCGAACTCCCCCAGGTGCCGGACGCCATCGGCGTCCTGGGCCAGGGCCAGTGCATGGGGCCCGATGAGCACGCCCGCGCCCAGGTAGCCCAGCATCGGCGGCAGGCGCAGGAAGCGGCAGGCGACCACGCCGACCACTGCCGCGAGCAGGTACATCAGCGTGAGGTCGAAGGAAGACATGGGCCGATGCTACTGAATGGAACCCCCGTTCGCGGGCGCGATCATGCCCGGCCGATAAAATCCCGCGATGCGCTCCAGCCCCGACCCGGCCCTTCAGGCCTCCTCCGACGCGATGCTCGCGCGGGCCCGCACCACTTTCGACATCGAGGCCGAGGCCGTGCTCGGCCTCAAGCAGCGCATCGGCGCGAGCTTCGTGGCGGCGGTGCAGAAGATCCTGGAGGTGCGCGGCCGCGTGGTGGTCATGGGCATGGGCAAGAGCGGCCATGTGGGCCGCAAGATCGCCGCCACGCTGGCCTCCACCGGCACGCCCGCGATGTTCGTGCACCCGGCCGAGGCCAGCCATGGCGACCTCGGCATGATCAAGCCGGTCGACCTGGTGCTTGCCATCTCCAACAGCGGCGAGGTCGACGAGCTCACGGTGATCCTGCCGGTCGTCAAGCGCCAGGGCGTGCCGCTGATCGCGATCACCGGCCGCACCGACTCCACGCTCGCGCGCCATGCCGACATCGTGCTCGACGGCGGCGTCGAGAAAGAGGCCTGCCCGCTCAATCTGGCGCCCACCGCCAGCACCACCGCGCAGATGGCCATGGGCGACGCCCTGGCGGTCGCGCTGCTCGATGCGCGCGGCTTCGGCACCGAGGATTTCGCTCGCTCGCATCCGGGCGGCGCCCTGGGCCGCAAGCTCCTCACGCACGTCAGCGACGTCATGCGTTCCGGCGACGCCGTGCCGCGCGTGGGACCCGGCGCCAGCTTCAGCGAGCTGATGCGCGAGATGAGCTCCAAGGGGCTGGGCGCCACCGCGATCGTCGATCGCGAGGGCCGCGCGATCGGCATCTTCACCGACGGCGACCTGCGCCGCCAGATCGAGACCGGTGCGGACCTGCGCGCCCTGACCGCGGCCGACGTGATGCACCCCGGCCCGCGCAAGCTGCGTGCCGATGCGCTGGCGGCGGAGGCGGCCGAGCTGATGGAGCAGCACAGGATCACCAGCGTGCTGGTGACCGATGCGGCGGACGTGCTGATCGGCGCGCTCACCATCAACGACCTGATGCGCGCGAAAGTCATCTGATGGCGCTCGCATTCACGGCGGAGACCTTGCTCGCCGCCCAGGACATCCGTGTGGCCTTCTTCGATGTCGACGGCGTGCTGACGGATGGCGGCGTCTATTTCAGCGAGCACGGCGAAACGCTCAAGCGTTTCAGCATCCTCGATGGCTACGGCCTCAAGCTGCTGCGCCTGGCCGGAATCACGCCGGCAGTGATCACGGGGCGCGACTCCAAGCCGCTGCGCCTGCGACTGCAGGCCCTGGGCATCGAGCATGTGCGCTACGGCACCGAGGACAAGCTGCCGGCCGCGCAGGCCATGCTCGCGCTGCTCGGTTTCGAATGGACACAGGCCGCCGCCATCGGCGACGACTGGCCTGACCTGCCGGTCCTGTCTCGCGTCGCCTTTGCCGCCGCGCCCGCGAACGCGCATGCAGAGGTGCGCGCCATCGCGCACCACGTGACCTCCGCGCGCGGCGGCGAAGGTGCGGCGCGCGAATTCTGCGATCTTCTGCTCACGGCCGGCGGCCACTACCGCCGCCTGCTGGACATTGCGCGAGGCCCCGCCGCATGAGGGCGAAGGCGGCCTGGAATCTGCTGCGCGACGCCTTCGACCGGGTCACGATCTACCTGCCGATCATCCTGACGGCGGTGCTCGCGCTGGGCACCTACTGGCTCGTGCGCAACGCGCCGAAGCTGCTCGAGCCCGTGCCCAAGGAAGCACCCAAGCACGAGCCCGACTACTTCATGCGCGACTTCGTGATCAAGAACTTCCTGCCCAGCGGCGAGCTGCGCAGCGAGCTGTTCGGCACCGAGGGCCGACACTATCCGGACACCGACACGATGGAGGTGGACCAGGTGCGCTTGCGCTCCGTGTCGCCGGAAGGCCTGACCACCCGCGCCACCGCCAATCGCGGCTTGTCGAATGCCGACGGCAGCGAGATCCAGCTCTTCGGCAACGCAATCGTGGTGCGCGAAGCAGCCACCACGGCAGACGGCAAGGCGATGCCGCGGCTGGAGTTCCGCGGCGAGTTCCTGCACGCCTTCCTCGACACCGAGCGGGTCAAGTCGCACAAGCCCGTCACCCTGATTCGCGGCTCGGACCGGTTCACTGCGGACTCGATGGACTACGACAACCTCTCGGGCGTGGCCAATCTGCACGGCCGCGTGCGGGGCATGCTGATGCCGTCCACGCCTGGGACCAAGCGTTGAAGCCGCTGGCCTTCGTCACCGGGGCTTCGAGCGGCATCGGCCAGGCGCTGGCGGCGCGCTTCCACGAGGCAGGCTACCGGCTCGCGCTGGCGGCGCGGCGGACTGCCGAGATCGAGGCCTGGGTTGCCTCCCGCGGCATCGGCACGGGCGATGTCCAGGTCTATGGCGCCGACGTGGCGCAGATCGACAGCATCGTGGGGGCGGGCGCCGACTGCATCCAGCGCCAGGGAGTTCCGGACGTGGTCATCGCAAACGCCGGCATCAGCGTGGGCATCGATACGGAAGACCGCGGCGATCTCGACGTGCTGGCCGAGACCCTGACCGTCAACAACGTCGGCCTGGCCGCCACCTTCCATCCCTTTGTCGCCGCGATGCGCAAACGAGGCAGCGGGCGGCTGGTGGGCATCGCCAGCGTCGCGGCCATCCGGGGCCTGCCCGGCCATGGCGCGTACTGCGCCAGCAAGGCCGGCGTGGTGGCTTATTGCGAGAGCTTGCGCGGCGAGCTGCGCGCCAGCGGCGTCAAGGTGGTCACGCTGTTGCCCGGCTATGTCGATACGCCGCTCACCCAGGGCAACCGCTACGGCATGCCTTTCCTCCTGCAGCCCGAGGCGTTTGCCGATCGCGCCTTCCGCGCGATCGAGGCCGGCGCGAGCTATCGCGTGATTCCGTGGCAGATGGGCGTGGTGGCCAAGCTCATGCGGGCCTTGCCCAACGGCCTGTTCGATATCGCGGTTCAGGGCCGCGGGCGAAAGCAACGGCGCACCGGTTAGGTGCTGGGCCGGTGGCGCGATGTGGGCCGCTGCGCAATGAAAAAGGCTCCCGAGGGAGCCTTTTTTGATCTGTGCAGGGGTGCGAATCAGTAGCCGCTGTTGCCGCCGCCACCGCCATAACCGCCGCCGCCGCCACCACCGCTGCGACCGCCGCCACGCGGGCCGGCGCCGTAGGGGCTGCGGAAACCGCCGTCGCCACCACCGCCGCCGCCGTAG
>DATFFA010000103.1:0-8036 GCA_035250605.1 Variovorax sp. | reverse complement strand
CCTGCTGGGCGCCGGCCTGTCGCTGATCGAGATCCTCGAAACGCTGGCCGAGCGCGAGAAGGGGCACGCGCGTGCAGGCCAGGTGCTGGGCGAACTGGTGCGCCGCATGCAGGAAGGGCAGGCGTTCTCCGCCGCACTGCGGACCTTTCCGTCGGTCTTCCCGGAACTGTTCGTCGCGTCCGTCGCTGCCAGCGAGCACACGGGCGAACTGGCCCACGCCTTGCAGCGCTACCTGCGCTACCACGAGCAGCTCGGCGCCATCCGCCGGAAGATCGTCAGCGCCTCGCTCTATCCGGCCATGCTCTGCGTGGTCGGTTCGGCGGTGGCGCTGTTCCTGCTGTGCTTTCTGGTGCCGCGTTTCAGCCGCGTCTACGAGGGGATGGAAGACCGCTTGCCGCTGGCTTCGCGATGGCTCATGCAATGGGGCGGCTTCGCGTCGGAGCATTGGGCGCCGATCGTCGCGGCTTCGGTCGCGAGCATCGTGGCGGCGCTGACGGCGAGCGCGCAGCCGTCCGTACGCCGCCGGCTGGGCTCGGCCGTGCAGCGCAATCGCTGGATCGGGGCGCGGCTGCGGCTCCTGCAGCTGTCGCGCTTCTACCGATCGCTCGGGCTGCTCCTGAGCGGCGGCATTCCCGTCACCAAAGCCTTGGGCATGGCGCAGGCGCTGTTGCCCCTCTCGTTGCGCGGCGCCGCGGGCGCGGCCACGCTGGAGGTGACGCAGGGCCGCAGCCTGAGCGACGCGCTGCAGTCGACGACCTTGACCACCTCGGTCGCGCTGCGCCTGCTGCGCGCGGGCGAACGCAACGGCCAGATGGCAGAGATGCTGGAGCAGGCCGCGGCCTTCCACGACACGGAGATGGCGCACTGGATCGACCGCTTCACGCGGCTTTTCGAGCCGGTGCTGATGCTGGTCATCGGCCTGGCCATCGGCGGCATCGTGATCCTGCTGTATCTGCCGATCTTCGAACTGGCGGGGAATCTGCAATGAGATCTTCGGTGACAACACCCAAACGAGCGCCCAGTGCCCTCACCCCAGCCCGCTCCCGCAAGCGGGAGAGGGCGCAAGAGGCAGCGCGCAGCGCCGGAGCCGTTCGATGAGCGCGCTCGAACTGCGGACGCTCACGCTCGGCGAGCTGAGCGCGATGACGCCGGACTTCTCCCTGCTGAGCTACGGGGAATGCCTCGAACGCGAATGCCTGCTGGTCGCGGACGGGCGGGACGTGCGCTATTTCGTGAGCGCGAATCCGCTCGACGAAGCGCTCTGCACCTGGGCGAGCTTCAAGATCCCGGGCGGCTTCGCGCTGGCCCTGGCCCATCCGGCGGAGCTCAAGGCGATGCTGTCGCGACTCGAGGCGCACGGGCAGGCGATCGCGCAGGTCATTCGCCTGGAGCATGCCGGTGTGCCGCACGCCGCGAACGAAGAGATCACGCTGAAGTCGATCGCCAGGGACGAGAGCCAGGTGGTGCGGCTGGCGAACTCCACGCTTTACGACGCGCACAAGAGCGGTGCCAGCGACATCCACTTCGAGAACACGACGCAGGGCCTCGTCATCAAGTACCGCATCGACGGCGTGCTGTCGCAGGCCCGGCAGCTGCCCGACGCCAGATTGGCCGAGCAGGTGGTCTCGCGCGTGAAGGTGATGGCGGAGCTCGACATCGGCGAAAAGCGCATCCCGCAGGACGGGCGCTTTGCGGTGAACATCGCAGGTCGCGACATCGACTTTCGGGTGTCGGTGATGCCCGGCCTGTTCGGCGAGGACGCGGTGCTGCGAATCCTCGACAGGCAGTCGCTCTCGGCCGAGCTCGCGCGGCTGACGCTCGACGTGCTGGGCATCGATGCCGGTGCGCAGCGCACGATCCGCAAGCTGGCGAGCCAACCCTACGGGATGCTGCTGGTGACCGGGCCGACCGGCTCGGGCAAGACGACGACGCTGTACGCGACGCTCAGCGAGATCAACCGCGGCGACGACAAGATCATCACGATCGAAGACCCGGTCGAATACCAGCTGCCGGGCGTGTTGCAGATCCCGGTCAACGAGCGCAAGGGCCTCACCTTCGCCAAGGGCCTGCGTTCGATCCTGCGCCACGATCCCGACCGCATTCTCGTGGGCGAGATCCGCGACCGCGAGACGGCGGAGATCGCGGTGCAGGCCGCGCTGACGGGGCACCTGGTGTTCACGACGGTTCATGCCAACAACGTGTTCGACGTGCTGAGCCGATTCAGGCACATGGGCGTGGATGCGTACAGCTTCGTCACGGCCTTGAACGGCGTGGTGGCGCAGCGGCTGGTACGTCTGAACTGCCCGCATTGCAGCGAGGCGTGCGAACCCGACGAGGAACTGCTGCGCGCGTCCGGTCTGGAGCGCGGCGCTCTCGCCGGGCATCTGCTGCGGCAGGGCCGGGGATGCGCCCATTGCCGCGGCACCGGGTACAAGGGGCGCCGTGCCCTGACCGAGGTGCTCGTGCTCGACGACGACATGCGCGAGCTCATCCTGCAGCAGGCACCGATCGCGCAGCTCAAGGAGGCCGCGCGCGCACATGGCATGGCCTTCATGCGGCAGCAGGCGATCGAGGCGGTCAAGCAGGGCCAGACCACCTTGCAGGAGATCAACCGTGTCACCTTCGTGGCGTAGCGTCCGCTTCCGCGTGCATCTCTCGGCCGGCGCGCTGGCGGCGTGCGAGGTGCAAGGCCGTGGGCGCGGCGCGCGGGTGCTCCGCAAGGCGCGTTTCGGCTACGAACCGGGCGCGCGCGGGACGGCCATGCTGTCGCTTCGCGAATGGATCGGCGGCGAGACGCGTCGGCGCAGGCCGTTGCTCGAGTGGGTGCTGGGAGCTTCGGAGGCGCGCTACCTGATGCTGCCGTGGACACCCGATCTCGCCGATCCGGGTTTTCGTGATGCGCTGGCGGCAGCGCTGTTCGAGCAGCAGTTCCGGCACGACCCCGCGCTGTTCGCGGTGCGCTTTGCCGTGCCGGTGTACGGACAAGCGCAGCTGGCCGCCTTCGTGCCGAAGGAACTGGTCGCAGAGATCGGTGCGCACGCGAGCGAATCGCACTGCGGCGTGTCGCGCATCGAGCCGGCCCTTGCCCTGGTGTGGGCGCGCTTCCGGGCGCTGTTGCGCAAGGAACGGGGAACGCTGTTGCTGATCGACGGCGAGCGCCAGCTGGTCGTGCGCCACGATCGAGGGCAGATCGGCCACGTGTCGCTCCGGCCCTTCGGCGTCGTGACGACCGCGGCGCCTGCCGTGGCAGGTGCTGGCGATGAAGCGCTGAGGGTGTTCTCGTCGCATCCGGCCGCCGCGGCTGTCGCGGCCCCCGCTGCCGCGTTGCTGCTCGCCGACGGCAGCGGCTTCGTTGCAGCCCACGACGCCGACTACGCCTTCGCGCTGTGCGGGGTGTTCTGATGGCGATGGGCATGGACTTCGCACCGCGGCCCACCTGGCGCAGGACCGGCATCGTGGTCCTGCTGGCCGGCGCCATCGGCAGCGCGCACGCGCTCTGGCAGCGCCATGCACTCCTGCAGCAGCGGACCGCGGTGCTGTCGCAGATCGAGGCGCAACAACGCGTCGCCGTGAAGCATCGGCCATCTGATCTGCGGGTGGCGCGGCCCGAGGCCAGGGTGGAGATGGAGACGCTGGTTGCCGGCTTGCAGCGTCCGTGGCAAGCGATGCTCAACGCGCTGCAGGCCGCCATCAAGGACGACGTTTCCGTCACGCGCGTGCAGCCGGAAGCCGATGCGTTCCGCCTGCGCATCGCAGGCCAGGCGGACAGCAGCCGGGCCTTCGTCGATTTCGTGCAGCGGCTTCAGGACGACGCATTCTGGCGCGTGGTCGAGCCGCTGTCCGAGGCGCGGCAGCCCGAAGCAGGCGAGGGCGGCAAGGCGCTGACTTTCGTGCTGGCCGCGGAGTGGCGGCAGCCATGAATGCCGTCATCGGCCGTGCCCGATGGATGGTGCGCCGCGCGTGGGCACACGCGGAGGGTCCGGTGTTCGCGGGCGCCGCCGCCCTGGCCCTGTGGATGGGGCTGCTATTCATCGTGAACAAGCCGCTTCGCCACGAGATCGATGCCTTGCGCGCGAGCGCGGCGTCGCAGACCGCGGCCGCGACGGAAGCCGCAGTGCCGCGCGCAGCGCCGCCTGGATCTCCCGAGCGCGTCGATGCCTTTCTGGCCTTCCTGCCGCCGGTCGACGTGCGGGAGCAGCAGTTGCAGACCCTGCACGCGCTGGCCGGAGAAAGCGGCGTGGCGCTGTCGCGCATCGAGTACACGCACGGCCGCTTGCAGCATCTGCCGGTTCGAAGCCTGTCGATGCAGATGTCGCTCGTGGCCGGGTATGCGCCGTATCGGAAGTTTCTGCACAGCCTTCTGGCGGGCATGCCCAACCTGGCCATCGACCGCATCGCGATGGAGAAGTCGCCGGAGCAGCCGGACCGCCTGGCCGTGCGGCTGGACGCCAGCCTGTACTACCGCCAGGCCGGCGACGGGCGGGCGCGATGAACACGCCGGCCTTTTCCAAGCCGCTGCAGGCGGCGCTGTGGCTGACCGCGGTGCTGACGCTGCTGGCCTTGCTGAAGCCCGACGGCGCCGGCGCGCCCGCCGCGGAAGCGCCGGCGCGACGAGAACACGCGTCGCCGGCGGGTGGCGATGCAACCGCGCCTGCCGCGCCGTGGGTTCGCGTGCCCGAAGAAGCGTGGATGCCGCCAGAAGCCCGGCAGCAGGCAGCGCTCGCGCCGCCCGCGCCGGTGCCGGACCCGGTGCCGCCGCCGGTTCCGATGCAGCCCCCCGCGCCGACGGCCCCCGAGCCCGCGATGAGCTATCTCGGGCGCCTCGAGCAGGACGGCCGCAGCTACGTCTTTCTCGGCACCGGCGCCGATCCGCGGGTCGTCGAGATCGGCAGCACGATCGACGGCCTCTGGAAAGTGGAGAAAGTCACCGCGACGCAGGTCGAACTGCGCTACCTGCCCTTGAACCAGATCCGCTTCATCGCGGTGCAATGAACCCTCATGAGCTTGTCGTTCTCGTCAACCCCGATCGTCGCGTCTTGCCTGCTGGCGCTGGGACTGCTGTCGGGATGCGCCACTTATCTGGAGGAACGTCGCGCCGACCGGTTGCTGGCGGACGGCCAGGTCGACGCGGGCCTGGCGAGCCTGGCCGAACTGGCGAAGACCGATCCCACCGGCTTCCGCCTGAAGTACATCCAGACCCGCGACGGCGTCCTGCGCGACCTTCTGCAGAAGGCGCGGCGTTTCGCCTCGCAGAAGAAGACGCAAGAGGCGCGGGAGACTTTCGAGGCGATGCTGCGGCTCGACCCGCACAGCGATGCCGCGCTCGCCGGCATCGCCGCGCTCTCCCGCGAAGCACGCGAATCCGAACAGATGGCGCGGGCGAAGACATCCCTGGACCAGGGCGACTCCGAAGCCGCGTTGCGCTCGTTGAACGAGCTGCTGCTGGAGAACCCCGGCCAGGCCGAGGCGCTGCGGCAGCGCCAGGACATCGAAATCGAACGCAACCGAGGCCTGGCGTCCGAGCCGGTGCTTGCCGAGTCGCTCAGGAAACCGGTGACGCTGGAGCTGCGCGACGTCGGCATCCAGACCGTCCTCGAAATCCTGTCCCGCACGTCGAACGTCAATTTCGTGCTCGACAAGGACGTCAAGAGCGACATCAAGACCACCATCTTCGCCAAGGACACCACCGTGGAGGACGCGTTGAACCTGGTGCTGCGGACCAGCCAGCTCAACAAGAAGGTGCTCAACGAATCGACCCTGCTGATCTACGCGGACATCGAGGAAAAGCGCAAGCGCTACGAAGACCTGGTGATGCGGACCTTCTACCTGAAGAACGCCGATCCGAAGAAGGTCCAGGAAATGGTGCGCACGCTGGTCGCGCCGCAGTCGATGTTCATGGACGACAGGCTCAAGATGCTGATCGTGCGCGACAAGCTCCAGGTCATCGCAGCCATCGAGCGCCTGATCGCGACCTACGACATGGCCGATCCGGAGGTGGTGCTCGAGGTGGAGATCCTCGAGCTCAATGAGAACGGGCTGCTCAATGCCGGCGTGCAGGTGCCCGATCGCCTGGCCGCCAGCGTCTACGGCAGGGCTGGCATGCCGGGCCAGCTGACGGTCGACGAGCTGAGGCATCTCGGCAAGGGCAACTTCCAGCTGTTCCTGCCGGACCCCCTGCTGGTGCTCCATCTGAAGCAGACCCGCAGCGATGCGAAGACCCTGGCCAACCCGCGCATCCGCGTGAGCAACCGGCACAAGGCCAAGGTCCTGATCGGCGACAAGGTGCCGGTGATCACCACGACGGTCAACCAGAGCTCCAGTGCGTCGACGGAGTCGATCAGCTACCTCGACGTCGGTCTCAAGCTGGAGGTGATGCCGGAGATCCATGTCGATGGCGAGGTGACGATGGCAGTCGATCTCGAGGTCAGCAATGTGGTCAAGGAGATCCGGTCCACCACGGGCCTGCTGGCCTACCAGATCGGGACGCGCAATGCGAACACGGTGCTGCGGCTGCGCGACGGCGAGACGCAGGTCCTGGCGGGCTTGTTGAAGGACGAGCAGAACCACAATGCCGCGGGCATTCCCGGCGTGGGCCAGGTGCCGGGGGTGGGGCGGCTGTTTTCCAATCAGACCTCCACCCATGGGCGCTCGGAGATCGTGCTGCTCATCACGCCCCGCGTCGTTCGCGCGATGCCGACACCGCCGGCCCATGCGGTCGAGTTCGCTTCCGGTACCGCGGACAGCGCCGGCATCCGGCCCATGAGGCTCACGCCGGGCGGCCGCTACGGCGCCTCGGACTCGCAACCGGCGCAGTCCAGCCCATGAGCCCCAGCCGCGGATTCACGCTGATCGAGATGATGGTCACCGTGGCGTTGGTCGGCATCCTGGCGTCCGTGGCCGTGCCGCTGACGCAGATGGCCGTCCAGCGACAGAAGGAGCAGGAACTGCGGGCCGCGCTGCGCGAGATCCGAAGCGCCATCGATGCCTACAAGCGTGCGGGCGACGAAGGGCGGGTCCATCGTTCGGCGACGACCACGGGCTACCCGCCTTCGCTCGAAGCCCTGGTCGAGGGTGCGGCAGACCTGAAGGACCCGGGCCGTCGAAAGATCTTCTTCCTGCGTCGCGTGCCGCGCGATCCGATGAATGCCGACATGGCGCTGGCGCCGGCGGCCACCTGGGGCAAGCGTGCCTATTCGAGCGAAGCCGATCGGCCGATGGAGGGGGACGACGTCTATGACGTCCGCTCGCTCAGCAGCCGCGTCGGCTTGAACGGCCTTCCGTACGCGCAATGGTGACGCCGATGAAGCGCAGCCTCGGATTCACGCTGATCGAACTGCTGGTCGTGATGGCCATCGTCTCGGCCCTGCTCGGCATCGTTGCGCCCCGCTACATGCACAAGGTCGCGGTGGCCAGGGAAGCGGCCTTGAAGGAAAACCTTTCGGCGCTGCGCATCGGGCTCGACCAGTACTACAGCGACAGGGGAACGTACCCCGAGGCGCTCGGCGACCTGGTCGTCCGGCGCTATCTGCGCGCCTTGCCGCTCGACCCCGTGACCGAGCGCCGGGACACCTGGGTGCCCGCCATCCGGGAGGAAGAGGGCGGCAGGAAAGTGGTCCACGACGTGCGCAGCGGCGCGGCCGGCCATGCCACCGACGGCACGCCCTTCGCGTCGTGGTAGACGGCATGCGGCGCAAGCGTCAGCGTGGGGTCGGTTATCTGTTCATGCTGCTGGCGGTGGCGGTGCTGTCGCTCGGCATCGGCAAGGCGGTGGAGGTCTACACCACCTCGGCCCAGCGCGAGAGGGAGGCCGAACTCGTGCATGTGGGCGCCCTTTACCGCCAGGCGATCAAGGACTACTACCTGAGCGCACCGGGCGGACAGCACCGGTATCCGGCGCGCCTGGAAGACCTGTTGAAGGATTCCCGCCACCTGGTGACGCGGCGCTATCTGCGCCAGCTCTACGTCGATCCCATGACCGCGCAGGCGTTCACGCCGCTTCTCGCGCCGCAAGGCGGCGTCTGGGGCGTGGCCAGCAG
>DATFFA010000102.1:0-10199 GCA_035250605.1 Variovorax sp. | reverse complement strand
CCGCGCGTCGAAGCACGCGACGGCGCGGCCGGGGGCCGGATCACCGTCACGCCGCCGTCCAGCCCCAGCGACTCGCGCAGGGCGGCCATGGACTGCGGACGCGACTCGGGCCGCACGCCCAGGCCGGCGTCGATGGCCGAGAGCAGCGCGGGGCTGTAGCGCTGGCGCAGCGCCTCGTTGCCCGAGAGCGGCACGTAGCTGTCGGACAGGAGCCGCGCCACCGAGGGTGGCGGCGCGCGGCCGCTCACCGCCACGTGCATCACGGCGGCAAGCGCATAGACGTCGGTCCAGGCGCCCTGCGCCATGTCCGGCATCTCGGCGTACTGCTCGATCGGCGCGTAGCCGGGCTTGAGGATGACGGTGATGGCCTGCGTCTTGTCGGTGATCACCCGCCGCGCGGCGCCGAAGTCCAGCACCACCGGCCGGCCCGAGCCTTCGAGCAGGATGATGTTGTCGGGCGCGATGTCGCGGTGGTAGCAGTGGGCCGCATGCATCACCGACAGCGCCTGCGTCACGCCGTCCATGATGTGCAGCAGCCAGCCTTCGTCGGCACCGCCCGGCATCGCGTGCAGGGCCTGTCGCAGGGTGTCGCCGCGGTAGAAGGGCATCACCATGTAGGTGGTGCCGCGCTCCTGCCAGAAGCGGTAGACCTTGAGCAGCGAGGGGTGGTCGAACTGGGCCAGCAGCCGCGCCTCGTTGATGAAGCTGCGCATGCCCAGGTCGAAGGTCTCGCGGTGACGCTCCGACAACGGGGTGACGGTGCCATCGCCCTGGCGGGTGGACAGCGAGCTGGGCAGGTATTCCTTGATCGCGACCACCCGCTCCAGCGTCGGGTCCCAGGCCTCGTAGACCACGCCGAAACCGCCCTGGCCGACGATGCGCGTGACCTCGAACTCGGCGAGCCGGCTGCCGATGGGGAGCAGGCCGGCCTGCTCGTTGCCGCCCGACGTCGTGTGCGAGGTGGCCGCGAGGGTCGGGGTCTGGCTGGGCGGCACGGTGGGGCCGCCGGCCGTGATGATGGTGGCGTCGTCCGGCGCGGGCGCAGCAGACGGACGGCCGGTGATGACCTGCGTGGGGTCGTCGTCGCCGGGGGGCACGGGCCGCGAGGAGGGGTTCCGCTCGGTCATGGGATCAGCTCCCCCCGGCTTGTGGGTGAAAGCCCTGACTTGCTCCCTCGCCTTCCGGGAGATGGAGCAATGCCGGAGAGCGAGCAGTTGTCACGACCATGCCTCCTGGCGCACGCCCGGCTCGGTGCCGAAGCCGAAGAGCGCCTCGAACTGCTCGTCCTGCGGCAGGCCGTTGCTGGTCATGCCGGGGCCGCGCTCGGCGCCGGGATCGGTGAACCACAGCGAATGGCCGACCTCCGGCAGCGCCAGCGGCGGGTACTCGCCGGTGTCCGCCTCGGCCGCGTCGGCGGCGAACAACTCCTGGAGCCGCGCATCGAAGCGCGATGCGTCGAGGTCATGCTCCAGCCCCTCGAGCGCGGCCTGGGCGGCCAGGGTCCACCAGCGCCGCGTGCGCGCCAGCACCTCGCCTTGCAGCTCGGTGCGCGAAGAGACCAGCTCGGCCACCAGCGTCAAGGGGAAGTAGCGCCCGACGCCGTCGACCGAAGGCATCAGCACGCCGAGCCAGCTGCGCCCGTCGATCACGCCTTCGCTCAGCACGAAGCACCACAGCGGCGCCTTGAGATAGCGCTCGGTCCAGTCGGTGTGCCGCGCGCGCAGCTTGGCCAGGCCGTTCTGCAGCCAGCGGTCCCAGGGCTCGCGGAACAGCTCCGGCATGCGGCGCTGGGCGAAGTCGCCCATCCCGGGCAGCTTGCCGAACCAGCCCGGGGCGATGGTCGAGCCGTTTTCTTCCGTCATCGAACAGCCTCCCCCAGGCTCGTCACTTCGTGTACTTCGCGCACCCCCTCCTGAAAGAGGGGGCGAGCGCCTTCGGGCGGCCGGGCGGCGCTCACAAGCCCTCCGGGCAAGCGAACTCGCGCAGCTCGCGCAAGCGAATCGGATGCTGCACGCTGTTGGTCGTGACCTCGAAGCGGGTCTTGCGCGCCCCGACCTGGAAGGTGATGAAGAACCGCTCGGGCGCGTCGCCGGCTTCGAGCTGGCCCTCGTCGAGCACGCGGAACAGGGCCCAAGGCCCATCGACTGCCGTGCCCGAGGGCCCGCTGGCCGAGGGCGGGCTGACCTGCACCCGCACCTGGTTGCTGCCCTTGGGACCGGGCCATTGCACGGCCATGGGCACCACCGGGCCGTGCGCGTACTTCACCAGCTGGCCGTCGACGTCGAGGATGAACTGGGTGATGCCCGCATCCATCTCCACCGGCTTGAAGTCCAGCCGCATGGCAGGCGTGCGGCCGGCGGCGCGGAAGAAGATCTCCTTGATGCGCGCCGCCCGCTCGAACTGCGCGATGGCCTGCGCCGTGATCGCGCCCTGCTCGGCCACCGGCCTGTAGCGCCAGGGCCGCGTGCTGGTGTCGACCAGCGCGGCGAGGCGCTTCTGGAAGAACTCGTCCATCAGCCCGCCGGGGCCGAACATCTGGCCGAAGTCCTCGGGCAGCACGTCGCGCTTGCTGCTGGTGACGAAGGGGTAGCGCCCGGCAATCGCGGTCTTGCAGAACTCGGTGACCGGGCGCAGGTCCAGGCTCAGGCTGCCGCGCTCGGCCACGCGGGCCTGGGTGGCGCCGGACTGGCTGAGGTTCTCGACCATCGAGCGCACCGGCTCGGGCAGCCGGCCGGCATCGGACTTGAGCTTGCCCGCGACGTCGCCGGGCGGCGGCGAGCTGCGGTTCTTGACCGCGGTGTCGACCGCCGTCAGATAGACGTAGACCTCGTTGAAGAGCTTGAGCGTGTCGTCGATGGGCGCCGGCCCGCCCGGCGTGGGCGAAGCGACCAGGCGACGCAGGTCGGCGAAGCGGTCGTCGACGATGCTCTCGATGCGCTTGCCCGCGGCCACCGGCTTGTTGGGGTCGCCGCCGAACAGCTCCTCCAGGCCCTTGCGCGTGTTGCGCACGGTCTCGCTGGCCTTGGCGACCACGTCCTTGCCCTGCTGCTCGGCCGGCGTCAGCGTGGTCTCCTTGACCACCGCGCGCAGGAAGCTGGCGAGCGGCGAGCCGACGCCGGAGAGGATGCGCGCGTTCTCGATGTTCTTGTCGAGGCCGGTGGCGCGCACCAGGCGCACGTCGGCCAGCAGGGCCTCCCACACCTTCGCGTATTCCTCGAGGTAGAGCCTGCGCACGCGATCGGTCAGCGCGCCCAAAGCGGCGGCGTCGCGCAGCCGGTCGGCCGCGCCGCGCTCCTGGCCCAGCACCCACGGGTCTTCGGTGGCCAGCAGGCCGGTGACGACGGTCACCTCGTTCTGGAAGCGCTTGTGGTAGCCGTCGTAGGTGAACATGCCGGGCACGCCATCGGCGAGCGGCTTGCCGCTGGCGCGCTCGAAGACCAGCGGGCCGGCCGGCCCCGCGGCCGCGGCGACGCTGAAGGAAGGGATGTCCTTGCCCAGGCGCTGGCGCTTCAGGCGGCTGAAGACGCGCTGCTCCAGCGGGTAGCTGGCGAGCACGGCGCGCACGTTGCGCACCAGGGCCTCGTCCATCTTGAGCGGCGAACGCGGCGGGCCCTGGGCGATCAGCACGTCGAGCTGGTCCTCGAGCAGCTTGCGCTGGTCCTCGGGGATGCCGCGGTCGAGGTTGCGCGCCCAGTCGAGGGTGATCCAGGCCTTCAGCGCCTCGGCGTCGAAGCGGTCGGGCTGGTGCAGCATGAGGTAGGTCTTGAGCGCCTCGTAGGTGAACTCGAGGTTGTCCTTCTGCGCGGTGCGCAGCTGGTCCTCGATGCGCTTGGCCAGCTGCGGCAGGAAGACCTCGTTGAGCGCGCGCTGGTGCGCCAGCATGGCGGCGGCGTCCAGCTTGTTGCCCTGGTACAGGCCGAGCGTCATCGACAGCGGCTCGTCGCCCGCGCGGTTCTCGGGCACCTTCCAGATGTTGCGCAGGCCCTGCAGCACCGGCGCGACCTCGACCAGGTTCTGCACCCGCGCCGGCAGCGCGGCGAGCTGCTGGCGCGCCGGCGCGATGCGCGCATCGACGGCCTTCAGGTACTCGAGGTTGCGCCAGCCGCTCCAGCCCCAGCCGGCCAGCAGGGCCAGCGTGACCAGCGTCATCGCCGCCAGCGCGGCCACGCGAAGCCCATGGCGGCGGCGCTCCAGCTTGACGTCGGCGCCGGCCAGGCGCTGCTCGGGGAAGACCACGTCGCGCAGCAGCGAGGTGAGAAAGTAGCTGCGCCCGCTGCTCTTCTGCGGCGGCAGGATCGCGCGCTCCAGCCCGAAGCTGCGCGAGAGCGCACCCATCACGCGGTCGATCGGGCTGCCTTCCTGCGTGCCGCTGGTGAAGTAGACGCCGCGCACCCAGGGCGGCTGGGTGAAGCGCGAGCCGGTGAAGACCTGCTCCAGCAGGTCGGCGAGCAGCGGCTCGATGGAGCCGAACTGCGCCGGGAAGCCGAAGATCGCGGCGCGCCGGGTGCCGTCGGTCTCGCGCTGCATGCGCTGGATCAGCGCGTCGTTGACGCGCCCGTGCAGCAGGCCGAACTCGCGATGGAAGGCCGCCGTGAGGCCCTTCTCGTCGACCACCGCGCCCTCCTCCGCCGGCAGCGTGAAGCCGAAGACCTGCGCACGCTGCTCCTTGCCGAGGTCGGCGAAATACTCGCCGAAGCCGTAGAGCAGGTCGCTCTTGGTGACCAGCACGTAGACGGGCAGGCGGGTGGCGAGCTTGGCGTCGAGCTCCAGCAGGCGCGCGCGGATCGAGGCCGCCAGCGTGCTGCGCTGCTCGGCGTTGTGCGACAGCAGGTCCTGCACGCTGACGGTGAGGAACACGCCGTTGAGCGGGCGCCGCGGCCGCACCTTCTTCAGCAGGCCGAGGAAGCTTTCCCACGCGCCCTTGTCCTCGGCCTGGTGGCTGTCCTGCGTGGTGTAGCGGCCGGCAGTGTCGATGAGCACCGCGTCGTCGGTGAACCACCAGTCGCAGTTGCGCGTGCCGCCGATGCCGCGAATCGCGCCGGGGCCGAACTTCTCGGCCAGCGGGAAGGACAGGCCCGAGTTGACCAGCGCCGTGGTCTTGCCCGCGCCCGGCGCGCCGATGAAGACGTACCAGGGCAAGTCGTAGAGATAGCTGCCGCCCGAGAGCGAGAGCCAGTCGCGCCAGCCCGGCTTGCGGCCGGCAGCGTGCAGGCGCATCTTCTTGAGGGTGGCGACGGCATCGGTGAAGCGCGCATCCAGCACCTTGCGCTCGCCGCCGTCGTCGGCCGCGAGCGGTGCGGCGGGCGCCTTCATCAGCCCGTCGGTGAGGTGCCGGCTGGCCTTGCGCACGCGCCAGCGGCGCCAGGCGGCGCGCAGCAGCACCAGCAGCACGATGACGCCGATCAGCACCGCGCGCGAGAGATCGCTCTCCAGCGGGGCCAGCTCGCCGATGCGCACCAGCGGCCCGATCCACCAGATCAGCAGCGCGACGACGAGGAGCGCCAGCAGCGTCAGCAGCACGGGATGGAACAGCCATCCGAAGAGCTTCTTGATCATCGCTTGACCTCCGACAGCTCGGCGGCGACGCGCTCGGGCGGCGAGAGCAGCACGATCTCCACCCGCCGGTTGCGCGCGCGGTTGGCCGGGGTGTCGTTGGCGGCGACGGGCTCGGCGTCGGCCTTGCCGTCCGAGCGCATGCGGGCCGGGTCGACCAGGGTCGAGAGCGCGCCCTTCACCGCGTCGGCGCGCGCGGCCGAGAGATGCCAGTTGGAGGGATAGCGCATCGAACGGATCGGCTGGTTGTCGGAATGGCCGGTGATCAGCACTTCGCCCTTGACCTCCGCCAGCGCCTGGCCGATGCGGTTGAGCACCGGCAGCGACTGCGCCATCGGGTCGGCGCTGCCGGAGCCGAAGAAGCTGTCGCCGCGCAGCCGCACGGTGCTGCGGTCGGCCTCGTCGGTCACGGTGACCAGGCCCTGCTTGATCTCCGCTTCGAGGAACTTGGCGAGCCGCGGCGACTTCGCGAGGATGGCCGGCGGCGCGATCTGCACGTTGGGCACGCGCAGGCTGGAAACAGCCGCATAGGTGGCGTCGGAGCGCTGGTTGAGCGCCAGGCGGAAGCCGAACCAGGCCAGCGCCAGCAGCAGCGCGAAGCCGGCCGCGAACACCCACATCGGCAGCGACTCGCGCAGCCGCACCGTGCCGGCGCCCTGCCCGCGCCAGTGCGGCGAGAGCTCGGCCTCGACCGGCGGGCGCTCCTTGGCGATCAGCTCGGCCAGCCGCTGGCGCACGCTGTCGAGCTGGGCACGGCCGTTCTCCACCACGCGGTAGCGGCCCTCGAAGCCCAGCGCCAGCACGCTGTAGATCAGTTCCAGCAGCTGGCGGTGCGTGGGCACGTCCTGCGCGAGGCGGGCCAGCAGTTGGAACACCTTCTCGCCGCCCCAGGTCTCGTTGTGGAACTGCACCAGCAGGCTTTGCTTGTTCCAGCCGCCCTGCACGCCCCAGGGGGTGTTGGCCACGGCTTCGTCCAGTGCGGTGCAGAGCACGTAGCGCGCGGCCAGCACCGACTCGTTGGAGATGCCGGCACGGCGCGCGGCGGCGTCGAACTGGTTCACGGCGTCGGCGGTGGAGGCCCGCAGCGCTGCCACGTTGGGCGCGTGGACCATGTTGCGCAGCTGGCCCACCAGCACCAGCAGCTTGCCGGCAGCCGAGACCAGCGGATTGAGCAGGCCCAGCTCGCCCACCTCGGCCGGCAGCGGCTCGGTGCCACCGCCCATGGATGCGGGGGGCGGCACCGGCGCCGGGCCGCCCGGCCCGCGCGGCTTGGGCTTGATGACCGTGCGCTCCGACTCGAAGGCAGCGAAGGGGTCAGGTGTCGTCATGGTGCTGCGCCTGTCTTTGCGCCCTCTCCCTGCGGGAGAGGGCTGGAGTGAGAGCACACGAAGGCTTGCGCAGTCATGATCGAATCGCCCAGAAGGCGAGATCCAGTCCCGGGAAGTCGCCTGCGATGTGCATCGCCATGCCGCCCGACTGCTCGAGCTGGCGCCACAGGTCGCTGTTGCGCGTTTCCAGCTCGAAGTAGTTGGCGCCGCTGTGGAAAGGGATCTGCCGCGGCGCCACCGGCAGCGGCACCAGCGTGACGCCCGGCAGCGCCAGGTTGACCAGGTCGCGGATGCGCTCCACCGGGCCGATCTTGACCTGCGTGGGGAAGCGCGCGCGCAGCGCCTCGCCCGGCATCTGCGCATTGACCGCAAGCACGAAGGTGGCGTTGCGCTGCAGCTCCACGTCGGGGATCAGCGCCACGCGAACGCCGTGCTTGCGATCGTGCAGGTCGATGCGGATGGCCGACTGCTCCAGCACCATCGAGAGGCTGCGGCGCAGGTCGTCCATCAGCGGCTTGAAGCTCATCGCCAGGTCGTCGTGGACATAGGGCGCGAAGCGGGCCACACGGCGCGCATCGCGAAAGCTCGCGAGGTCGCCGGCCAGCGCCAGCGCGTGCTCGAAGAAGCGCTGCGGGTGCAGCATCGCGCTCTTGGCGAGATGCGCGAACACCGCTTCGTTGCGGTTGACGGTCTGCAGCAGCAGGAAGTCGGCGATCTCGGCCACGCCGCCGGTGCCGCCCTGCGTCATGCGCCCGGCCAGCGCCTCGCCGCGCTGGCGCAGGAGGCCCAGCAGCTCGTCGAGCCAGCCGCGGATCACCGCATGGCCGGCGACGTCGAGCAGCGGCGGCAGCAGCACGCGGTCGAGCTGCACCTGGTTGTCGGTGCGGCGTTCGACCACGCGGGCGACGTTGAGCGTGGTCCAGGCGTCCGTGGCGTCGCCGGCACGCAGCAGGCGGGCGTTGAGCGCACCCAGCTGCAGCATGGCGGTGCGCTCGCCGGCGGTGTTGGAGTCGGGCACCTCGGTTTCGAGCACGCGGTGGCGCACCAGGTCCTCGAAGGCCTCTGCATCGGCTTCGCGTGCGCCCGCGCGGCGCAGCGGCAGGGCCAGCACCACCGCCTCGTCGCGCATCGCGCCGGGAATGTCGATGGGCTCGGGCAGGGGGTCGACCGCGGGCATGTCGAACACCGTGCCGTCGCCGAACACGCCCACTGCGCGCACCAGCGCCAGCTTGCCGAGCGTGAGCGCGGCGGCGTCGATCTCCAGCTCGGCAAAGCCCCAGGCATAGGGCGTGGTGGTGCGCAACAGCAGGTGCCGCGCATGGTCGGCATGGCGCTCGCTTTGCTGCAGGTGCTGGGGCTGCAGCAGCATCCCCTCGCTCCAAACCACTTTAGTTCGCCAACTCATCCGCGCTCCGTCGATGGCGGGAGGCCCCCGCCGGAAAGGAAACATCTAGTTTCCGGCGCGGGGGAGGCGCGGCAAATCTGGCTAATGGCCTAGACGGCGGAGGCGGGATAGTGCGAAGGGGCTATTGGCGGGACGGCACATCGGGCGGTGGCCCGCGGTGATCCGCCGCTGCGCGAGGCGACGGCCGTGCGCGCGGGGGCCTTTTTGGGTGCTGTGGGACGAGGCCGACAGACACCACACCCCGCCGCGTGTCACAACCCGTCTTCGTCTCGAGACACGGAGGCCCCATGGCTGCCAAGACCCTGCCCCGGGCGCATCCGGCGCTCCGATGGTTCTCCGCCGTTACAGCGCTGGCCGCGGCCGGCGGCATTTCGTACCGGGCCTGTCGCCAGGGCCTCCTGCATGCGGAAGACAAGTCGCTCGACGCCTGGGGCGCTTTCGAAACCCATGCGCATGCCGGCGCCGACCGGCTGGTTGCGGCGGCCGTGCTCGCGGCAAGTGCGCACAACTCGCAGCCCTGGCGCTTCACCGTCGGGCCGGGCGAGATCCTGGTTCATGCGGATTTCGACCGGGGGCTCAGCGCGATGGACCCTTACGAGCGCGAGATGTTCATCGGCATCGGCTGCGCGCTGGAGAACATGGCGATTGCCGCGCCGGGGGCCGGGCTCGCGACGGAGATCGCGCTGCGGCCGACGTCCAGCCGTGAGCATGCGGCCCGCGTGAGGCTGACGCCGGCGCCCGAAGCGGTGACGCACCGGCTGGAGGCCGCGATCACCAGACGCCGCACCGACCGCGGGCCGTACGCGCTCGCACGCGAGATCGACGACGAGACGCTGGATGCGCTGCAAGCCGAGGTGGCGGGCTCCGGCGACCACGAGCTCGTCTTTCTGCCCTGCAAGAGCGAGGAGGCCCGGCGCTTCGGCGCGCTCACGCTGGAGGCGACGCAGGACATCATCGCCGACGTGCCGATGAGCCTCGACAGCGCGCACCGGGACCGGCTGGACCAGACCCTGATCGACGAGCGCCGCGACGGCCCGACGATGCAGGCGCAGGGGCTGGCGCCATGGCTCGCGAATTTGGCGCGCCCGGGCCCGCAGACGCCGGAGCAGGCTGCGCTTTCCGTGTGGCTCAAGAACACGCGCCAGGTGCAGCTCGCGACCGCCGCGCACTTCGGCCTCTTCGTGGTTCCGGCGCATCGGCTGCTGGATGACGTGGCGTCGCTGGAGGTCGGGCGCGCCTGGCAGCGCCTTCACCTGGCGGCAACGTTGCGGGGGCTGGCCTGCCAGCCGATGAACCAGATCCCGGAACGCATCTGCCGCGAACGACAGCTCGGGCACGAGCCGAAGATGCAGAGTGCCGTGGAGCAACAGCTCTTCCTGAATGGCGGACTGCCCACCTTCTGCTTTCGCATCGGCCTGCCCACGCGCGAGGCGCCGCACGGTCCGCGCAGGCCCGTGGAGCAGGTGCGCCGCGTCGGCGAAGCCGTGCCAGCACGAAGCGAGGAATGAACGGACGAACGAACGAACGAAAGGAAAGCCATGCTTCAGCAATCCCCGATGTATGCCTACATCCCCGTGAAGGACGTCGCCCGTGCGCGGCAGTTCTATGAACAGAAGCTGGGCTTCAAGCCCAAGATGGAAACGGCGGGCGGCGTGGTCTACGACTGCGCCGGCGGCACCAGCTGCTTCCTGTACCCGACGCCGAATGCGGGCACCTCGCAGGCCAGCCAAGCCTTCTGGGAGGTCGCCGACATCGAGAGCGAAGTGGCCGAGCTGAAGAAGCGAGGGGTGGTGTTCGAGGATTACAAGATGCCGGGGCAGGATGCGAACGGGATCTTGAACGAGGGCGGGGCGAAGGCGGCCTGGTTCAAGGATACGGAGGGGAACATCATGGCGGTGATACAGAGCCTTTGA
>DATFFA010000101.1:0-13460 GCA_035250605.1 Variovorax sp. | reverse complement strand
ATGAACTCCTCCCGATCGGTCGAGTAGCCCCGCTCGGCGATCGCCTCGCACTCGGCCTTCAGGGCGTCCGCATCGGTGATCGTGTTGGCCGTCATGCGCGTCAGCGTGATCTGCCCGATCACCGCATCGCGCTCCTTCTTCTCCATCTGCGCCAGGAACAGCTTGCCGCTCGCGGTGCAATGCAACGGCACATGCGAGCCCACGTCCAGCGTCAGCCGCAGCGGCCATTGCGCCTCGACGCGGTCGAGGTACAGCACCCGCACGCCGTCCAGCGTGGTGAAGTTGCAGGTCTCCCCCACCTGCCGCACCAGCTCCGAGAGCACCTCGTGCCGCAGCCCCCGCACCACGCCGTGGTTCAGGGTGTCGAAGGCCAGCTGCCGCAGCGCGGGCCCGACGCTGAACATGCGCTCGTCCACGTCGCGCGCCAGGAAGCCCGTCGCCAGCAGCTGCGTGCAGATGCGATGCGCCGTGCCCTTGGGCAGCGACAGCTGCGCCGCCAGCTCGGCCAGCGACAGCGCGCGACCCTCGTTGGCCAGCAGCGCCAGGAGGCGCAGGCTGCGCTCGGCCGATGAGCCCGTCGCCGGCTCCTCGGCCTGGGCCGCAGGCGCAGAGACCGGCCCCGCAGGGCGCTTCTTGGAGACAGCCGCAGGGGCAGCAGCGGATTTGCGCGCGGAAGACGTCATAAGGGTAAACCTCTAAAGTGGAACGTTGCGTTCCGAAAATGCTTCGCCTAGCATCGGCGACCGAAGCGATTGTTCCATTGCACGAAAGCCTGCATGCCGGTTGAAGAAGAGTTCGATTACATCGTCGTGGGTGCCGGCTCGGCCGGCTGCGTGCTGGCCGGGCGGCTCAGCGAAGACCCGGCGACGCGGGTGCTGCTGCTGGAGGCGGGGCCGGCCGACAACTCGCTGTGGATCCACCTGCCCATCGGCTACGGCAAGACGATGTGGAGCCCCACCTACAACTGGCGCTTCGAGACCGACCCCGACCCGAACATGAACGGCCGGCGCATCTACTGGCCGCGCGGCAAGACGCTGGGCGGCTCCAGCTCGATCAACGGCCTGATCTACATCCGCGGCCAGCGCGAGGACTACGACCACTGGGCGGCGCTGGGCAATGCGGGCTGGGGCTACGACGATGTGCTGCCCTACTTCATCCGGTCCGAGGGCAACCAGCGCGGCGCGGATGCCTTCCACGGCGCGGACGGCCCGCTCAAGGTCTCGGACATCGGCGCGAAGCACGAGCTGATCGAGGCCTTCATCGAAGGCGCACAGCAGATCGGCCCGCTGAGCGTGAGGCGCACCGACGACTTCAACGGCGCCGAGCAGTCAGGCGCCGGCTACTACCAGCTCACCACGCACCAGGGCTGGCGCTGCAGCACGGCCAGGGCCTACCTCGAGCCGGCGAAGGGCCGCAGCAACCTGCGCATCGCGACCGAGGCGCTGGCCACGGGCCTGATGTTCGAAGGCCGCCGCGCGGCCGGCGTGCGCTACACGCAGGGCGGCGCGGCGAAGCGCGCGCGCTGCCGCGCGGAGGTGCTGCTCTGCGCAGGCGCGATCCAGTCGCCGCAGCTGCTGCAGCTCTCCGGCATCGGCCCGCGCGCATTGCTGGAGCAGCGCGGCGTGCCGCTCGTCCACGAACTCCCCGGCGTGGGCGAGAACCTGCAGGACCACCTGCAGATCCGCCTCGGCTACGAGTGCACCAAGCCCATCACCACCAACGACCAGCTCAACTCCTGGATGGGCCAGGCCAGGATGGGCCTCGAATGGCTGCTGCACCGCACCGGCCCGCTGGCCGTCGGCATCAACCAGGGCGGCTGCTTCATGCGCGCGCTGGCCGATGCGAACGGGCAGCCCGTGGCAGCCACGCCCGACATCCAGTTCCACGTCGCCACGCTGTCGGCCGACATGGCGGGCGGCAAGGTGCATCCCTGGTCGGGCTTCACGCTGTCGATCTGCCAGCTGCGCCCCGAGTCGCGCGGCCACATCCGCATCCGCTCGCGCGACCCGGCCGAGCCGCCGGAGATGCAGCCCAACTACCTCGCCACCGAGCTCGACCGCGCGACCGCGGTGGCCGGCGTGAAGGCGGCGCGCGCCATCGCGGCCTCGCCGGCGATGCGGCCTTACGTCAAGCGCGAGGTCAAGCCGGGACCCGATGCCACGAGCGATGCCGATCTGCTGGAGTTCTGCCGCAACAACGGCGCCACCATCTTCCACCCCACGGGCACCTGCCGCATGGGCAGCGACCCGCTGGCCGTGGTCGATGCGCGCCTGCGCGTGCATGGCATCGGCGGGCTGCGCGTGGTCGACTGCTCGGCCATGCCCACGCTGGTCTCGGGCAACACCAACGCCCCGGCCGTGATGATGGCCGAGAAGGCCGTCGACCTGCTGCGCGAGGACGCCACCGCCCTTGCCTGCTGAGTTCCCGAGTTCCTCCGCCCTCGTGGAAGGGCATTCAACAACGACACTTCATCGGAGACAAGCAATGAGTGCAACGGACGAGAAGGCGATTCGACGGGTCGTGACCTCCGCGCTGGTCGGCGCGAGCATCGAGTGGTACGACTTCTTCCTCTACGGCGTGGTCGCCGGCATCGTGTTCAACAAGCTCTACTTTCCGGGCAGCGATCCGGTGGTGTCGACGCTGCTGGCCTACACCACCTTCGCGGTGGGCTTCGTCACGCGGCCGCTGGGCGGCGTGATCTTCGGCCACTTCGGCGACAAGATCGGCCGCAAGAGCATGCTGATCCTCACGCTGATGATCATGGGCGTGGCCACCTTCCTGATCGGACTGGTGCCGACCTATGCGCAGATCGGCATCGCCGCGCCCATTCTTCTGCTCTTGCTGCGCGTGGCGCAAGGCATCGGCCTCGGCGGCGAATGGGGCGGCGCGGTGCTGATGGCCTACGAGTACGCGCCCAAGGAGAAGCGCGGCTTCTACGCCTCGCTGCCGCAGATCGGCCTGGCGATCGGGCTGTGCATGGCCTCGGGCGTGGTGGCGCTGCTGTCCTTTCTTCTGACCGACGAGCAGTTCCTGGCCTGGGGCTGGCGCGTCGCCTTCCTGCTGTCGGGCGTGATGGTGGCGGTGGGCATGTACATCCGCCTGCACGTGCAGGAGACGCCGGAGTTCGCCGCGGTGAAAGCGCGCAACGCCGAGTTGCGCATTCCCTTCATGGACATGCTCCGGCGCTACCCGGGCAATGTGCTCAAGGGCATGGGCGCGCGCTACATCGACGGCGTGTTCTTCAACATCTTCGGCGTGTTCTCCATCAACTACCTCACCACCACGCTCAAGATCAGCCGCACCGACGCGCTGCTGGGCGTGATGGCGGCAGCGGTGGTGATGATCTTCACCATCCCCTTCTTCGGCCGCATGTCCGACCGGCTGGGGCGGCCCAAGGTGTACATGTGGGGCTCGCTGATCACGGCCCTCGCCGCCTTTCCCGGCTTCTGGCTGATGACGCACAGCGGCGGCAGCGTGCTGCTGGTGTGGCTCGCGATCATCGTGCCCTTCGGCATCCTCTACGCGGCGGTGTACGGGCCGGAGGCCGCGCTGTTCTGCGATCTCTTCGATGCCAAGGTGCGCTACACCGGCATCTCCTTCGTCTACCAGTTCTCCGGCATCTTCGCCTCGGGCATCACGCCGATCATCGCGACCGCGCTGCTCAAGTCGGGCGGAGGCGAGCCGTGGCAGATCTGCCTGTACGTGCTGTTCGCCGGCGCGGTGTCGGCCTGGTGCGCATGGCTGATCGGAAGATCGGGGGGCGTGGGCCGGGTGGAGGGGCGGTCGTTCAGCACGAGCGGCGCGGGGCGCTGAGGCTCGCACGGTCGGAAGCGGGGGCAGAATCCGGCCTTGCGCCATTCACGAGCACAAGGAACCCCATGACCGACCTGTCCGCCTTCCCCGTCACGAAGAAGTGGCCCGCCGCGCATCCGGACCGGCTGCAGCTCTACTCGCTGCCGACGCCCAACGGGGTCAAGATCTCGATCATGCTCGAGGAGACCGGCCTGCCCTACGAGCCGCACCTGGTGAGCTTCGAGACGCACGACCAGATGTCGCCGGAATTCCTCTCGCTCAGCCCCAACAACAAGATCCCGGCGATCCTCGATCCCGACGGGCCGGGCGGCAAGCCGCTGCCCGTCTTCGAGTCCGGCGCGATCCTGATCTACCTTGCCGAGAAGACCGGCCAGCTGATGCCCGCCGACCCTGCGGGCCGCTACGAGACGCTGCAGTGGCTGATGTTCCAGATGGGCGGCATCGGCCCGATGTTCGGCCAGGTCGGCTTCTTCCACAAATTCGCAGGCAAGCACTACGACGACAAGCGGCCGCTCGACCGCTACGTGGCCGAATCGCGCCGCCTGCTCGGCGTGCTCGAGAAGCGGCTCGCGGGGCGCGACTGGATCATGGGCGACGACTACACCATCGCCGACATCGCCACCTTCCCATGGGTGCGCAACCTGGTGGGCTTCTACGAGGCGGGCGAGCTGGTGGAGTTCCACGCCTTCCCGCATGTGAAGCGCGCGCTGGAGGCCTTCGTGGCCCGCCCCGCGGTCGTGCGCGGCCTGGGCATCCCGAGCCGCACGGCAGGCGGCTGAAGCCGCTGGCGGGGCAGGTCCTCTGCGACCTTCTCCTCACTCCTCCTTCCACTCCTGCCCCGCCAGCGTCAGCGCTGCGCGGTAGGCGGCCCGGCCGGCCACCTTGGTTTCATGAATCAGTTCCTTCACCCGCTGCGCCCGCTCCTTCGGCGGCAGCAGGTGGGGCGGCTCTTCCGCCAGGTGGCGGGCTGCGCCCAGCAGGGCATTGGCCGCGCTGACGCAGAACCGGATGGCCGCGCGGTCGCTGGCGCTTGCGTGCGCGTGCTCGAGGACGAGCCCGGGCGGCAACCGAGGCAGGACGGGCTCATCGTTGCCGGCCTGGGTGTGGTCGGGCCAGGGCCCGATCATCGCGAGCCTGTCGTGCAGGCAATCCTGCGACGCCGTGTACGAGCAGAAGCCGTCGAAAGCGCGCCGGGTGGTGTCGGAGAGGGACTGGTCCATCGAATGCTGCTGGTTCATGCACGCGCCGCGAGCGCCTGCGGTGCGGGTTGCCGTTGCCAGGCCGAGTCCGCCGTGCCGGCCTCCTCGAGCCAATCGCGCAGCGTCATCAGCAGGGCCTCGGGCTGGTCGGCATGCACCCAGTGGCCGGCATGCGCAATGGTGTGCACGCGCGCCTGCGGGAACATGCGCGCGATGCCCGCGTGCGACTCGGGCCGGACGTAGTCGGAATAGGCCCCGGCCAGGAACAGGGCTGGCCCCTCGTAGGACCGGCGCGACGGCCGCTGGAACTCGCACAGGTCCTGCATGCACATGGCCACCGCCAGCAGGTTGAGCCGCCAGTCGAAGCGCTCGTCGTTGCGCCACACCCTGGGCAGCAGGAAGTCCATCGGCGCCTCGCCTTCGAGACTGCGGGCCAGCGCCGCGCTGGCCTCCTGGCGTCCCAGGGCCGCCGCCAGGTCCATGCCTCGCATGGCCGTCATGTAGGGCGAGAACTGGTCACCGTAGCGCTCGGGCGCGATGTCGACCACCGCGACGCCGGCAAGCGCCTGCGGGTGCTCGAGGGCCAGCGTCATGGCGGTCTTGCCGCCCATGCTGTGGCCGACCACGAAGGGCCGGTCGAGCCCCTCGCGCTCGATCAACGCCAGCACATCCCGCGCCATCTCGGCATAGGACATACCCTGGCCGCGGGGCGACGCCCCATGGTTGCGGGCGTCGGGCAGGTAGACGCGGTGCGTCGTGCCGAGCGCCTGGGCGATTCGCATCCAGTTGCGTCCGGCCCCGAACAGCCCGTGCAGGATGATCACCGGCGGGCCGTCGCCGACGGCCTCGCATGCCAATTCGATCGCCATGGCGCACCTAGCCCTGTTTCGCGGGCAGCCGCCCACGCGGCATGGATTTAAGCAATCTCTCCCTCTGGCGCACCGTCATGTGTCGAGTCTCCTGAATGGGAATGGCAATCGAAAGTGGGCGCAGCTTAGGGGCGCGGCACCGGACCGTAAAATGGTTTCGGTCGATGGGTCGCATTGATATGACGAATACCTGACACCCGCTGCAGGGTGTCGACGGGCGGAGGCCGGCCATGCACTTCAACAAGCTGGACCTGAATCTGCTGGTGGCGCTGGACGCGCTGCTCATCGAGGGCAGCATCAGCCGGGCGGCGGCGCGCGTGAACCTCAGCCAGTCCGCCATGAGCAACGCCCTGGCCCGGCTGCGGGCTTTTTTCGAGGACGATCTGCTGGTGCAGGTGGGCCGCACGCTGGAGCTCACGCCCCGGGCCCGGGCCCTCAAGGAAGCCGTGCGCGACGTGCTCATGCGCGTCGAAACCGCCGTCGCGGCGGAGCCGCAGTTCGATCCCTCACGCTCGGACCGCACCTTCCAGCTGCTGGTCTCCGACTACACCACGGTCACGCTGATGCCGCACCTGCTCGCCCTGGCGCGCCGGCAGTCGAGCACCGTGCGCTTCCAGCTGTGCCCGCTGCCGCACCTGGACCAGCCGCAGCGCGCGCTGGGGCGCGGCGAGGCCGACATGCTGGTCATCCCGCGCAACTACTGTTCGCCCGACCATCCGGTCGAGCCGCTGTTCGACGAGGAGTACGTGTGCGCGGTCTGGAACGGCAGCCGCTTCGCGCAGGCCGGCGTCGTGAGCAAGGCGGACTACGAGGCGGCCGACCACGTGGAGGTGCAGCCCTCCGGCCTGGGCCAGCCCACGCTCGACACCTGGTTCCTCGAGCGCAGCGGCATGGAACGCCGCATCGAGGTCAGGACCTTCAGCTTCATCGCCGCGCCCTTCCTGGTCCTGGGCACCGACCGCATCGCCACCATCCAGCGGCGCCTGGGCCGCATGGCGCAGCAGTTCCTGCCGCTGACGATCCTGGAGGCGCCCATGGCGCTGCCCCGCATGGCGCAGTCGGTGCAATGGCACAAGTACCGCAGCCGCGACCCGGGGCTGGTCTGGCTGCGCGGCCTGCTGCACCAGGCCGTCGAGGAGATGGACGCCCCGCCGCAGCCGGCGCTCCCTACATCCGCCCCTTCCAAGGCACCAGCCGCCGCTCGAGCCAGCGCATCAGCAGGTCGAACAGGTAAGCCACCACGCCGATCACGATGATCCCCATGATCACGATGTCGGTGCGCAGGAAGTTGGAGGCGTTGAGCACCATCTGCCCTAGGCCCATGTTGGCCGCCACCATCTCCGCCGCCACCAGCGTGGTCCAGCCGAAGCCGATCGCGATGCGCATGCCCACCAGGATGTCGGGCAGGGCCGAGGGCAGGATCACGTGGCGGATCACCTGCATGTAGCTGGCGCCCATCGAGTAGGCGGCGTTGATCTGCTCCTGCGAGGCGCTGCGCATGCCCGAGCGCGCGGCCAGGGCCAGCGGCGCGAAGCAGGACAGGAAGATCAGCAGCACCTTGGGCAGCTCGTCGATGCCGAACCAGATGATGATCAGCGGCAGGTAGGCCAGCGGCGGCAGCGGCCGGTAGAACTCCAGCGGCGGATCGAAGATGCCGCGCGCCACCCGGCTCATGCCCATGGCGATGCCGATCGGGATCGCGGTGACGCAGGCCAGCGCAAAGGCCGAGAACACGCGGAACATGCTGGCCAGGAAGTGCTGCCACAGCGGCTTGTCGTTGGCCTGGCCGGTGACGTATTCGTAGAACTGCTGCATCACCGCCTGCGGCGAGGGCAGGAAGAGCGGCTTGACCCAGCCCATGTTGGTGACGATGAACCACAGTGCCACCAGCACCGCCACGGTGACCACGCTGATGGTGGCGCTCGAGCCCGCGCCCGGCACCTTGAAGGCGCTGGTCTTGAGCTTCGTGCCGCCCTTCGCCGGCGAGGCGACGACGGCCGGCTGCACGGGACTGTTGGCGGGTGGCGTCATGGCGACGGGCGAGGCGATGATGGCGTCAGGCATGAGCGGGCTCCCGATGATGGATGATCGCCAAGACCTCTTCGCGCATGCGGATGAACTCGGGTTCCGACTTCACCTTGCGCGAGTCGCCGTGCGACAGGTACTGGCGGGAGAAGGGCACGCGGTCGTAGACGTGCGAGATGCGCCCCGGGCTCGGGCTCATCACGATCAGCCGGGTGGCGAGGAACAGCGCTTCTTCCACGGAATGGGTGATGAAGAACACCATCTTGTTCGACTTCGACCAGGCCTTCAGCAGGATTTCCTGCACCTGCTCGCGCGTGAAGGCATCGAGCGCGCCCATGGGCTCGTCCATCAGCAGCACGGCCGGATCGCTGGCCAGCGCGCGGGCGATGCCCACCCGCTGCTGCATGCCGCCGGAAAGCTCGTAGACGGCGCGGCCGGCGTACTGCTGCAGGCCGACCAGCGCCAGCTTGTCCTCGGCGATGCGGTCGCGCTCGGCCTTGCCCACGCCGGCCAGGCGCAGGCCCAGCGCGACGTTGTCGCGCACGTTGAGCCAGGGCATCAGCGCATGCTTCTGGAACACCACGCCGCGGTCGGCGCCGGGGCCGGCGACCGGCTTCCCGTCCAGCAGGATCTCGCCCGTGGAAGGCGGCAGGAAGCCGGCGATGCAATTGAGCAGCGTGGTCTTGCCGCAGCCGGAGGCGCCGAGCGCGACCACGAAGTCGCCGTCGTGCATCTGCAGGTTGACCGGGGCCAGCGCCTGCAGCGTGCCGCCGGTGACGGCGTAGTTGACCGTGAGGTCGCGGATGTCGAGTGTGGGCATCGGTGCCTCTCCTGCTACTTCGCAGCCGCCATGGCCTTCTCGACGTAGGCGGTGGTCACGAAGCCGCTGTAGTCGGGCTTGACCTCCTGCACCCGGCCCTGCTCCTTGAGGAACACGGCCGTGTTGGCCATCGCCTTGGCCGCGCCGCCGCCCAGCCAGGTCGGCGAAACCTGCTCGGCCAGCGTCGGGAAGCTGTAGAGCGACATCGCCGCGCCCACGTCCTTGGGGTCGGCCTTGGTCCACTTGGCCATGGCCTTGATCTGCGGCGAATCGGGCGTCCAGCTCTTGCCCGAGGCCTTGTATTCCTCGTTGGCGCGGTTGAGCGCCTTCACGAAGGCGACCATGAAGGGCTCGTTGGCAGCGGCCCACTTCGCGTTCACCACGATGCCTTCGAAGGTGGGCGCGCCGCGCTTGCCGATGCTGCCGGAGGTGGCGATGACCTTGCCGCCGGAGCGGATCTTCGACAGCACCGGGTCCCAGATGAAGGTGGCGTCGATGTCGCCGCGCTCCCAGGCCGCGGCGATCTCGGGCGGGCGCATGTTCATCACGTTGACCGTCTTCGGGTCCACGCCTTCCATCTTCATGCCGGCCATCAGCTGGTAGTGGGCGGTGGAGACGAAGGGCGTCGCGACCTTCTTGCCCTTCAGGTCCTTGAGGCTCGCGATGCCGGAGGAATTGCGCGCGACCAGGGCCTCGGCATCGGCGATGTCGGCGGAGATCCAGAACAGCTTGATGTCCTGGCCCTGGCTGGCGGCGGCGGTGAGCGGGCTGGAGCCCGTCTCGCCCATCTGCACGTCGCCCGAGGCCATGGCGCGGATCACGTCGCCACCGCCCGAGAACATGCGCCAGTTGATCTTGTAGCCGGTGGCCTTCTCGACCTCGCCCGACTCCATCACGAGGCGCAGCGGGACCAGCATGTCCTGGTGGGCGAAGGTGAGCTCCTTGGTCTGCGCCTGGGCGGCGGCGCCGAGGGCCATCGCGGCGGAGAAGGCCGCGCATGAGAGGGTGAAGCGGCTGGGCATGTTCATTCGTTTCTCCTGGTGGTGAAGCTGAACGGACTTTGCACCCAACGCCGGGCAGCCGGAAGTGCCAGGGCGCCAGCCGGCATGGAGCCAGTGGATGGGGACTTACCCTTGTTCTGGTGCGCAGCGCACGCGGGCGGTGCGTGCATGACGCCCTCCCCTTCCTTGGGAGGGGGCAGGTCAATGCGTGCGAGGCCCGGCGCTCAGGCTCTCGCCGCGCGCCTGCGCCAGCTCCTGCACCGCCATCCCCAGCGCCCGAATCCCCGCCGGAATCTGCGCCGCCGCGATCGACGACAAGCGCAGCCGGAAGAAGGGGCACGGATACGGCGGCTTGTTGAAGAACACATCGCCCGCCTCGATCAGCACCCCATGGCTGCGCGCCATCAGCGCCAGCTCCGCCGCATCCACCCACGACGGCGCCTGCACCCAGATCGAGGCGCCGCCCGAGGGCAGCTTGAACTCGAAGTCCGGCAGGTGGTCCCGCAACGCCTGCGCCGCCAGCGCGAGGCGCTCCTGCATCGCATGGTTGACCCGGCGCGCATGCGACTCGTGGTGACCCAGCGAGAGGAACAGCGCATAGGCGTGCTGCAGGAAAGCGCTGGGATGCCGCACCATCGCATGCCGGATCACCCGCAGCTCCTTGATCAGCGCACGGGGCGCCACGATGAAGCCCAGGCGCAGCGCCGGCGAGAGGCTCTTGGACACCGAGCCCACATAGATCACGCGCCCCGTCTTGTCCAGGCTCTTGAGTGCCGGCATCGGCGTGCCCTCGTACAAATTCTCGGCCTCGTAGTCGTCCTCGATGATCACGAAGTCCTGCAGCTCGGCCTTTCGCAGCAGCCACTGCCGGCGCTCCAGGCTCAGCGTGGCGGTGGTGGGACTCTGGTGCGACGGCGTGCAGAACAAATAGTCGGCGGCCGGCAGCGCATCGACCACCAGGCCCTCCTCGTCGACCTCGATCTCCACCCATTTCGGGTTGCGCATCGCGAAGCTGTTGCGCGCATGCGGATGGCCGGGTTCCTCCAGGCCGACGCGCGTGTGCTCGTCGAACAGCGCCTCGGCCAGCAGGTAGCAGGCATGCTGCGCGCCGAGCGTGACCAGGATCTCCTCCTTCAGCGCGAACACGCCGCGACGGGGCAAGAGGCGCGTTCGGATCTGCTCGATCAGGTCGGGCACGTCGTCGGTCTCGAAGTCGGGCGTCCAGTGCGGCAGCTGCGAGCGCGCCAGGCTGCGCGCGCAGCATTCGCGAAAGTCCTCGGTGGGAAACAGCTGCGGGTCGTAGGTGCCGTAGACGAAGGGGTACGGGTAGTCGCGCCACCGGTCGGGCTTGGAGAGCGTGGGCCGGTCGAGCTGCGAGCGCAGCACCCGCGCCGACCACTCGGGCGGCTGGCCCGACTGCCCGCTGCGCCCCACCAGCGGCTCGGCCGGCTCGGCCGTGAGCGGCCGCGCGTTGTGCGCGACGAACACGCCGCTGCGCGGGCGCGCCTCCAGGAAGCCTTCGTCCATCAATTGCAGATAGGCCGAGGTCACGGTGTTGCGGCTCAGGCCCAGCAGCGCCGCCAGCTCGCGCGACGAGGGCAGCGGCGCGCCCGGGCTCAGCCGGTCCTCGAGGATGGCCTGCACCACCGCCGCGCGCAGGCGGCCCTGCAGCGGCAGGCCGGGTTGGTCGGGCAGCGCGAAGAGCTGCGCCCACTGGATGGCTCGGGAGTTGTGCATGGTGGGCAAAGTTTAGGCCGGTTGAAACCCTCTGGCTCGGTCGAATCCCCGCATCTGGCTCTATCACGGCGCGCGCCGGCTCTCTACGCTCCGCTCATCGACAAGACAGGAGTTTCGCGTGACAGCAACCGCATCGCCCGCCCCCGTGACCACCGCCACCCTGGAGGCCTTCAGCGACGCCTGGAACCGCCACGACATCGAGGCGCTGATGAGCTTCATGCACCCGGACTGCGTGTTCCAGACCGCCGCCGGCCCCGAGGCCTGCGGCACCCGCCACAGCGGCACGGCCGCGGTGCGCAAGGCCTTCGCCGCAGCCTGGGAAACGGTGCCGGACGCGCAGTGGGTGAACGGCCGGCACTTCGTCGCCGGCGACTTCGGCACCTCGCAGTGGACTTTTACCGGCACCGCGGCCGACGGCAGCCGCATCGAGACCGACGGCATCGACGTCTTCAGCTTCAAGGACGGCAAGATCGCGCTCAAGAACGTGTTCCGCAAGGCGCGGCCGAACCTGCCCGCGGCGAAGTAGCGCCGGTTCGAGGAAACGCCATGACGATCACCGCCGGCACCGCCCAGTTCTCGACCACCGGCCGGGCCGCGCCCGCGGCCAAGCCCTACGACCCGCGCTACGACCCGCTGGTGGCGTCCGATCCCGGCGCCGGCCGCGCCTATGCGCCCACCTGGTGGGTCGCCAGCGCAGGCGCGCCGCCCGAGGACGACGGACCGGTGCTGCGCGACATCGACGTGGACGTGGCCATCATCGGCTCCGGCGCGACCGGCATGTCGACGGCGCTGTACCTCGCGCAGGAGCACGGCATCCAGGCCACGGTGCTGGAGGCCAACCAGGCATCGTGGGGCTGCTCCAGCCGCAGCGGCGGCCAGGGGCAGAACGCCAGCGGCCGGCTCAAGCGCTCGCAGTGGATCCAGCGCTGGGGCCTGGACACGGCCCGGCGCCTCGATGCCGAGATCCGCGCCGGCTTCGAGAACTTCAGGCACCTGACGACGCAGATCGACTGCGACGCCTACGACGGCGGTCACCTCTACCTGGCCCACCGGCCCGAAAAGCTCGCCAGCCTCGAGGCCGAGGCGCGCGTGATGCGCGAGCAGTTCGGCTACGACACGCGCATGCTCACGGCGGCGGAAGTGCGGCGCGACTACTGCGACGAGCGCGAGGCCGCCGGCGCGCTCTTCGAGCGGGAGGGCGTGGGCATCCATCCGCTCAAGTTCACCTTCGGGCTGATGCGCAAGGCGCGCGCGCTCGGCGTGAAGGTCCACACCTCGAGCCCCGTGCAGGGCTGGCAGACCATCGACGGCGTGCACCACCTGCGCACCCCTGGCGGGATCGTGCGTGCGCGCCGCGTCGCGGTGTGCACGGGCGGCTACACGGGGCAGGCGCTCTCGCCGCTGCTCAAGAACAAGATCATGCCGATCCTGTCGAACTCGGTGGTCACGCGCCCGCTGACCGAGGCCGAGCTGCAGGCCACCAACTTCAAGTCGCTCACCTTCCTGACCGACACGCGCACGCTGCGCTTCTACTACCGGCTGCTCAAGGGCAACCGGCTGCAGCTGGGCAGCCGCAGTTCGGTCAGCGGCGCCGATGCCGAGGACCCGGTGCACCTGAAGCTGCTCACCGACGCGATCGCGCGCAAGTTCCCGCCGCTCGCCGGCATCCAGATCGACTATTCGTGGTGGGGCTGGGTGGACGTGAGCCACGACATGATGCCGCGCATCACCCAGCCCGAGCCCGACAAGAAGATCTGGTACGCCGTCGGCTACGGCGGCAACGGCGTCTCCTTCTCGACCTGGGCCGGCAAGCGCCTGGCCGAACGCGTGGCGGGACAGGACGCGGGGCGCGAGGTCTTCGAGCTGCCGATCTACCGCTCCCCGCTGCCCTTTCCCAACGTGATGGGGCTGGTGGAGTCGCCGGCCTTCGCGCCGTTCCGACGGCTGGGGCAGCGCGTGCTCTACAAGTGGTATTGGCTGCGGGACGAGAAGTAGG
>DATFFA010000100.1:0-15440 GCA_035250605.1 Variovorax sp. | reverse complement strand
GCATCAGCCGCCGCGCGCTGGGAAGATGCTCTTCCTGACCGTGGCGTGCACGCCCCAGTTTCCGTCGACCACTTGCGTGATGCCGAAATCCACCGCAATCGACATCAGCGAGATCGCCTCATCTTCGCTGAGCGACTGCGTGGTCATCAGGAAGTGGCGCATCTTGTGGTACGCATCGCGCAGCGCCAGGTCGACGGAGGACTTCTTGTAGATCAGGTTCTGTGCATCCGCACCAAGCTCCGCCAGGTAGTTTGCGTAGCTGAAGCCGTGCAGCAGCCACTCGTCCTGCGTTTCCAGCAGCGGGTAGCGCAGATCGGCCAGCGGTGTGCCGGGCAGGTCGGCTTGCTTGTGCAGGATCAGCTGGAAGGTCCCGGTCAGGGAGCACTCGATGGCCGTGCCGCAGAGTTCGGAGTCGCCTTGCGACGCATGCGGATCGCCCACGCTGAACATCGCGCCGGGCACCGCAACAGGGTAGTACACCGTGGCGCCTTTGCCGATGCGCCAGTTGTCGATGTTGCCACCCGTGTAATTGGGCGGAATCGAGGCAACGAGCTCGGCCTCGGCGGGGGCGACGCCCATCGTGCCGAAGTGCGGCCGCACCGGCACACGGATGTTTTTCAGCACGTTCTCGTTTTTGGAGATCGTGCGGTGGTCCACTGGAACGCCGGGGTAGTCGATCGTCGTGTGGACGACGCCGAACGGATCGGTCTGCGGCGTCCAGCGGTAGTTGTAGACCGCACGCGCCCAGTTGCGCTCGCCGGTTGCGTCGACCTCGTAGATCGTCACCACCTCGCGCTTCTTCGGCTCCGTGAGCGTGTCGCCATAGTGGAAGCCCCAGCTTGCGGCGGCGTTGCTGCCAAAAGTCTTTCCCTTGTACGCCGGGTTGCCGCTCGGGCGCGGCGCCACGTCGACGATGCGCACCTCGAGGATATCGCCGGGCTCAGCGCCCTCGATGCGAACCGGGCCCGTGCAGATGTGCACGCCCTGGCCACCGCCTGCGCCCACCTTCGCGTCCATCGCGCCGGCTCCGCGACGGTTGACACCCTTTCGCTTCGCGTCCCAGTGAAATACGCTCTCGGCGCCTCGGTCACCCTGGATCATGCGTTCGGCGTCGTCGTTCGCGTGGTGCGTGAGCGTCTCGATCGTCACGAAATCGCCCGACCGGACTTCGACCACCGGTTTCGCGGACTTGCTGAAGTAGCCCCACAGCACGGTGTTTGCTCCGGCGGGGATGTAGTAGTGACTGCTCATCCCGGAGCCGGGCCTCGCCGCGCTCTGCGCGAACGCGCTTGGGGCCATCGAGGCGGTCAGTGCACCGGCCGAGACGGCCGCGCCGCCTGCGGCCATCGCGTCGCGCAGGAACGAGCGGCGCGCGACCTTGAATTCCTCCTGCACGTCGATGGCCTTTTCGGGCGTCATTGCGTGCGTGCAGCCGGGACCGCAGATGTGTTGAAGCGTGCTCATGCGTGAATGGGAGAAGTTGTGACAGGCACGAGTGTGGGAGGGGTCTGCGCTTTCCGGCTTGTCACTTGACGCACGATTGCTTGTCGGGACCGCACGCCCCGGGATCGCCTGCACGCGACTTGCATGGTGGACATCATGACGACCGTGCTCGACGACCTGCGCCGCTTTTCCACCGACGCCTTCCCGGAGGAGTTGCGCCACGCCGCGTGGACCGAGGTGCTCGGCAAGATGATGATGGAAGCCGAATGGCCCGCCTCCGGCGCGACGATGGCGCTCGATAGCTACGTGTCGTCCCGGAGCTCGTCCCTGGGCTCCGTCTTCGTCAAGCTCACGTCATCTCCACAGGCGTTGTTGCCGCAAGCCGGCAATGCGCGCCGTGCCGATGGCGCCGTCCTGTTGTTCGCGCTGCTCGAAGGCCAGGGCCGAGTCTGCGAAGGGGATGATTCAGTTGCCATTGCACCCGGTGTTCTGATCGTGCTTGATCCGGCGCGCCCATGGCGCATCGAGATGGACAGCCGCTTCCGAGCGCTCGGCGTCAAGCTCGAGTCAGCGGGCTTCCTGCTGCGGCTGGTGCGCACCAGTGGGCAGGAGCTCAACACGGTCACGCCGCGCACCGGTGTGGGCGCCGTCTGCGCGAATCTGGTGCACTCGATCGCGGACGTGCTCGACCAGTTCGACGGAACGGACTTGCTGCCCCTTGAAGCGACCCTGACCGAGTTGCTGGTCACGAGCCTGTCGCGGGCAGCCTCCTCGCCAGACGAGGAGGCGACTTCGGTGCAGCTCGGTCACCTTCGCCGCGTGTGCCGCACGATCGAGGCGCGGCTGGGCGATGCCGAGCTGACGATCGACGAAGTGGGCCGCGTCGAGCAACTGTCGACACGGTACCTGCAGAAGCTCTTCCAGGTGGGCGGCACCACCTTCGGCGAGTACCTGAAGTCGCGCCGCCTCGAACGATGCCGGCTCGACCTGACGAACCGGGCGCTCATACATTTCGGCATCGCCGAGCTGTGTTTCCGCTGGGGATTCAATGACGCGGCGAACTTCAGCCGCTCGTTCAGGGCCAGGTTCGGGATGTCGCCGAAGGCCTATCGCGCCGCGCCCGTGCCCGACACGGATGACCCCGGGTCGCAGCTTCACCGAGGCAGGCCGATGAAGGGCGTCGTGGTCAAGGGCAACGTGCGCCAGTATCCGCCGCAGCCTCCCGCCGACGCGCAACGCCGCCGCCAGTTCGAGGGCGTGCTCGACGACCATGCGCGCTATGCACTTGCGCTGGCGCTCGCGCCGAAGCGCGCGGTGCCCCGCACCGCTGCCGCCGCGCCGTCGGGCGGCGAGCCTGTGGCTCCGAACTACTACTACGTGCCGGTATCCGAGAAGACGGTGCACTGGGGTTTCCTCAGCCGTCGGCTGAAGCCGGTGGTCTCGGTTCGCTCCGGTGACGTCGTGACCATCGAGACGCTGACGCAGCACGCCTCCGACGACAGTGAACGCATGATCGACGGCGACCAGGGCGCTGAAAGCGTTTTCCGATGGACGCCCGGCCGCAAGGCCGTGGGGCGGCGTGGCGCGGGGCCGATGGACGCATCGATCTACGGCCGCGGCGCTGGGGAGGGCTTTGGCGTTCACATCTGCACCGGGCCGGTCTACGTGCTCGGCGCCGAAGCGGGCGACGTACTGGAAGTGCGCATCCTTGACATCAAGCCGCGCCCGAGCTGCAGCCCGCGGCACCGAGGCAGGTGCTTCGGCAGCAACGCGGCGGCATGGTGGGGCTTTCACTACCGGGACTTGATCACGGAGCCGAAGAACCGCGAGGTCGTCACCGTCTATGAGATCCACGCGGACGACGAGGCGCCGTACGCTCGCGCGGTCTACAACTACCGCTGGACGCCGCAGACTGATCCCGACGGCGTGCGCCACGACACGATCGACTATCCCGGCGTGCCGGTCGATCCAGCCACCGTTGAAAAGCGCTACGGCGTGCTCGAGAAGGCGCGCGTGCCGGTGCGACCGCATTTCGGCCTGATTGCGGTGGCACCCAAGGAGAGCGGAGAGGTGGATTCGATTCCACCGAGCTACTTCGGCGGCAATCTCGACAACTGGCGCGCTGGACCGGGGACGAAGCTTTTCCTGCCTGTCTCAGTGGACGGCGCCCTGTTCTCCGTCGGTGACCCGCATGCATCGCAGGGCGACGGCGAGGCGTGCGGCACCGCGATCGAATGTTCGTTGACCGGCACGTTCGAATTGGTGCTGCACAAGCGGCAGGCGTTCGGCAACAGCTTTCTTGCCGACCTCAATTACCCGTTCCTGGAGACGGACGATGCGTGGGTGCTGCAAGGACTGAGCTTTCCAAACCACCTGGCCGAGCTGGGGCCGAATGCGCAGACCGAGGTGTACGAAAGATCGTCGCTCGATCTGGCGATGCGCGATGCGCTTCGCAAGGCGCGCCGCTACCTGATGCAGGCCCATCAGCTCGACGAGGACGAGGCCATCTCCCTGATTTCGGTGGCGGTGGACTTCGGCATCACGCAGGTGGTCGACGGCAACTGGGGCGTGCATGCGGTGATCCGCAAAGCGATCTTCCCGGACTTCAACGATGCGTTGGAATGAACGGAAACGTTGAGATGACCGGAACGTTTTCCGCAGATGCGCAACACCGCTGCCGTGTGGATTCATGGCTCGGTTGCACGCAATTCGTCGTGCAGCCAGTCCACCAGCTTGAGCACATCCGGCCGGCGGCTGAGGTGGGCGCAATCTCAGGGCCGTCAGGCGCCCCCGAATCGGTCACCCTTTGAAGATCGCTTCCAGATCGGATTCTTCGGTGGCGTTGTCGAGCTTCATGCTGCTCTCGATATGGTCGAGGTGCTCGAGCATCAAGCGCTGGGCGCGCGCCGAGTCGCGCTTGGCAATGGCCTCGATGATTTGCGAATGCTCATCGGCGCGGCAACTCGTCGCCGTCGGCGCGTCGTAGAGAAAGATCATCAGGCAGGTCAGCACCGACAGCTCGCGCATGTTGCGCGCCAACGCGGTGTTGCCGGCGAGTTCGGCTGCCAATGAGTGGAACTCGCCGGACAGGCGGATCACCGCGCGTTTGTCGTCACGCCGTCGCGCATCGAGCTCCAGGTCCTGGTGTTGACGCAGGCGTGCCAGCTTCTCCGGCGTGAGGGTATCGATCAACCGGCGCACGACGGCCGGCTCGATCAGCCGACGGGCCTCGAAGACATCCAAGGCCTGCTCGATCGAAGGCTTGGCGACGTAGGCGCCGCGCTGCGGAAAGAGCTCGACGATCTGCTCATGGGCCAGCCGCGCCAGCACTTCGCGCACGCGTGCCCGGCTGGCCCCGAAGATCTCGGCGAGGCGCTCCTCGCCCAGCTTGGTGCCAGGGTGCAGACGGTGTTCGAGGATCGCGACATAGATCTTTTCGTAGATCTCGTCCTGCGTGCTTTCGCGTTCGAGTCGAGCTTGCGATGCGGGCTTGCGCGCGCTTTTTGTCGGCATGTCTGGATTGAGCGTGGCGAGCGATTCGGACGCCAGCCGCACGCGTGCGTGCCGGCAGACGCCAGGGGGTTGGGCATTCATTATCGCCAGCCGAACAACTGGCCCCAGCCGCTGACTTGCGCCGGATCGGCGCCGGCGGCGCGCAGCTGGCCCCAAACGGTGGTGCTGACGGTGTCGAGCAGCGGGATGCCGAGTTCGGCCTCCACGACCCCGGCCAGCGGTGCGGCGCGCAGGTTGGTGCAGAACGTGGTGATCGCATCGGGCCGTGCCGCTGCCACCTCTCGCATCAGCGCCAGGAGGCGCTGCGGTTCGACCAATGCGAAGTCGTGGTTCACTTGGATACCGAGGTGGCGTTCGGCCACGACCTCGATGCCGATGTCGCGGTAGTTGTCGACAATTTTTCGCTGCACGTCCGTGGTGTACGGCGTCACCAGCGCCAACCGTTTCGCGCCGCGCAGCGCGAGCAGGTCGTTCAGCGCCAGCACCGCGGTGGTAGCGGCGATGCCGGTGCGTTCGCGGATGCGCTCGACCAGGCGACGGTCCGCGTCGAAGCCCAGCCAGCCCGAAGAGGTGCCGCTCCAGCTGATCACGTCGACCTTGGCGTCCGCCAGCAGCTCGGCAGCCGCCAGGATCTTGCTGTCGTCGAACTGGCCGAGCGCCTGCGCCGACAGCGAGATCTCCGTCACCTGGAAGCGCGAGAAATGAGCGCTGCAGCCGGGCACGGAGGCGGCCATCGCACTGGTGAGCGGTTCCAGAGCGGTGTTGGACGAGGGCGTGAGCACGCCAAGGCGAAGGGCTTTTTGCATGGAATTCCTTGGGGTCGAGCTTCGTCGAAGTCCACAATTGTCGACATCAGTGTAAACACCATGGATGACATTTTTGTTGTCCACGATGATGTTGACAATATCTGAGCGCGACAGCTTTCGCGCCGCCGGCGCAGAAAACCGATCGTGTCTTGCCGCCGGCCATCGAGGGGCTGCTGCGCCGCCACTGACCCGAATCCTTCCGCCCCTGTCACGACAATCCCGGAGCTCCCGCACATGCAAAGACGTCATTTCCTCCAGGCCGCCGGCTCGCTGAGCGCCGCCGCGCTCGGCGCAACGAGCGCATTGGCACAGGCCCTGCCGAGCGGGCCCATCCGCCTCGTGGTCGGGTTTCCGCCTGGCGGCGGCGCCGACGCGCTGGCGCGCGTCATCGCCCACAAGCTGACCGTGCTGTGGAACCAGCAGGTGGTCGTCGAGAACAAGGCCGGCGTCTCGGGCACCCTCGCTGCCGACTACATGCTGCAGCAGCCGGCCGACGGCAGTGTGCTTCTGCTGTCCAACATCAACAGCCACGCCCTCGCCCCGGCCGTGCGAAACAATCTGCGCTACCACGCCGAGCGCGACTTCGCGCCCATCGTGCTGCTCGGCGTCACGCCCAACCTGCTGATCATGAGCGCGGCGAATCCGGTGAAGTCGGTGAAGGAAGTGGTTGCGCTGTGCAAGGCGCAGCCGGGCAAAGTCAGCTTCGGTTCCGCCGGGCCCGGCACGATCCAGCATTTTGCGATCGAGAAGTTCAAGCTCCAGGCCGGCGTCGACGCGCTTCACGTGCCGTACAAGGGCAGCGGCCCGCTGCTCACCGACCTGATCGGCGGCCAGATCCAGTACACCTTCGAGACGATGACGGCAGCCACGCCCCACGTGAAGAACGGCCGCGTGGTCGCGCTTGCGCAGACGCGCGCCAAACGTTCGCAGGCCTATCCCGGCGTGCCGACCATGCAGGAGCAGGGCTTCCCGGAGTTCGAGACCATGAACTGGTACGGCATCTCCGGCCCGGCCAAGCTGCCTGCGGCATTGGCGCGCAGGATCAACCAGGACGTCAACACAGTGCTCGCCATGGCCGACGTGCAGGAAAAGTTCGACGGCTTCGGCGTCGAGGACGGCGGCGGCTCGATCGAACGCTACAGCGACTTCACTCGCGCCGAACTCGCCAAATGGGCCAAGGTGGCCAAGGACGCCAAGGTCTCGATCGACGCCTGAGGCGCGCCGCACCGGAGCCACGATGGCGTGCAAATTGCAAGGGACACGCCATGACTGAAAGTTCTCCGCGCCGCGCACCCAAGTCCGCCGGCAAGATCACGCGGATCGATCGCGACAGCGACAGCACCGTGCAGTCGCTCACGCGGGCGATGCAGCTGCTGGAGCTGCTGGCCGACGACGACGAGGGCTACCGCCTGGTCGACTTGGCGGCGCGCAGCGGGCTGTCGTCTTCCACGGCGCATCGCCTGCTCACCACGCTGGAGCAGCGCCAGTTCGTCCAGTTCGACCGCGAATCCAACCTCTGGTACGTGGGCGTGCGCTGCTTCTCGGTCGGCGCTGCGTTCGCCCGGCGACGCCGCATCGCACACCTCGCGCTGCCGGTGATGCGGCGGCTGCGCGACAGCACCGGCGAGAGCATCAACCTGGGCATTGCGGATCTGGGCGACATCGTGTTCGTGACCCAGGTCGAAAGCCGCGAGCTGATGCGCGCGATCGGCAAGCCGGGCTTTCGCGCGCCGCTGCACGGCACGGCGATGGGACAGGCGATCCTCGCCGCGATGGCCGAGGACGACGTGCTGCAGTACCTGCGCACCTACGGGCTGCCGAAGCTGACGCCCAACACGATCGCGCGCGCGTCGCGGCTGCACGAGACGCTCGGCGAGGTGCGCCGCGCCGGCCATGCGGTCGACGACGAACAGAACGCCGTCGGCCTGCGCTGCATCGCCGCCGCGATCCGCGACGAGCATGGGCAGCCCTTCGGGGCGATCTCGCTGGTCGGGCCGACGCAGCGCATCAAGAGCGCCGACTTCGCACAGATCGGCTCCGTCGTTCGCGCCGCGGCCGACGAGATCACTGCAGCCTACGGCGGGCGCCTCGACTAGCGCGCTTCTTCCACGGGCGCATGGCGCCAAGTGCTTGATTCAAAGAGAGTTTTCCGGGCCTTCCCGCTGAGCGGGAAAGCCTGCATGCACGCCCTGCGGCGCGCTTCAATGACGCTTCTTCCATTGGATCGCCACCCTGCCCAACCCCTGCCCTCCCTAGGAGAAATCATGCCGCTGCAGCCCCGTGCCAAAACCCTCGCCATCGCCGTCGCCGCGGCTGCCCTCCTCGCGCAGCCCGCCGCGCAGGCCCAGGACAAGATCAAGCTCAAAGCCATCGGCCAGCCCCTGGCGACCGGGCTGATCCAGAAGAACAAGGAGCAGCCCTTCTTCGAGAACTTCGCGGCGCGCACCGGCCTGCCGATCGATGTCGACTACAAGCCGATCGACACGCTGGGCATCAAGGACACCGAGCAGCTGCGCGTGATGAAGGCGGGCCTCTTCGACCTCGTCTCGCTGCGGGTGTCGCAGAACTCGCGCGACGAGCCGACGATTCTCGGCCTCGACCTCGTGGGCGCCGCTCCCGACTACGCCACCGGGCACAAGGTGGCCAAGGCGTACTTCGGCACGGTCGACGCGCGGCTTCAGCAGCAGTTCGGCGTCAAGTTGCTGGGCGTATGGCCGTTCGGCCCGCAGATCCTGTTCTGCAAGAAGCCGGTCGCCAGGCTGGCCGACATCAAGGGCATGAAGGTGCGCGTGTACGACCAGAACCTGGCCAAGTTCATCGAGATGGTGGGCGCGACGCCGGTGCCGGTCTCGTTCGCCGACACGCACCAGTCGCTGTCGCTCGGCGTCGTCGACTGCGCGATCACCGGCCCGAGCTCGGCCAACTCGGCCGGCTGGCCCGAGGTGACGACGCACCAGCTGCCGATCGGCTTCCAGATGGCGCTCAACGGTTATGGCATGACGATGAAGTCGTGGAACGCGCTGAAGCCGGACCAGCAGGCCAAGCTGCAGAAGGCCTTCGATGGCCTGACGGACGAGGTGTGGAAGTACTCCGAAGAGCTGTTTCAGGACGCGCTGAACTGCAACACCGGCAAGGACCCGTGCACCACGGGCAAGAAGTTCAATCTTGTCAACGTGCCGGTGACGCCCGCCGATCTCGAACTGGTGCGCAGCGCCGTGAGCAAGGTCTCGCTGCCGGTGTGGGCCGAGGTGTGCGACAAGTCCAATGCCGGCTGCTCGAAGACATGGCAGGCGACAGTTGCACCGGTGCTGGGGCTGAAGTGAGCGGCGCCGCCATGACCGGCAAGGAGCCGTCGATCGCCGTGGCGCCCGGCGCGGCAGCGCCCGCCCCTGCCACCCACCCGGTCGATCTCAAGACCCGCATCGAGACGGTGCTCGCCACCGCGTTCGGCGCGATCTTCCTGGGCCTCGCGGCAGTCGTTACCACCGAGACCGCGGCGCGCAAGCTGTTCAACTTCTCGCTCCAGGGGGCCGACGAGCTGGGGGGCTATGCGCTTGCGGTGGGATCGACCATCGCCTTCAGCCTCGCGCTGATGGGACGCAACCACATCCGGGTCGATGTCTTCCACGAGAAATTTTCGCCACGCGTCCAGGCGGTTCTGAACTGGATTGCGATCGTCTCGCTCGCCGCATTCGCGGTGTTCATCGCGTGGGTTGCGTTCAAGGTGATCGGCGACACGATGGCCTACCGCAGCACGGCGCAGACGCCATGGGCGACGCCGCTGATCATTCCGCAGGGCGTGTGGTACGCGGGGCTCGTGATCTTCGCGCTGGTGGCCTGCGGCTTTGCGCTGCGCGCGACCCGGCTGCTGTTCAGCGGCGACATCGCCAGGCTGAACACCGACTTCCATCCGAAGAGCGCCAAGGAAGAGCTCAAGGAAGAGCTCGACGACCTGGTGTTGCGCCAGTCTGCGGACGGAGTGAAGCCATGAACATCATGCTCATCGGCCTCGCGTTCTTCGCGATGCTTGCCATGATGCTGCTCGGCATGCCGATCGCCGTGTCGATGGCGCTGGTCGGCATCCTCGGCGGCATCGCTGCGTACGGCATTCCGTTCATGGACTCGATCGCACCGGTGGTGTGGGGCGTCCAGAACGAAGCCCTGCTCACCTCGATTCCGCTGTTCGTCCTGCTCGGCGAGCTGCTGCTGCGCTCAGGCATCGCAGACCGCATGTACATCGCGCTGTCGGCCTGGCTCGGGCGCCTGCCGGGCGGGCTGCTGCACACCAACATCGGGAGCTGCGCGCTGTTCGCGGCGACCTCCGGCTCGTCGGTGGCCACCGCAGCGACTGTCGGCACGGTGGCGCTGCCCTCGCTGCAGAAGCGCGGCTACCCGATGCGCGCCTCGCTCGGCACCCTGGCCGCCGGCGGCACGCTCGGCATCCTGATCCCGCCGAGCGTGAACATGATCGTCTACGGCTCGCTGACCAACAACTCGATCGGCAAACTGTTCATTGCCGGCATCATCCCGGGCCTGCTGCTGACCGGCTGCTTCATGCTCTGGATCGCCGTCTCGAGCCTGGCCAGCGGCAAGGTGATGCGCGAGCCGAAAGTGCCGATGGACCAGCGACTGCGCTCGCTGGTGCACCTGATCCCGCCGATGGTCGTGTTCGGGATCGTCATGGGCAGTCTTTATTTCGGCATCGCCACGGCCGCCGAAAGCGCGGCACTCGGTGTCATTGCGGCGCTCGGCTTCGTGCTGCAGTCCGGAAAGCTCAGCTGGGAGCTGATGCGCAACTGCTTCGTCTCGACCGCACGGGTGAGCGGGATGATCCTGCTGATCATCGCGGCGGCCTTCATTCTCAACCTGACGATCAGCCTCACCGGCGTCGCCGAGTCGATGACGAAGTGGGTCGCGGGCCTGGGCCTGTCGGCCACCGGCCTGATCCTTGCGCTGATCGTGTTCTATCTGATCCTGGGCATGTTCATGGACGTGCTGTCGATGCAGGTCGCGACGATCCCGATCACCTACCCCATCGCGGTCGCGCTCGGTGTCGACCCGATCTGGTTCGGCATCTTCATCGTGCTGATGTGCGAGCTGGGGTTGATCACGCCGCCGGTAGGCATGAATCTCTTCGTCGTGCATGGCATCCGGCCGGACAAGGGCGGCATCGAGGACGCGATCTACGGCGCCCTGCCGTATGCGCTGATCATGATCCTGTTCACCCTGCTGCTGATGGCCGTGCCGCAACTCGTGACATGGCTGCCGGCCCACATGTGAGCACCCGATGAAACCCAGCGTTCCACTCTGGCAACTCACGGCGACGCAGCTCGCGGCCGGCTTTCGCGACGCAGCGTTCACACCGACTCAGGCGCTCGAGGCTTGTCTGGCACGCAGCGCAGAGGTCAACCCGCGGTTGAACGCACTGGTGACGCTCGACGCCGAGGGCGCGACGCACGCTGCGGAGCAAAGCAGCGCACGCTGGCGCGCCGGCCGTGCGCTCGGCGTGCTCGACGGCGTGCCCGTGACGATCAAGGACAACCTGCAGGTGCGCGGGCTGCCCACCCACTGGGGCAGCCGCGCGCTCGACGGCCTCGTGGCCGAACGCGACGAGCTTCCGGTGGCCAGATTGCGCGAGGCCGGCGCCCTGATCTTCGGCAAGACCAACGTGCCCGAGTTCACGATGCAGGGCTACACCGACAACCCGGTTTTCGGCCCGACCCGCAACCCCTGGAACCCGGCCCTGACGCCCGGCGGCTCGTCGGGCGGCGCGGTCGCGCTGGTGGCTGCGGGCGGATGCCCGATCGCGCTCGGCACGGATGGCGGCGGCTCGATCCGCAGGCCGGCCTCGCATACCAACCTGGTCGGCCTCAAGCCCTCGCGCGGCCGCGTGCCCCGCGGCGGCGGGCTGCCGCCGATCTTTCTCGACTTCGAGGTCGCGGGGCCGATGGCGCGCTGCGTGTCCGACGTGGTCGCGGTCATGCAGGTGATCGGACGCGACGGGATGCAGGTGGAGGCATCGCCGTCCGCGCGCATTCTCTACGTCCCTCGCTTCGGCGATCACCCGGTCGATCCGCAGATCGCGAAACTGACCGACGCCGCGGCGCAAGACCTCGCCGCGCTCGGCCACGAGGTCACGACGGCGCAACGCTTCGGCATCGCCGAGGCCGTCAACCAGCGCTGGGCGCTGCTGGCGCAAGTGGGGTTGGCGTGGCTGGTCGAACATCCGCAGGAACTGTCGGGCGGCCCGTTCGATCCCGCGCTCTTCGGCCCCGTGATGCGGGCCAATGCCGAAGCCGGCCGCGCCGCGTCGGCACGCGACCTGTTCGACCTGCTGTTCGAGGCCGAGCGGCTGCGCGGCGAACTCGCCAGCCTGTTCGAGCGCTACGACTTCCTGCTGACGCCGGCGGCCGCTGCACTGCCATGGCCGGCCGGCGAAACGCATCCGATCCGGATCGACGGCCTCGAAGTCGGCCCGCGGGGCCATGCCGTCTTCGCGGGCTTCGCCAACGCGATCGGCCTGCCGGCCATCGCGTTGCCCTGCGGCTTCGCCGAAGGCTTGCCGGTCGGCCTGCAACTGGTCGCGCGCGAAGGCGGCGACGGCGCCTTGCTGGCCCTGGCCCGCGATTTCGAACGAGCTCATCCGTGGCAGCGCTTCCCCGAACTTTGACGACGGCGGCGGCCACCGCGACGGCGACCGTCACGCCGGACACCGCTGCGCGGGCGCTGAACCGAGCGCGGCGCGAAGGCCGGCGCGTCCCGTCGACGCTCCTGCAGCCGGTGAGCCTGCGCGAGGCCTACGCGATCCAGGATGCGACGCTGGTCGCCATCGGTCCGGTCGGCGGCTGGAAGGTCGGCGCGCGCGGCCCCGGCCAGGAGCCGACCTGCGCGCCGCTGCCGGCCGCAGGGCTGCTGCCCGATGGCGCCCTGCTGCAAGGTCCCGCCTGGCGGTTGCGCGGCATCGAGGTCGAAGTCGCATTCCAGCTCGGGGCCGACCTGCCGCCGCGTCCTGCGCCCTACACGCTCGGCGATCTGAGGTTTGCCATCGAGTCGGTGCTGCCGGTGATCGAGGTCGTGGAGACGCGGCTGGCCGACTGGCTCGGTGCCGGCGCCCAGGCGCAGCTGGCCGATCTCCTGAGTCATGGTGCGCTCGTGACGGGCCAGCGGCAGCCCTTCGAGCCGGGATGGTTCGATCTGGAGCGCACCGAGGCGGTGTTGCGCTTCGACGAGCAGATCGTCGCGCATACCGTGGGCGAGCACCCCTGCCCCGACGCAGGTGCGCTGCTGGTGTGGCTGGCCAATCATTGCTCGGCACGCGGCGCCGGCCTCAAGGCGGGCCAGGTCCTCACGAGCGGCTCGTGCACCGGCCTGCTGTTCGCATCGCAAGGCACCGCCGTGCGCGTCGAGGTCGATGGCCTCGCACCGCTGGGAGTGTCGTTCTGAACCATTCTCAACCGAACCCACCGGGAATGAAATGACCCTTTCGAAGATCGAGGTCGTGGCCGACCACCTGGTCCGCGCGCGCCGCGACAACACCCTGGCAGACGCCGCGCCGCTGGCCGAGGCGCTCGCCGACGCCGCCGATGCCTACGCGGTGCAGGAGCGCGTCGCGCTCGAACTCGGCTGGTTCGGCGCCGCGCCGCCGCGCTACTGGAAATCGGGCGGCGCCTCGCGCGACGCGGTGCTGACGCATGCGCCGCTGCCGCCGGTCGGCGTCTGGACCAGCCCGGCGCGAAGCGGAACGTGGCCCTTTCACCTGCGCGGCATCGAAGCCGAAGTCGCCTTGCGGCTGGCGCGCGATGTCGACGCTGCGCTCGCCGCCACGCTGGACGCGGACAGCGCCCGCACCCTGATCGATGCGATGGCCGTCTCGATCGAGCTCGTCGACTCGCGCTGGCGCGAGGCGCTGGAGGCACCCGCGCTGTGCAAGCTGGCCGACCTCCAATCGCATGGCGCGCTTGTGCTCGGCGACTGGAGAGCGTTCGAAGCGCGCGACTGGCGGGCGCAAAGCTGCCGCGTACGGATCGGCGCGCAGGCGGTGGAGCGGCGCGGCACCCATTCGCTCGGCGACCCCGCCTTCATGCTGCCGGCGTGGCTGCGTCATGCCACGCGCCAAGGCGCGACGCTGGTGGCAGGCACCGTCGTGACCACCGGCACCTGGGTGGGCATTCTTCAAGCGGCCGAGGGCGACCTCGTCACGGCCGAGTTCCCGGGCATCGGACAGGCGTCCGTGCAGTTGTAGACCCCAGAAATTGCGCAACAGCGAAAGAAGGAGACCCATGATCGCTCTCGACAACCATCCCAGCGGCCGCCACTTCCTGCAGATCCCGGGCCCCAGCCCGGTGCCGGACCGCATCCTGCGCGCCATCAGCCTGCCGACCATCGATCATCGCGGCCCCGAGTTCGCGACGCTCGGCAAGAAGGTCATCGCCGGGCTGCAGCAGGTGTTCCAGACGCAGCATCCGGTGGTCATCTACCCGGCGTCAGGCACCGGTGCCTGGGAGGCTGCGCTCGCCAACGTGATGAGCCCCGGCGACGCGGTACTGATGTACGAAACCGGCCACTTCGCGACGCTGTGGCAGCGCATGGCGCAGCGCCTCGGCCTGGAGCCGGAGTTCATCGGCCTGCCTGGGGTCGATGACACAGGTTTGCCGCGCAGCTGGCGCCACGGCGTGCAGGTCGATCTGATCGAGGCGCGTCTGCGCAAGGACACCGAGAAGAAGATCAAGGCCGTGTGCGTGGTGCACAACGAGACGTCCACAGGCGTCACCTCCGACATCGCCGCAGTGCGCCGCGCCATCGATGCGGCCGGACATCCCGCGCTGCTCATGGTCGACACCATCTCGGGCCTCGCGAGCGCCGATTTCCGCCATGACGAATGGGGCGTCGACGTGACGGTCAGCGGTTCGCAGAAGGGCTTGATGCTGCCGCCCGGCATCAGCTTCAACGCCCTGTCCCCCAAGGCCGTCGAGGCCAGCAGGTCGGCGCGCCTGCCCAAGGCGTTCTGGGCCTGGGACGAAATCGTCGAGATGAACCGGGGCGGCTACTGGCCCTACACGCCGAGCACGAACCTGCTCTACGGTCTCAGCGAGGCGCTCGACATGGTGCTCGAACAGGGACTGCCGGTCGTGTTCGCACGCCACCAGCGCTGGGGCGGAGGTGTGCGCGCCGCGGTACATGCCTGGGGCCTGCCAACGCAATGCGCGGACGAACGCGTCCACTCGCCGGTGCTCACCGGCGTCATCACACCGCAAGGCGTGGATGCCGATTCGCTGCGCCGGCTGATTCACGAACGCTTCGATCTCTCGCTCGGCGCGGGACTCGGCAAGCTCAAGGGTCGCATGTTCCGCATCGGCCACCTGGGCGACTGCAACGACCTGACGCTGATGGCCGCGCTGACGGGGGTCGAGATGGGCCTGAAGCTCGCGGGCGTACCACTGGCCGCCAGCGGCGTCGCGGCCGCCATGGATTTCTTCGCGGCGACACCGCAACCCAAAGGCTAGTCCACTTCTATGAGGACTTGTTTGTCAAGCCGTGCCAGGGCAGTGACGGACGAACTTCATTCGCGGCAACGGGTGTTGGTGAGTGGTGAAGCCGTGGCGCGCACATCTCATCCGAGGTAGGGGGTATGGCGAGCGTTCGAGCCGGTGCCCGGACGAACTTCTATCCGTGCAAGGT
>DATFFA010000099.1:0-6721 GCA_035250605.1 Variovorax sp. | reverse complement strand
ACCTTGCACGGATAGAAGTTCGTCCGGGCACCGGCTCGAACGCTCGCCATACCCCCTACCTCGGATGAGATGTGCGCGCCACGGCTTCACCACTCACCAACACCCGTTGCCGCGAATGAAGTTCGTCCGTCACTGCCCTGGGCCGGCTTGACAAACAAGTCCTCATAGAAGTGGACTAGGCCTTCGCGCTCTTGAACAGGCCCTTGTGCTGCTCCCGCAGCAGCGCCTTCTGCACCTTGCCCATGGTGTTGCGCGGCAGCTCGGGCACGACGAAGCAGCGCTTGGGAATCTTGAAGTTGGCCAGCTTGGCCTTGAGCTCGGCGATGACGGCTTCGCCGTCCACCGACGCTCCCGGCTTGGGCGTGACGATCGCGACGCCGACCTCGCCGAAGTCGGGGTGCGGCACGCCGATGAGCGCGCTCTCGGCCACGCCGGCCATCTCGTTGATGTAGCCCTCGATCTCTGCCGGGTAGACGTTGTAGCCGCCGCTGATGATCAGGTCCTTGCTGCGGCCCACGATGGTGACGTAGCCCAGCCCGTCGACCTTGCCCACGTCGCCGGTCTTGAAGTAGCCGTCGGGCGTGAACTCTTCCTTGGTTTTTTGGGGCATGCGCCAGTAGCCCGCGAACACATTGGGGCCCGCCACCTGGATGTGGCCGATCTCGCCGGTGGGGCACGGCTCGCCGGCGTCGTTGCGCACGCGCAGCTGCACGCCCGGCAGCGGAAAGCCCACCGTTCCGCCGCGCCGCTCGCCCTGCACCGCGCTGTACGGATTGGAGGTGAGCATCACGGTCTCGCTCATGCCGTAGCGCTCCAGGATGGTGTGGCCGGTGCGCTCGCGCCAGGCCTCGAAGGTCTCCAGCAGCAGCGGCGCCGAGCCGGAGATGAAGAGCCGCATGCCGTTGCAGGCCTCGCGCGTGAGCGTGGGCTCGGCCAGCATGCGCACATAGAGCGTGGGGACGCCCATGAACACCGTCGCATCGGGCAGCCGGGCCACCACGCGCTTCGGATCGAAGCGGTTGAACCAGATCATCTGGCTGCCGCTGATGAGCGCGCCGTGGATGGCGACGAAGAGGCCATGCACATGGAAGATGGGCAGCGCATGGATCAGCACGTCGGCCCGCGGCCGCCAGCCCCAGTAGTCCTTCAGCACCTCGGCGTTGGACTGCAGGTTGCGGTGCGTGAGCATCGCGCCCTTGCTGCGGCCGGTGGTGCCGCTGGTGTAGAGGATGGCGGCCAGGTCGTCCGGCTTCTTCTGCGCCACCTTGTGCTGGTCGCTGCATTGCGCCGCGGCCTCGAGCAGCGTGCCCTTGCGGTCGTCGTCGAGCGTGAACACGCGCCGCGTACCGGCTGCAGTGGACAGGGGGGCGACCCAGTCCGCGTTGGCGCTGCTGCACACCACGACGGCAGGCTCGGCGTTGCCGATGAAATACTCGATCTCGGCCTCGCGGTAGGCGGTGTTGAGCGGCAGGAACACATAGCCGGCGCGCAGGGTCGCGAGGTAGAGCATCATGGCCTCGACCGACTTCTCGACCTGCACCGCGATGCGGTCGCCCGCCTCCAGCCCCAGGGTATCGAAGAGGTTGGCGATCATTGCGCTGGCGCGGTCCAGGTCGCGCCAGGAGTAGTACAGGCCGTCGTCGGTCTCGACCGCGATGGCGTCCAGATCCGAGGGGAAGGCGGCACGCAGGGCGGCGAAGAGATTGGCGTTGGTCGGATCGATCATGGCGTCGGAACAGGTTCAGAAGGCGGGCGGGCGCTTGGCGAGGAAGGCGGCGATGCCCTCGCGGTGCTCGGGCGAGTCGGCGTAATCGTAGGCGGTGGCGAGCAGGCTTTCGGCGGGCGCCGCCAGGGTACGCTTGTTGGCGCGCGCGGCCCCGGGCGCCAGTTCGGCGATGCGTGCGGCGTGGGCCAAGGCCCGCGCAGCGACCTCGGCGTCGGGCAGCACGGCCAGCAGGAAGCCGGCTTCGTAAAGGCGTTGCGCGCCATGCACGCTCGCGGCCAGCAGCATGTCGCGCGCCAGCGTGTCGCCGACGGCGCCGCGCACCAGGGCCGCCTCCCTCGGCGCCATCGGGAAGCCCAGCTTCGCGATCGGCGCGCCGAACTTCGCGCTCTGGCCGGCCAGGCGGATGTCGCAGCAGCTCGCGATCTCCAGGCCCGCGCCCATGCAGGCGCCCTCGATCTGGGCGACGAGCGGCAGCTCGCAGGCCTGCATCGCCGCCAGCGCGGCCCAGACCTCGTTCTCGTGGAATTCGCGCAGCAAGGCTTCGTCGAAGCGGAACGAAGGGTACTCGGAGATGTCGCCGCCGGCGCAGAACTGGCCCGCTTCCCCGCGCACGATCACGCAGCGCAGGGAGGCGTCGCGCGCCAGCTCGTCGTCGAACACGGCGCGCAGCGCGCGCCACATCGCGCGCGACATCGCATTGAGCCGGCCCGGGCTGGCGAGCGTGACGAAGGCGACAGCGCCCGTGCGCTCCAGCCTGACGGCCCCCTGCCTCATTCGATCTTCGCGCCCGAGGCCTTGACCACGCTGGCCCAGCGCTTGATCTCGGAGCTCACGAAGCCGCCGTAGGCCGTGGTGGCGAGGTTGGGGATCTCGGCGCCGTTGTTGGCCCAGATCCCCTTCAGCTCCTCGGTGGCCAGCGCCTTCTTCATGTCCTCCACGATCCTGGCCTGCACGTCGGCCGGCGTGCCCTTGGGCGCCCACAGGCCATACCAGGTGGTGACGGTGTACTCCGGCAGGCCGACCTCGGACGCGCTCGGCACATCGGGGAAGGCAGGGTTGCGCTTGCCGCCCGACATCATCAGCGCCTTGATGCGGCCGGCCTTGATGTGCTGGGCGGAGGAGCCCAGGCCGTCGAACATGCAGTCCACGTTGCCGGCGATCAGGTCCTGCAGGGCCGGCCCGGCGCCGCGGTAGGGAATGTGGGTGATGAAGGTGTTGGTCTGCAGCTTGAAGAGCTCGCCGGCCAGGTGGTGCGAGGTGCCGGCGCCGGCCGAGGCGTAGTTGAGCTTGCCCGGGTTTTTCTTCGCCTCTGCGACGAAGTCCTTCAGCGTCGTGGCCGACACGCGCTTGGGATTGATCACCACCACCTGCGGCACGCTGGCCAGCAGCATCAGCGGCACGAAGTCCTTCTCGATGTCGTAGTCCAGCTTGGGATAGACCGAGGGCGCGATGGCATGGTGTACGGCGCCCATGAAGAGGGTGTAGCCGTCGGGCTGCGCCTTGGCCGCGATGCTCGCGCCCAGCGTGCCGCCGGCGCCGCCGCGGTTGTCGATCACCAGCGTCTGCCCGGTGACCTTCGAGAACTGGGCCGACAGCGGCCGAGCGAAGGCATCGGTGCCGCCGCCGGCCGGGAACGGCACCACCAGCGTCACCGGCTTGGCCGGCCAGGCCGATTGCGCGTACGCGGCCCCGCCGAGCGTGGCGGCGGCGGCACCGGCCGCGGCCAGGCGCAGGACATCGCGCCGCTGAAAGCTTGAGCTCATTGCTGTGTCTCCAGGTTGTAAGTGTTTGCCAATGCGCCGGGGCCCACGGCGCGTCACACATGGCCCCTCCAGGGATCAACCCTTGAGAAAGAGATCGTCCACGTCGCCGGAAACCGCCACCTTGCCCTGCGCGAGCAGGGCGCGGTGCTTGTCGAGCCGCTTGAGATCGTAGAGGTAGTTGACCATGAGTCCGTAGGACTGCTTCAGGCCCTTGGGCGAGGGATCGCCGGCCCAGTTGAGGCGCTCCACGCGGGCACCGTTGCCCAGGTGGAAGCGCGCCACCGGATCGACCGGCTTGCCCTCGGCAGTGGCGCGCCCGAGGTACTCGGCGGCCGCACTCATCAGCAACTGGCGCACCGGCGACTTCGCGTCGAGCGCGCCCGGCGACTCCGCCGCGGCGAGCACGCGCTCGACCGTGGGCGGCAGCGAGCCGACCACGCGGCCCAGCTCGGTCTGGCGCTTCTCGTCCAGGCGCGAGAGCAGCGAGCCGGCGTTCCTTGCGAACCAGCCGCGAAAGCCCGGGATCGGCGACAGCGTGGCAAAGGTCTTGAGGCGCGGCAGCTCCTGCTGCAGCGTCTCGACCACGCGCTTGATCAGCGAATCGCCGAAGCTCACGCCGCGCAGTCCCTCCTGGGTGTTGCTGATCGAATAGAAGACGGCCGTGGTGGCGCGGTCGGCCTTGACCGGCGCCGCCGCCTCGTCGAGCAGCGGGACGATGCCTTCGCTGATGCGGTCCACCAGCGCCACCTCGACGAAGATCAGCGGCGTGTTGGGCAGCCGGGGGTGGAAGAAGCCGTAGCAGCGGCGGTCGCTGTCGAGCCGGTTCTTGACGTCGGCCCAGCTCTTGATGTCGTGCACCGCCTCGTACTGGATCAGCTTCTCGATCAGCGAGGCCGGCGAGTCCCAGCTGATGCGGCGCAGGTCCAGGAAGGCGACGTCGAACCAGGTGGAGAACAGGTGCTCGAGCTCGGCATCGAGCGGCAGCAGGCGGCGGTCGGCCTTGAGGTGCGGCAGCAGCTGGGCGCGCAGGTCGACCAGGAAGCGCATGCCCTCCGGCTCGATGGCGAAGCGCTGGAGCAGGCGCAGCCGCGGCGAGTGCAGCGCGCGGCGCAGGTGAACTTCGGCCTGCGCCTCCTCGGCCGTGCCCATGGCAGCCTGGTGGCGGTCGCGCGCCGTGCTGACCTTCTTCACGTCGGGCGCGAAACGCTCGCTCATCAGCAGCCACACGTCGCGCCGCTCGTCGAGCTCGCGCCCGGCGTACCACTGCACCACCGCATGGGCGCGGCGGCCGGCCTCGACCTCGCTGATGCGCGGATCGGTCACCGCTTCCAGCTCGGCCAGCGCGCGGCGCAGCGCGCGCGGTGCCAGCGCCTCGCCGTTGCGGCGCAGCGTGGCCTCCAGCCGCTCGGCCAGCGGGCGCGGCCCCATGCCCCTGCGCTTGGGCTCCGCGGGCGCCTGGGCTGCGGCGGCCTTCTTGCCCTCGGCGTCGGCGCCGGGGCGCAGCCGGGAAACGTTGCGGGTGATCCAGTCGGAGGCATTGGTGATCATGAAATCAACTTCGCTTTCTGTTGCGCGGCGACGGCCCGCAGGGCCTCGCGCTGGCGGTTCAGGTGGGTGCGCATCGCGGCCTCGGCGCCGTCGCTGTCGCGCGCCTTCAGCGCGGCAAACACGGCCAGGTGTTCCGAGAGGCTTTGCTCGAGCCTACCCGGTGCGTGCAATTGCTGCAGGCGTGCGAGTTTGAGGATCTTGCGCAGATCGCCGATCACCTGCGCGAGCCAGCGGTTGTCGGCCAGCATGATGATCGCCTCGTGGATGGCGTAATTGGTGGCGTAGTACTCGTTGATGCGCTTGGCCCGTGCGTGGCGGGCCAGCTTGTCGTGCAGGGCTTCCAGCGCGGCCAGCTCGGCATCGCTGGCATTGCGCGCCGCCTCCCACGCGCAACGGCCTTCGAGCAGCGCGATTACCGGGAAGATCTCGTCCAGGTCCTTCTGCGTGACCTCGGCCACGAAGCAGCCGCGGCGCGGCTCGTGGCGCATCAGGCCTTCGGCCGTCAGCACCTTGAGGGCCTCGCGCAACGGCGTGCGGGAGATCGAGAGGCGCTCGCACAGCGCGGCTTCGTCGACGAAGCTGCCGGGCGCCAGGGTGCCTGAGAAGATCTCCTCGCGCAGGGTGGCGGCGACCTCGTCGTGCAGGGAGTTGTGGACGATGCGCATTGTGCAGTTGTAGCAGGCCGGGGCGCTTGTGATTATTGGTAATTACGCGAAATTATGGTTGGGCGGTCGTCCGGAAATGCCGTCGGAATTTGTGCGTGGAACCATGCGCACGCAATCGCCACTCACTGGGTCCTTTGCATTCGCAGAGGACCTCTACGCTCACAACTTGCAGCAGAAAACCGTCATGAATCCATTTGCATTTGGTATTTCACCGTTCTCTCCCCCCTCCTCCTCGAGACTGCCGCCCTCAATAGGGAACGGCACCTGGAAGGACAACCTTCTCCTGATGCTTAAAACCTCCCACAGCAAGAGGGGCAAGACCTTCAATTCGCTGATCGACAAGGTCGTCGACAAGCCACAAGCCTCCCTGGACCTGCCCGATATGAATCGACTTATCTGCGCATGCATGTTTCATGAAGAGGTCGTAGCGCTGAGCGAGATCCTGCGGCAGGAGCACTTGCAGACGCTCCATGTCAAACCGAACGAGGATGAGATCGCGGACTGGAATTCGGAAGACCTGACAGTTGCGTTGCAGACATTGCTCAAAGCCATGCCGGACCACTGGAGGGCCAGCCGGTTGACCCTGTCCAGGCAGTGCTTCGCCCCCCAGAGCTGCTCGCTCTTGTTTGAGCTCCTGGCTCGAATGCCAGAACTGAATTCGCTTAGCCTGATCTCATGCAACGTGGCACGCGCGAACTCGCCGCTTGGGCTGCCGGGTTGCCCTCGGCTGCCGAAGTTGGAGAACCTGCGCCTCAGTCAGATGCACGAAGCCTTTCCACTCTTGAAGATGATCCTCGCGGCCTCACCGCAGTTGCGCAAGCTCTACCTATGCTCAAACACGGGTTTCACGCGCGAACAGCATGACAGCCTCGCCCTGGCGCTCAAGGGGCACGCCAAGCTCAACAAGCTGGCACTCAGATATTTGCACCCTTCCCCCGGCGGCGAAGCCTTGCCTTCCTATGCCAACGAATTCCTGGCGCAGCACAACACGCTCACACACCTGGATGTTTCCGATAACG
>DATFFA010000098.1:0-12994 GCA_035250605.1 Variovorax sp. | reverse complement strand
GAACGGCGGACTAGCAGTTTCCTTTTTTTGCCTGCCCGGGCGGGCATGGCTTTCCGTATCCGCCGCCGGGATTACCTGGCCCGTCTGGGTAGACAACACAGCCGCCGAGCATGGCCGTTGCGAGGAGTACTGCGATCAGCTTCTTCATGGATGTCCTTTTTCACTCGTGAAGTTCGAGCCTACCTGAGCCCAGCTGCCGTGTCTTGAGACCGCGCCAGCAGCGTTGCAAGGACGCCGGTTCCAATGGGCGTGACTCTTGCTCGAAGCGTTTGGATGTGCAGAATGGGAAATATTCACATGTCCCGGAGGCTGTATGAATACCTTCTTCCGCATTCGTGCCGCGATGTCTGCGGTATTGCTGGGGGCTCTCCTGGCTTGCGGAGGAGGAGGCGGCGGCGGCGGCTCGATTCCCGTGAGCGCCACCCCGGCGCCCACCGCCGCCGAGAAGGGCACGCTGCGGCTGGCCCTGACAGATGCGCCGGCCTGCGGCTACGACGCTGTCAACGTGACCGTCACCAGGGTGCGCGTCCATCAGGCCGCGAGTGCGGCAGAAAGTGAAGCTGGGTGGCAGGACCTGCCGGTGAACCCGCCGGCACGAATCGATCTCTTGTCGCTGACCAACGGTGCCCTGTTCGAACTCGGGCAATTGCCATTGCCGGTGGGCAAGTACACCCAGCTGCGACTGGTGCTGGCTGAGAACGGGGGCAGCACGCCGCTCGCCAACTCGGTCATTCCCACTGGCGAAAAGGAAATCGCACTGAAGACGCCCAGCGGCCAGCAATCGGGCTTGAAGGCCAATGCCAACATCGAGGTGGCGGCCAATCAGATGGCGGACTTCGTCATCGACTTCGACGCCTGCAAGTCAGTGGTGAAAGCCAGCAGCTCCGGACAGTATTTGCTCAAGCCGGTACTGAGCGTGGTGCCGCGCCTTGTCTCCGGCGTGCTTGGTTATGTGGACACCGGCGTGGTGGATCTGCAGACGAGCGTTTCGCTGCAACGGGACGGGGTCATCGTCAAGGCGACGGTGCCGGACAGCACGGGCAAATTCCTGCTGCAGCCGGTGCCTGCCGGAAGTTACCACCTGGTACTGACGGCGCCAGGCCGCACCACGGTGGTGGTGACCGGCGTGCCCGTCACCGCTGAAACCGTGACCACGCTCAACGCATCGGCGTCGGCCCTTGCAGCGCCCACTTCGCCCACGGCCACCCTGTCCGGCGCGGTGAGCACCGCCAGTTCGCCGGTAGAGGCTCAGCTGCGTGCTCTGCAGCCGCTGTCCGACGGGCCAACGATCGTCGTGGTCGATCGTGCGGCTGACGGCGACACGGGCGCCTACACCTACGCGGTGCCGGTGAATGCGCCGCTGGTGGCCCCCTATGTCGCGGCGCCCGCTGCCCTGGTCTTTGCGCCGAACACGGCTGCAGCTGGCAAATACGTGGTGGAAGCAAGCGGGGCGGGCTCGGTGAAAACGGCGTCCTCGCCGACGCTGGTGGAAGGCGCGACCTTCGCCACCAACTTCACCCTGCCCTGAGTCGACTCGAACGGCGCCACAGAAAGCCAGGGGTGCGTGACGTGGCCAATGGCGACAGGCCGGCAACCCACGCGAACGTGATCCAGCAGAAGGCCGACGACCGGTCCAGTTCGAACTTCCCGAGCCGATCCACGTTGCCGTGTCCGGTTGGATCTGTTCGGCGCATCTTCGGATCCGCCATGCCGCGTCCGAACAAGCTCCCGCATCGGTCGCGCATCGACAGTCCCGCGAGAGCAAACAGAGCACGGCTGGCGCAAGGCAAGGGCGAGACCGCCCATGCCGCCGGCGGGCTCGGCCCGCATCAAGGGGCTCGCGACGCCTTCAAGACGCGGCGCGCCAGCGTGGAACGGTGCAGCTCCGAGGCGCCGTCGTAGATGCGGAAAGGGCGCATCTCGCGCAGGATCATCGAGACCGGCGCGTCTTCGGACATGCCGAGCGCCCCCATGATCTGCGCGGCGCGGTCCGCCACCCGCCCCACCGCTTCCGACACGAACACCTTCACCATGGCCGATTCGTGCTTGATGCTTTCGTTGGCGTCGAGCTTCGCGGCGGCGTGCCAGGTCATCAGGCGTGCGGCATGGAGGTCGATGTGCGAATCCGCCACCATCGCCTGCACCTGCTGCAATTGCGCCAGGGGCTGCCCGAAGGAGCTTCTGCGCTTCGCATACTCCTGTGCCAGCGCCATCGCGCGCGAGGCGCGCCCGATGAACCGCATGCAGTGCGACAGGCGCGCCGGTTCGAGCCGGATCTGCGCGTAGGCGAAGCCGCGGCCCACCTCGCCCAGCACCGCGTCGTCGCGGACGAAGCAGTCCTCGAGCGCGATTTCGCCGTGGCCGCCGATCTGGAAGCCGTCGATGCTGGCGATGTTGCGCACCACGCGATAGCCGGGGTTGTCGGCATCGACGATGAAGATCGTCGCGCCCTCGCCGGTCCTGGCCAGCACCAGCGCGAACGAGGCACCCACGGCGCCGCTGATGAACCACTTGCGGCCGGAGATCGACCATCCGCCCGGCCGGCGCTCGGCGACGGTCTGCAGCATCGACGGGTCGGAACCCGCGCCGGGCTCGGGTTCGGTCATCGCGAAGCAGGACCTCGTCTCGCCGCGTGCCAGGGGCGCGAGGTAGCGCTGCTGCTGCGCGGGCGAGCCGTCGGCCAGCAGGTTGATCATGTTCGGCTGGTCCGGCGGCGCGCAGTTCATGGCCAGCGGCGCGAGAAAGCTGCGGCCTGCCTCTTCGAGGATCACCGAACGGTCGCGCCAGGACAGGCCCAGGCCGCCCCAGGCCGCCGGGAGCTGCGGCCCGTAGATGCCCGCCTCCCTGGCCCTGGCGCGCAACAGCCGGGTCGTCGCTTCGAGGGCGTCCAGGTCGTGCGCGAGCGCCGGGCGCTCGCGCGGGATGGCCTCCTCATCGACGAAGCGCCGCACCGCCTCGCGCAGGGCCGGAAGCCGATCGCTGTAGCCGAACATGCCGGCGCCTCAGCCGCCATGCCCGGCTTGCGCCAGGGTCCGCTTGGCGATGTTGAGCTGGTGGATCTGGCTCGTGCCTTCGTAGAGCCGGAACAGCCGAACGTCGCGGTAGAAGCGCTCCATGCCGTGATCCGCGATGTAGCCGTAGCCGCCCAGCATCTGCACGCAGCGGTCGGCCACGCGGCCGCACATCTCGGAGGCGAAGTACTTGCAGATCGACGCCTCCATCGTCACGTCGATGCCCTCGTCGCGCTTGCGCGCGGTGTCCAGCACCAGCGCGCGGGCCGCATGGATCTCGGTCTGGCTGTCGGCGATCAGCGCCTGGATCAGCTGGAAGCCCGAGAGCGCCTGGCCGAACTGCTTGCGCGTGGACACGAACGCCACGGCGTCCTGCAGCATGCGGATCGCCGGCCCGATGCACAGGGCCGCCAGGTGGATGCGCTGCTTGTTCAGCACCTTCATCGCCGTCTTGAAGCCCTGCCCTTCGCGCCCGCCGATGACGTTCTCCGCCGGAACGATGCAGTCGCTCATGTGCACCTCGGACACGGGCGAGCCCGCCTGCCCCATCTTCTTGTAGGCCGGCCCGGTGCTGAGCCCGGGCATCCCGCGCTCGACCAGGAAGGCCGTGACGCCGCGCGCCGACAGGTCTGCCGGATCGGTGCGCGCCATCACCGTGAACAGGCCCGCGATCGGCGCGTTGGTGATGAAGCACTTGGTGCCGTTCAGCACGTAGTGCTCGCCGTCGCGCCGCGCCGAGCTGCGCAGCGCCACGGCGTCCGAACCGGCTTCCGGCTCCGTCAGGGCGAAGGCACCGGTGAGCTCGCCGCTGGCGAGCCGGGGGAGGTAGCGTCTTTTCTGCGCCTCGGTGCCATCGGCCACCAGGGCCTCGGAACCGATGCCGGTGTTGGTGCCGACGCGGGCCCGGAACGCCACCGAGCACTGCGACAGCTCCATCGCGGCCAGCACCAGCTCTTCGGTCGTCATGCCCGCGCCGCCGTAGGCTTCGGGGATCGACCAGCCGAACAGGCCCTGCGCCGCCATGTCGGCCACCAGTTCGGCAGGCACCTCGTCGGCCTCGGCCACGCGCGCCTCGTTCGGAACCAGCCGCTCGCGCACGTAGCGGCGAAGGCTGCCCAGGAATTGCTCGAAGGCTTGGGGATCTCGTTGCATGTCCGGCTCCTCGATCAGTCGAGCTTCGTGCCGGTGGACTTGACCAGCGCGGCCCACGAGGCTGTTTCGGACTTGATCACCGCAGCGAACTGCGCCGGCGTGTTGCCGACCGGCTCGGCGCCCAGGTCGATCAGGCGCTTGCGGAAGTCCGGCTTGGCCAAGGCCTTGGTCGCGGCGGCGTGCAGGCGCTCGACGATCTCCGGCGGCGTGGCCGCGGGCGCCATCAGGCCCTTCCATGCACCGAAGGCGAAGCCCTTGACGCCGGACTCGGCGACGGTCGGCAGGTCGGGTGCGGCCGTGGCCCGCTTGTCGGTGGAAACCGCCAGTGCCCGGAGCTTGCCCGACTGCACGTGGGGCCACAGCGCCGGCATGTTGTCGATCATCATCGCGATCTGCCCGGCGATCAGGTCGTTCAACGCCGGGCCCGTGCCCTTGTACGGAACGTGGACCATGGTGGTGCCGGTGAGCTGATTGAACCATTCGCCCGCCAGGTGCGCCGGGCTGCCGTTGCCCGGCGAGCCGAAGCTGACCTCGGTCGGCCTGGACTTGGCGTAGGCGATGAACTCGGGCACCGTCATCGCCGGGATCTTCGGGTTGATCGCCATCAGGTTCGGTTCCTGGATCAGCAGGGTCACCGGCCGCAGGTCCTTGGCCGGGTCGTAGGGCATCCTGGCGTAGAGGCTGGGGTTGATGACGGTCGGGCCCGCAGCGGCGATCAGCAGCGTGTAGCCGTCGGGCGGCGCCTTGGCGACGAAGTCACCGCCGATGTTGCCGCCGGCCCCGGCCTTGTTCTCGACGATGACCGGCTGCCCCAGCTCGGGACGCAAGGCCTCGGCGAGCAGCCGGGCGAGAACGTCGGTGGAGCCACCGGGCGCGAAGGGCACGATGAGGCGGATGGGCTTGGTCGGATAGCCCGGCTCGGCGTGCACGGCGGAAGCCAGGGCCAGCAGGCCGGCGGCGGCCATCAGGAACATCTTGCGCATGGAAGTCTCCAGAAAATCGTGTGTGGGTCGGGGGCGCTGCAAGCCCCGAAGACTACCGACAGGCATGACATATGGAAAACCAAGTTTCTCTATCTTGAACGCCGCCTCTCGCCGGCGTGCACGGCCCGACGTAGCATCCGTGCGCAACGCCTGTCCAGAAATGCCCCCTGCCCGCCATCCCGACCCCGACTTCGCGACCACGCTGCAGCACGGCCTGCAGGTCCTGCACTGCTTCACCGTCGGCGAACCCGCGCTCGGCAACAAGGAGCTCGCGCAGCGCACGGGCCTGTCGAAGGCAACCATCTCGAGGCTGACCTACACCCTGGCCGCGCGCGGCCTGGTGGTGTTCGACGCGCACCTGCGGCGCTATCGCCTGGGCTCCACGGCGCTCACGATCGGCTATCCGCTGATGGCCAGCCTGCGCATCCGGCAGGTCGCGCGCTCGCGCATGAAGCAGCTGGCCGACGAAGTGGGCGGCTCGGTGTCGCTGGGCATGCGGGACCGCACGCGCATGGTCTACGTCGAGACCAGCCGCGGGCACGACCTCAGCGCATGGCGGCCCGACATCGGAGCGGCCATTCCGATGCTGCCCACGGCGATGGGCCGCAGCTGGCTCGCGCAGGCGCCGCAGGCGCTGCGCGAAGAAGTCCTGGCGCAGATCGAGGCGGCGGAACCGGGCCAGCGGCGCTTGTACGCAGCCGAGCTGGTCCAGGCGCAGGCCGATCTGAAGCGCAAGGGCTTCTGCATTTCGCGCGGGGCGTGGCGCAGCGACGTGCAGGCGGTCGGCGTGCCGATCCTGATCCCTCAGGATGGCGAAACGCTGGTGCTCAACTGCGGCGTGCTCACCGCGCGGCTCGCACCGCGGCAGCTCGAGCAGCGCATCGGGCCCCGCCTGGTCGAACTGGCGCGCAGCGTGGAGGCCGACCTGTGAACCAGAGCGACGACAAGGACCGCCAGTTCGCCACGACGCTCGCCAACGGCATCGACCTGCTGCTGTGCTTTCACGCCGGCGAGCCGAGCCTGGCCAACAAGGACTTTGCGGAACGCACGGGCCTCTCCCGGCCCACCGTGGCCCGCCTGACGCACACGCTGACGCTGCTGGGCTACCTGCGACGGGACCCTGCCACGGCCCGGTACCGGCTGGGTGCTGCCGTGCTGGGGCTGAGCCATCCGCTGCTGGCCAGCATGCGCATCCGCCCGGTCGCGCGGCCGATGATGGAAACGCTGGCGCGCGACATCGAGGGCGCCGTCTCGCTGGGCCTGCGGCACCGCATCCACATGGTCTACGTCGAGACCGCGCGCGACAGCGAGGATTTCGTGGTGACGCCCGACATCGGCGCGCCGATCCCCATGCTGGCCACCGCGATGGGGCGCGCCTGGCTGGCGCGCGCCACGGCCGAAGACCGGCGTTCGCTGCTGAACCAGATACGGGTCGCCGCGCCGGCCGAGTTCGAGCGCTACGCCGCGGCAGTGACCCAGGCGCGCGAGGAACTGGCGAGCGACGGCTTCTGCAGCGCACGCGCCGACTGGCAGCCCAACCGCCATGGCTTTGCCGTACCGCTGCAGGGATGGGTGGACGGCACGCAGTTCGTGCTGAACTGCGCGGTGGCGTCCAGGCGCGGCGGCTTCGCGCAGATGCGCCGGGAAATCGGGCCGCGGCTCGTCACCCTGGCGCACAGCATCGAGTTCGCGCTGGGCCTGCGATAGCGGAAGCGCTCGCGTTCAGGATATCGAAACACGAGTTGCGGCAAATGGATCGCTGCAACGAGACTTCGAACCATGCCTTCCGCCGAACACCCCACCACCATCGCGCCGACGCCCACCGCCCAGGGGCCGCTCGCCGGCATCCGCATCCTCGACATGGCCACCGTGATCGCGGCGCCCTTCTCGGCCTCCCTGTGCGCCGACCTGGGGGCCGAGGTCGTCAAGCTGGAGCTGCCGGAGGGCAACGATCCCCTGCGCTCCCTGTCGCCGACCACGCCGGAGCACGCGCTGTTCTGGAAGGTCTCGAACCGCGGCAAGAAGGGCGTGTCGCTCGACGTGCGCAAGGCCGAAGGCCGCGCCCTGTTCCTGCGGCTGATCGAGTCCTTCGACGTGCTGGTCGAGAACTTCCGCACCGGCACGCTCGACAAGTGGGGGCTGGATGCGGCGACGCTGTGGTCGGTCAACCCGAAGCTGATCATCCTGCGCGTCACCGGCTTCGGCCAGACCGGACCTTATGCGCAGCGGCCGGGCTTCGCCCGCATCTTCGAGGCGATGAGCGGCTTCGCGCACCTGACCGGCGAAAGCGGCCGCAGCCCGCAGCACATGAACTACCCGCTCGGGGACGTGATCGCGGGATTGTTCGGGGCCTTCTCCATCGCCGCTGCGATCGCGGAACGGCACCGCCACCCCGAGGCGCCGGGCCGAGAGATCGACCTCGCGGCGACCGAGGCGATGTTCCGCTTGCTGGAGGCGCTGCCGGTCGAGCACGAGCTGCTGGGGCAGTCGCGCAGCCGCTCCGGCAGCCGCGCCACCTACACCGCACCCTCCAACATGTACCGCACCGCCGACGACCAATGGGTGACGCTGGTGGGGTCTTCCGAGCCCATCTTCAAGCGCATCTGCCAAGCCATGGAGCAGCCCGCGCTTGCGGACGATCCGCGCTTCGCCACCACGCCGGACCGGGTTCGCAACATCGACGAGATCGACGCCATCGTCGCGGCGTGGTGCGCGTCCCGGACGCTGGCCGAATTGTCCGAGGCCCTGACCCGCGGGGGCGTGCCCTTCAGCAAGGTCTACGCGGTCGATGACGTGATCGCCGATCCGCACTTCATTGCCCGCGAAGCCATCATCCGCCTGCCCGACCCGGACCTGGGTTCGCTGCCGGCGCCGATGATCGTGCCGCGCTTCTCGGGCTTCCAACCCGCTGCGCCGCGCACCGGGCCGGCGGCGGGCGAACACAACGCGGAGGTCTACGGCGCATTGGGCATTCCCGCCGATGAACTGGACAAGCTCCGGCGCGACCGGGTGATCTGAAAGCCCCGAGGGCGCGCGAGACTTGGGGTTAGCATCGGCAAGGAGACACGCAGTCAGGAATTCAATGCGGATATTGCTCGTCGAGGACGACCGGGTGCTGGCCGACGCGCTGTCGCGGGCGCTGGTGCAGTCCGCCCATGCCGTCGACGTCGTCTCCACCGGCGAGGAGGCCGACCACGCCCTGGCCGCCGGCAGCCATGACCTTGCCGTGCTGGACATCGGCTTGCCGGGCTTGAGCGGTCTGGAGGTGCTCAAGCGCCTGCGGGCACGCAAGTCCACCATGCCGGTGCTGATGCTCACCGCCTTCGACACGCTCGCAGACCGCGTTCGCGGGCTCGACCTGGGGGCCGACGACTACCTCGCCAAGCCCTTCGACCTGCCGGAGCTCGAGGCGCGCGTGCGGGCGCTGCTGCGCCGCAGTACCCAGTCCACGCCTCACCTCGAGCATGGCCGGCTGCGCTTCGACACCGTGGGCCGCCGCGTGTTCTATGACAAACGGCCGCTGGAACTGTCGCCGCGCGAGCTCGCGCTGCTCGAACTGCTGCTGATGCGCGCGGGGCGGGTCGTCAGCAAGGAGCAGATGGTCAACCATCTCTATGGATGGGGCGACGAGGTCGGCGACAACGCGATCGAAGTCAATGTCTACAGGCTGCGCAAGAAGCTGGAGCCGCTCGGCTGCGAGATCCGCACCGTGCGCGGCATGGGCTACCTGATCGACAGCAGCGATGCGCAGGTCTGAGCCCCGGCTGCAGCGCAAGCTGCTGGCGTGGCTGCTCGGGCCGCTGGCCGTGCTGCTGGTGCTCGATACCGCCGCCGCCTACTGGAGCTCGTGGCGCTTCTCCAACCTCGCCTACGACCGCGCGCTGCACGAGATCGGACGCGAGATCGCGCTGCATGTGAAGCTCGACGGAACGCGGCCCCGGCTCGAGCTCTCGGAGGCCGCGGCCAACATCCTGGTCGTGGATCAGGAAGACCGGCTCTTCTTTCGGGTTCTCGGCGGCGACGGCACCGATCTGGGCGGCGACCCGCAGCTGCCTGCGCCGCGCACGGGCAAGCCCGCCAGGCCGGACTTCTACGGCGACACGGTGCGCGGCGAGCCGGTGCGGATGATGGCGGCCTCGATGCCCATCGGCCCGGACGCCGGGCCGCCGATGGTCCTGGTGCAGGTGGCCGAGACGCTCAACAAGCGGGAGCGCCTGGCCTGGGAGATGGTGGCCAGCGTGGTGCTGCCGCAGCTGCTGCTGATCGTCATGGCGACGGCCGTGGTCTGGTTCGGGGTTTCGCGCGGGCTCGAGCCGCTGCAGCGGCTGCGGCGTGCCGTGTCGGACCGCTCGCACCTGGACCTGAGCCCGATCGACACCCACGATGTTCCGGGCGAGGTGCGGCCGCTGGTGGACGAGGTCAACGAGCTGATGGCACGCCTGGGGCGCACCTTCGATTTCCAGAACCGCTTCGTGGCCGATGCCGCGCACCAGCTGAAGACGCCGGTCAGCGGGCTGAAGGCCCAGATCGAGCTGGCGCTGCGGGAGAGCGATCCGCAGCGGGTGCGCCATTCGCTCGCGCAGCTCTACCTGAGCGCCGACCGGCTGTCGAGGCTGGTGCGCCAGCTGCTTTCGCTGGCCCGCAACGAGCCCGGCGCGCTCGACTCCATGCAGCTGCAGCCGCTGGACCTGAATGCCCACGCCCTGGAGGTGAGCATGGAGTGGGCGCCGCAGGCGATCAAGCGCAACATCGACCTGGGCTTCGAAGGTGCCGATCATCCGCTGACGATCGACGCCGACCGGGACCGCCTGCGCGAGCTGGTCAACAACCTCATCGACAACGCGATCCGCTACAGCCAGCCGGGCGGCCGCGTCACCGTGCAGGCCGGCCAGATCGGAAGCGACCAGTGCCGCCTGGCGATCAGCGACGACGGCCCCCGCATTCCCGTCGAGGAACGCGCGCGCATCTTCGAGCGCTTTCACCGCCTGCTCGGGACGCAGGAGGATGGCAGCGGCCTCGGCCTCGCCATCGTCAGCGAGATCGCCACCCTGCACGGCGCGCGCATCACGCTGGAGGAAGACGCCGACGGCGTGGGCAACACCTTCAGCGTCTTCTTCCCCTTGCGCGCCGGTTGATCGGCGCGGGCGCGCTCTGTCAGCTTGCCGACAGCTTGCGGACATCCGGCTGTCAGCCGGCCGGCAGAAAGGTGACAGGACAGGTCTCTACGCTCGAAGGCGGCGAAACCGCAGTGGTTTCGACCCCCCACCAAGGAGACACCGTGTCGTTTTTGTCGAGTCCCGAGTTCTGGATCGCCCTGTCGCAGATCATCCTGATCAACATCGTCCTGAGCGGCGACAACGCCGTCGTGATCGCGATGGCCTCGCGCTCGCTGCCGCCCGCCCAGCAGAAGAAGGCGATCGTGTTCGGCAGCGTCGGCGCCATCGTGCTGCGCGTGATCCTCACCTTCTTCGCCGTCTATCTGCTGACCCTGCCCTACCTCAAGCTGGTGGGCGCAGCGCTGCTGCTCTGGATCGGCGTGGGCCTGCTCCAGGGCGAGGACGAGGAGGAAGGCATCGAAGGCCACGCCGGCCTGGCGGCCGCCATCAAGACCATCGTGCTGGCCGACCTGGTCATGAGCCTGGACAACGTGGTCGGCGTCGCTGCCGCAGCGAAGGGCAACGTGCCGCTGCTCGTCTTCGGTCTGGTGATCAGCATTCCCCTGATCATCTTCGGCAGCACCCTGATCCTGAAGCTGATGGATCGCTTCCCGGTCATCATCGTGCTCGGTGCCGCCCTGCTGGGCTGGGTGGCCGGCGAAATGGCGATCTCCGATCCGGCCATCGCCGGCTGGGCCGCCGAGCGTCACACGCTGCACACCGCGGTGCCTGCGCTCGGCGCCATGTTCGTGGTGGCGATCGGCAAGTGGCTGGGCCTGCGCAGCGAACAGCGCCGCGAGCGGCTGCAGGCGGCGACCAAGAAGCAACCCGCCGTCTGAGGGTGCCCGCATGACGCGCATCCTGGTTCCCATCGACCCGGACCAGCCCGCTCGAACGCGCTCGGCCATCGAACAGGTGCTGCGCATGCGCCGCAGCGAGCGGGTGAGCATTCGCCTGCTGCGCGTGCAGCCCAAGGTCTCGGGTCATGTCGCGATGCTCTTCGACCCGCGCGAGCTGCTCGCGCTGCAGCTGGATGCGGGCGCCGAGGATCTGCAGTACGCGCAGAAGCTGCTCGACCTGGCCGGCGTTCCCTACACCAGCACCGTGCTGGTGGGACGCACGGCCGAGACGATCGCCGCGGCCGCTCGCGACCACGGCTGCACCCGCATCGTCTTCGGCCGCGACGAGCCCGGCCTGGCCGGCACGATCTTCGGCTCGCTGGCGCAGCAGGTGCGCCAGCACCTGGGTGCGAACGGAGACCCCCAGGTCATCGGCTCCTGAGCGAGAAGTGCCCGGTGGGCCGCGGCGCTCAACCGGGCTCGCCTTCCCCGTGAAGGCGGATGATCAGCGAGCGCAGCCAGGCGTTCGCGGGATCCTTGTTGTAGCGGCCGTGCCAGAACAGGTCGATCGCGATCTCGGGCAGCTTGGCCGGGTGGCGCACGTAGGACAAGCCGAAAGGCTCCGCCAGGGCCTGGGCGAGCCGCTCCGGAACGGTGGCCACCAGGTCGGAGTCGTGCAGGATGTGCCCCACCGCGACGTAGTGCGGCACGGTGAGGACGATCTTGCGGGCAATGCTCCGGCGGCGTAGAAGTTCGTCCGCCCTTCCGTGGCCCGTGCCCTCCGAGACCACGATGACATGCTCGGCGGCCGAGAATTCGCGAAGCGATATTTCCCGCTTGTCGAGCGCATGGCCGCGCCGGAACATGCAGACGTAGTGCTGCTTGAAGAGCCGGCGCTCGAAGTAGCCGACCTTCAGCTGCGGCAGCAGGCCGATGGCGAGGCTCACGTGGCCCGCTTCCATCTCGTCGCGGAGATTGACCGCCGTGTTGCGAACCGTGCTGAGCGAGACACGGGGCGCAATGCGCGCCAGCTCCTTCATGAGCTTGGGCAGGAAGTAGATCTCCCCGATGTCCGTCATGCCGATGGTAAAGGCGCGCGTCGACGTCGCCGGGTCGAACGAGGCTTGCTGATTGATCGCGGCGTGGATGACCTGCAAGGCGCGCGCGGTCGGCTCGGCCAGCTGCTCGGCGAAAGGCGTCGGCTCCATGCCCTTGGGCGTTCGCAGGAACAGGGGGTCGTCGGTGAGCTTGCGCAGCCGTGCCAGCGCATTGCTCACGCCGGGCTGCGACAGCCCCAGGTTCTCGGCCACCTTCGAGACCCTGCGGTCGATGAGCAGCTGGTTGAAAACAACCAGCAGGTTGAGGTCGATGTCCTTGAGCTCCATGCCCGTCCCACATTCACGAAATCAATCTGCACTATTGCCCACATTCTATTGATCGATGAGAGGGGAATCGCGATGATCCCGAGTACCCCACGACGCGCGACAGCACACAGGAGACGAGACATGGATGACGCAACGGCCGTCTTTCCCAAGCAGATCCATTGGGAAGGCCAGGGCACCAGCCGCATACCGTTCATGGCCTACACCGAGGCCGATCAGCATCGCCGGGAGCTCGAGCGCTTCTTCTACCGCGGCCACTGGTGCTACGTCGGCCTGGAGGCCGAAATCCCGGACGCCGGCGACTTCAAGCGCACCGTGATCGGCGAGCGCTCCGTGATCATGGTGCGCGATGCCGAGGGCCGCATCAACGTCATCGAGAACGTCTGCGCCCATCGCGGCATGCAGTTCTGCCGCGAGCGGCACGGCAACCGCAAGGACGGCGGCTTCACCTGCCCGTACCACCAGTGGAAC
>DATFFA010000097.1:0-80424 GCA_035250605.1 Variovorax sp. | reverse complement strand
GGGCCAGATTGCAGCGCTGGCGGGCTGCGATCTGCTGACCATCAGTCCCGAGCTGCTGGGCGAGCTCGCCGCCAGCGAAGTGCCGCTGGCGCACGCGCTGGACGCGGACGCGGCGCGGGCACTCGACATCCCGAAGCTGGTGCTGGATGAGCCGGCCTTCCGCTTCGCCCTCAACGAGGATGCGATGGCCACCGAGAAGCTCGCCGAGGGCATTCGCGCCTTCGCGGCCGACGCGGTCAAGCTGGAAAAACTGATGGAGGAGGTCGCATGACACGAACCCGCTGCGATCGCACGCCGGCGTGGGGCCGGCTCCAGGCGCATTACGACAAGGCCGGCCGCAGCTTCGACCTGCGCGAGGCTTTTGCCGCCGATCCGCAGCGCTTCGGCGCCTTCAGCCAACCGGCGCCGCACCTCTTCGCCGACCTGTCCAAGAACCTGATCGACGCGAAGACCGAGGAACTGCTGCTGGCGCTGGCGCGCGAGGCCGGCCTCGAGGCGCATCGCGCCGCCATGTTCGCCGGCGAGCACATCAATGCGACCGAGGACCGCGCCGTGCTCCATACGCTGCTGCGTGCGCCGGCCTCGATGACCGTGCCGTCCTCGCTGGCGGGCGAGCTGGCCCAGGTGCATGCCACGCTCGACGCCATGCTGGCCTATGCAGAGCGGGTGCGCGCCGACCACACCATCACCGACGTCGTCAACATCGGCATCGGCGGCTCGGACCTGGGGCCCCAGATGGTGGTGCGCGCCCTCGATGCCTACGTGGCACCGGGCAAGCGCTTCCATTTCGTCTCCAATGTCGACGGCCACGAACTCGCCGGGGTGCTGCGCGGCCTGGCGCCCGAGCACACGCTGTTCCTGGTCGCCTCCAAGACCTTCACCACGGCGGAGACCATGGCCAACGCGCACTCGGCCAAGCGCTGGTTCGAGCAGTCCGGCAACGTCGACATCGCCCACCATTTCGCCGCGCTCACCACCAACGTCGAGGCGGCGCGCGCCTTCGGCATCGAGACCACCTTCGGCTTCTGGGACTGGGTGGGCGGGCGCTATTCGCTGTGGTCCTCCATCGGGCTGCCGATCGCGCTGGCCATCGGCCCCGAGGGCTTTCGCCGCCTGCTGGCCGGCGCCCATGCGATGGACGAGCATTTCCGCAATGCGCCGCTGGCGCAGAACCTGCCTGTGCGTCTGGGGCTGCTCGACGTCTGGTATCGCAACTTCCACCGCTTCACCAGCCGCGGTATCGCGCCGTACCACAGCGCGTTGCAGCGCCTGCCGGCCTACCTGCAGCAACTCGAGATGGAGAGCAACGGCAAGCAGGTCGACGCGAGCGGCGCTGCGCTGCCGCTGGGCACCTCGCCGGTGCTGTGGGGCGAGCCCGGCACCAACGGGCAGCATGCCTATTTCCAGATGCTGCACCAGGGCACGGACGTGATTCCGCTGGAGTTCATTGCAGTGCGCGAGCCCGCGCACGACCTGGAAGGCCATCACCCCAAGCTGCTGTCGAATGCGCTCGCGCAGGCTCAGGCCCTGATGGTCGGCAAGCGGGACGCAGGCGGCCACCGCAACTTCCCGGGCAACCGGCCGAGCAGCTTCTTCGTCTTCGACCAGCTGAACCCCGAGGCCCTGGGTGCCTTCCTCGCGATGTACGAGCACCGGGTGTTCACCAGCGGCGCGCTGTGGGGCATCAACAGCTTCGACCAATGGGGCGTGGAGCTCGGCAAGGTGCTGGCCAAGGACATCGAGCCGCGCCTGGCTTCGGGTGACACCGCAGGGCTGGATGCTTCCACCGCCGGCCTGCTGGCCCGGCTGCGCTGAGCCTCACGTCGTCATCAAAAGCCGGCGGACCGCCCTTTATGATGGCCGCGGGAGTTTTCCCGTGGGAACTATCAAGAGGAGCTGTTCGATGAATTTTCAAGAAGCCGTCAAGACCTGCTTCAGCAAGTACGTGGACTTCAGCGGCCGCGCCTCGCGGTCCGAGTACTGGTGGTTCGTGCTGGCCTATGTGATCGTCGCGATCGTGGCCGGCTTCATCCACCAGGTCGTCTACGGACTCGTCGTCCTTGCCTTCCTGCTGCCGATGCTGGCGGCAGGGGCGCGCCGCCTGCACGACATCGGCAAAAGCGGCTGGTGGCTGCTGCTGGGCCTGATCCCGCTGGTCAACCTGGTGCTGCTGTACTTCGCGGTGCAGCCGAGTCAGCCCGAGGGCAACGAGTACGGCGCACCGCCGCTCGCTGCCGCCTGAGGCCAAGGCCTTCAACTGCCCCAAACAAAAAAACCCCGCGGCTCGCACCGCGGGGTTTTTTGTTGGCGCGAGGCCGGGCGGGATTACATGCCCATGCCGCCCATGCCACCCATGCCGCCCATGTCGGGCATGCCGCCGCCGGCAGGCGCCTCGTCCTTCGGCGCTTCGGCGACCATGGCTTCGGTCGTCAGCAGCAGCGAAGACACGGAAGCGGCGTTCTGCAGCGCGGTGCGGGTCACCTTGGTCGGGTCCAGGATGCCCATCTCGAGCATGTCGCCGTAGGTGTCGTTCTGCGCATTGAAGCCGTAGTTGCCCTTGCCGGCCAGCACCGCGTTCACCACCACGCTGGCTTCGCCGCCGGCGTTGAACACGATCTCGCGCAGCGGCGCTTCGATGGCCTTGAGCACCAGGCGGATGCCGGCGTCCTGGTCGGCGTTGTCGCCCTTGACCTTGTCGGCCAGAGCCTGCTTGGCGCGCAGCAGCGCCACGCCGCCGCCGGCCACCACGCCTTCTTCCACTGCCGCGCGGGTGGCGTGCAGGGCGTCTTCGACGCGGGCCTTCTTTTCCTTCATCTCGACTTCGGTGGCGGCACCGACCTTGATCACCGCCACGCCGCCGGCCAGCTTGGCCACGCGCTCTTGCAGCTTCTCGCGGTCGTAGTCGCTGGTGGCTTCCTCGATCTGCACGCGGATCTGCTTCACGCGGGCTTCGATGTCGCCTGCAGCGCCGGCGCCGTCGATGATGATGGTGTTTTCCTTGCCCACTTCGATGCGCTTGGCCTGGCCGAGGTCAGCCAGCGTCACCTTCTCGAGCGTCAGGCCCACTTCTTCGGCGATGACCTTGCCGCCCGTCAGGATGGCGATGTCTTCCAGCATGGCCTTGCGGCGGTCGCCGAAGCCGGGCGCCTTGACGGCCACGACCTTCAGGATGCCGCGGATGGTGTTCACCACCAGCGTCGCCAGGGCTTCGCCTTCGACTTCTTCCGCGATGATCAGCAGCGGGCGGCCGGCCTTGGCCACTTGCTCCAGCGTGGGCAGCAGGTCGCGGATGTTGCTGATCTTCTTGTCGAACAGCAGCACGAACGGGTTCTCGAGGATCGCGCTCTGCTTTTCGGGGTTGTTGATGAAGTAGGGCGACAGGTAGCCGCGGTCGAACTGCATGCCTTCGACGACTTCCAGCTCGCTGTCGAGCGACTTGCCGTCTTCGACGGTGATCACGCCTTCCTTGCCGACCTTGTCCATCGCGTCAGCGATGATCTTGCCGATGGTCTCGTCGCTGTTGGCCGAGATCGAGCCGACTTGCGCGATTTCTTTCGAGGTGGTGGTGGCCTTGGAGGCCTTCTTCAGCTCTTCGACCAGGGCGGTGACCGCCTTGTCGATGCCGCGCTTCAGGTCCATCGGGTTCATGCCCGCGGCCACGTACTTGAAGCCTTCGCGAACGATGGCCTGGGCCAGCACGGTCGCGGTGGTGGTGCCGTCGCCGGCGTTGTCCGAGGTCTTGGAAGCCACTTCCTTCACGAGCTGGGCGCCCATGTTCTGGAGCTTGTCCTTGAGCTCGATTTCCTTGGCGACCGACACGCCGTCCTTGGTCACGGTGGGGGCGCCGAAGGAGCGCTCGAGCACCACGTTGCGGCCCTTGGGGCCCAGGGTCACCTTGACCGCGTTGGCCAGGATGTTCACGCCTTCGACCATGCGTGCGCGGGCTTCGCCGCCGAAGACTACGTCTTTTGCTGCCATGAGATTTCTCCGAAAAAAATGATGATCCAGTCAGTCGGGGACAGAGCAGCGATCGCGTGGCGCTCGCCTGGTCTGTCCCGCAAAGTCACTTCGCTTCAACGACCGCGAACAGGTCGTCTTCCTTCATGACCAGCAGCTCGTCACCATCGACCTTGACGGTCTGGCCGCTGTACTTGCCGAACAGAACGCGGTCGCCGACCTTGACGCTCATGGCGGCCAGCTCGCCCTTGTCGGTCTTCTTGCCAGGACCGACGGCAAGCACTTCGCCCTGGTCGGGCTTCTCGGCGGCGTTGTCGGGGATCACGATGCCCGAGGCAGTCTTGGTTTCGCTTTCAATGCGCTTGACGATCACGCGATCGTGCAAAGGACGAAGTTTCATTGCATCTCCTGGATAAGAAACGGGGTTCTGTTTCGGGCTGCGGCCTGATGGCCGCCTGCCCAGCCACTGGAAGCGGGGCTGTTAGCACTCCTCTTCAGCGAGTGCTAATCATAAGGGCAATTCTGACGCTTTCAAGCGGGGCGAGTGTGCGGCGAGCTCGCAAGCTGTCGATTCCTGAGGAGCCGGCACCGGACGGCACTGGACATTCGTGAACCCACCACCTAACTTTGGCAGGGTGGGCCGAGGCGTTTTTTTGGGCGTTACGGGAGACCCTCATGACGACGACGATTGCGCAACAGGTTTGCCTCCAACTCGACAGGCGCTTGACCGCCGCGGAAGCTGCACTGGCGCCGGGCGGCATGGCATCGCCGGTTCTCCTGGCGGTTGTCGGGGAGTTTCGCCGGAAGTTCGCGAAGACGCGGCCGGCATTGGAAAGCGATGCTGCCCCCGGTCAACGCGAGGCCGTATTCGAGCTCGAACAGGCGGCCGACAGCGCCAAGTGGGCGGCTTTGGCCGACCCGGCTGCGTCCGAGCAGGTCAAGCTGGCGGTCGTCGCCGCCCACGACTCGATCTGCTGGTTCAAGGCGACCGGCGCCCTGCTCGACCGCGAGTACGCCGAAAAAGACCCGCTCGCTTCCTAAGCCGAAGCGGCGTCGGCCGGCAGCGAACAGGGCGCTTGCAAGCCAGCCGCCCGGCGCGCCCGCTCGAGCAGCTCCGCGGCGCCGCCGGCATCCGCAGCCACCCCGTAGACGATGTGATCGGGACGCACCAGCGCCGCGCCGCACCCTTGGGCCGCGAACCAGCGGGCGAGCACGCCGTCAGCTTCGGCCAGGCCGAGCAGGCCCTCGACGTCGGTGGCGCCATGCAGGCAGATCGCCCTCGCATCGAGTGCTTCCAGGCCGCTTCGCAGCGCCTGGAGCTGAGCCGGCTCGGGTGTCTCGCGCAGGAACAGCAGGAAGCCCCGGGGCAGCAGGTCGTCCATCATTTCAGCCGCGCCATGGCCGCCAACCTTGCCCACCGCCTGCGGGAACGGCGTCCCGGCAGCGTCCTGGCCGGTCTCGACCAGGCCGTGGCGCACGCCGGGCAGCAGGCTTTGCCGCAGCTGCACCCGCACCTCGCCGCCTTGCTGCGCCCGCAGGCCCTCGTCGCGCTCCGCGGCGCGCGAAGGATCGCGCTCGCAGATGATCTGGCCCAGCCGCTTGACGGTGCGGGTGGTTTCCTCGACCTGCGGGCCGCGCTCCATGCCGTAGCTGTCCAGCAGCGACTCGGGGGCTTCGCCGCGCAGCACCCAGTCCAGCTTCCAGGCCAGGTTGGTCGCGTCGCGCAGGCCCTGGCACATGCCCTGGGCGAGGAAGGGCGGCATCTGGTGCGCCGCATCGCCGGCGAGCAGCACGTGGCCCCGGCGCCAGGCGTCGAGGACCACGGCGTGGAAGCGATAAGTCGCCGCGCGCCAGATCCGCGCCTCGTGCGGGGCCAGCCAGGGCGCCAGCAGCTTCCAGATCGCTTCGTGCGGCATGTCGCGCTGCCCCGTCTCGTGCGGCAGCAGCAGGAACTCCCAGCGCCGGTGCGTGCCGGGCCCCACCACGTAGGTGCAGGGCCGGGTCGGGTTGCAGTACTGGATGTTGGTGGCAGGCAGTCGCTCGAGCACGTGCTCGTCGATGTGCATGTCGATCACCACCCAGGGCTCGTCGAAGTCCAGACTCTTGAGCTGCAGGCCGAGCTGCTTGCGAATGGGGCTGGTGCCGCCGTCGCAGGCGATCACGTAGCGTGCGCGGACCTCGCCCGAGCTGCCGTCAGGCGCGCGCACGGACAGCCGTACCTGGTCGCCGACGTTCTCCAGCGAGCCGACTTCATGGCCCAGGTGCACCGACACGGAGGGCATCAGCCCCACCGCACGACGCAGCGAGCCTTCGAGGGCCGGCTGGTTGAAGGTATAGGACGGCGCCCAGGCCAGCGGATAGGGCGAGGGCCCCATGTCGAAGTGCTGGATCGGCTCGCCATCTGCGCCCTGGTAGATCGTGGGGCGGTAGGGCGTCATGTGCGGCGCCAGGGCCCCTGCGATGCCGATCTCCTGAAAGGTGCGCATCGCCTCGTGGTCCAGGGCGAAGGCCCGCGGCAGCGGATAGACCTGCTCCGACTTGTCGAACACGGCCACGCGCCGGCCGCGCCGGCCCAGCAGTGCCGCCAGCGTGGCGCCGACCGGGCCGAAGCCGACGATGGCCACCTCCACAGGCGGGCCCGGGATGGGATTCATGGGATGCTCTCCGAATGCAGAAAGGACAAATTGTGCATAAAAATAATAATTTGCGCACCAAGGGTTCCTCCGGATGTCGGCCGGGGGTCACTGCTGAAAAATGCACAAAATCAAAGTTATGCATTCAAGGAGACATCCATGCCGATGATGAAAGCCGCGCGACTGCACAAGGTCGGCGCCCCGATGGAGATCGAGCAGCTGCCCATTCCACAGCCGGCCGCCAACGACGTGCAGGTGCGGGTGCATGCCTGCGGCATCGTGCCGAACCTCGGCAACATCCTGGCGAATTGGACCACCTGGTTCCCCGAACTGCCGCTGCCGCCGCTGCCCGCGATTTTCGGGCTGGACCCGGCAGGCGAGGTGACGGCGGTCGGCTCGCACGTGCATACCTGGAAGCCCGGCGACCGCGTGTACGTGAATCCGAGCCTCTACTGCGGCGGCTGCCGCGCCTGCCGCAACGGCGACCTGATCAACTGCACGCACTACGCCTTCAGCGGCTACTTCGGCTTCTCGCAGAACTCCCTCAAGCTCTACAAGAACTACCCGTACGGCGGCCTCTGCGAGTACATGATCGCGCCGCAGTACGCGCTGGTGAAGCTGCCCGACAACGTCAGCTTCAACCAGGCGGCGCGCTTCGGCTACCTGGGCACGATGTACTCGGCCATGCGCAAGGCGAAGGTGGGGCCGGGCCGCAGCGTGCTGATCAACGGCATCAGCGGCACGCTGGGCATCGGCGGCGCGTTGTTCGGCCTGGCCATGGGTGCGACGCGCATCCTCGGCACGGGGCGCAACCAGGCGCTGCTGGAGCGCGTGAAGGCACTGGCGCCGGATCGCATCGAGGTGTTCTCGAACGCGAACGGCGAAGCCATCGACGCCTGGGCCAAGGCGCGCACCGATGGCCTCGGTGTGGACGCCTTCATCGACGCGCTGGGCCCGGGAGCGCCGCACGAGACGATGCAGCAGGGCATCCGTGCGCTCAAGCGCGGCGGCCGCGCCTTCAACATCGGGGCCATCGCCGGCATGGTCGGGATGGACCTGCACACCATGATGGACGAGCAGCAGAGCATCGAGGGCTCGGCCTGGTTCACCGCGGGCGAAGGCCAGGACATGGCCGACATGGCCGAAGCCGGCACGCTGGACCTGTCGGTCTTCGAGCATGTCTGCCATCCCCTGGACCGCGTGAACGAGGCGATTTCGGGCATCGCGACGCGCAACGGCGGCTTCAGCAACTTCGTCATCAACCCCTGAGCGAGGCCCACCATGAAAATCCGACGCGTGGTAACGGGTACTGGCGCTGACGGCAAGGCGGTCGTGATGTCGGACGGGCCGGCACCGCGTGCAGGCGCGTTCGAGACCGTGCCGGGCTTCGCCAACGCGCTCCTGTGGGCGACCGAGGCTTCCGATACCGTCGGCGCCGGCGGGCCGGCCGATCGCAGCGTGGACGTGGGCTTCGTGCCCGGTGCCGGCGGCACGCGGCTGATGATCGTCGTGTTCCCGCCCGACGCCGTGATGATGCGTGCCGAGTTCGACGCGGCCGCGTTCGGCGCCGAATTCGCGCAGCGGATTCCGGGCCTGGCCGAGAAGTTCGAGCCCGAGCACCCGGGCATGCACACCACCGACAGCATCGACTACGACGTCGTGCTGGACGGCGAGATCACTCTGGAGCTCGACGATGGCGTGCAGGTGCCGCTGCGCCGCCACGATGTGGTCGTGCAGCATGGCAACCGGCATGCGTGGCGCAACCTGTCCGACCGGCCGGCGACGATGCTCTTCGTGCTGGTCGGTGCTCCGCGCAGGCGCTAGCGCCGTGATGGCCTGATCGCACGCCTCGCCCGGCGGCGAGTGTGCGCCGCTCAGCCGTTGCGGAACAAGAAGCTGTAGGCGTTGAGCGCCGGCACGCCGCCCAGGTGCGCATAGAGCACCTTCGAGCCCGGCTCGAACTCCCCGCGGCGCACCTTGTCGATCATCCCGTGCATGGACTTGCCCTCGTACACCGGGTCGGTCAGCATGCCTTCCTGGCGCGCGCACAGGCGGATGGCTTCCAGCGTGCCCTCGTTCGGCAGCCCGTATTCGGGCCCGCCGTAACGGGTGTCGAGCACCACGTCCTCGTCCTTGATGTCCTGGCCGAGTTCCACCAGCGCGGCGGTGTTGCGCGCGATGCGCAGGATCTGCTCGCGCGTCTGCTCGGGCTTTGCGGATGCGTCGATGCCGATGACCCGCTGCGCGCGGCCGTCGGCTGCGAAGCCCACCACCATGCCGGCCTGCGTGCTGCCGGTGACGGAGCAGACCACGACGTAGTCGAACTTGAAGCCGAGCGCGGCCTCCTGCTCGCGCACCTCCTCGGCGAAGCCGACGAAACCCAGGCCGCCGTAGGGATGCTCGGAGCAGCCCGCGGGGATGGGGAAGGGCTTGCCGCCCGCGCGGCGCACGTCCTCCATGGCCTGTTCCCAGCTCGGCCGGATGCCGATGTCGAAGCCGGCCGCGTCCAGTCGCACGTCGGCGCCCAGGATGCGCGACATCTCGATGTTGCCCACGCGGTCGTAGACGGCGTCCGAGTAGTTGACCCAGTTCTCCTGCACCAGCACGCACTTCATGCCGAGGTGGGCGGCGACGGCGGCGACCTGGCGCGTCTGGTTGGACTGGATGCCGCCGATGGACACCAGCGTGTCGCAGCCCTGCGCGAGCGCCTCGGGAATCAGGTACTCCAGCTTGCGCGTCTTGTTGCCGCCGAAGGCGAGGCCGCTGTTGCAATCCTCGCGCTTGGCGTAGAGCTCGACCTTTCCGCCCAGGTGCGCGCTCAGGCGCTTCAGCGGCTGGATCGGCGTCGGGCCGAAGGTCAGGGGATGGCGGGCGAAACGATTGAGTTGCATGGCGGTGATCCTCGATGTGGTGACGACTGCATCGTAGGAAAAAGGCGCCTTCACAGGGTTGCGAATATCGAAGCATTCACGCACGATCGAGCATCGAAGATCCAATCATGAAGCCTCGAATTGCACAATGGCCACCTCCCGCGCAACAAAAGTTCGTGCCCACCCTGAGGCGCCTGCCGCACCCCCGCCCGCGCTCGATCGCACCGACAAGGCGATCCTGCGGGCCCTGCAAACCGACGCGTCCATCTCCAACGTGGCGCTGGCCGACAAAGTCCACCTGAGCCCGCCGGCCTGCCTGCGCCGGGTCGACCGCCTCAAGCGCGCCGGGCTGATCGATGCGACGGTGGCGCTGCTCAATCCCCAGGCGCTCGGCGCCGGCATGCTGGTGATGATCGGCGTGGTGCTCGATCGCTCGACGCCGGAGTCCTTCAGCGCCTTCGAGAAGGCGGCGGCCAAGATCTCCGGCTGCATGGAATGCCATGTCGTGACCGGCGAGTTCGACTACTTCATGCTCGTGCGCACGCGCGACGGCGAGAGCTTCAACCGGCTGCACGCCGAGCAACTGCTGTATCTGCCCGGCGTGCGGCAGATTCGCTCCTTCATCGTGCTCAAGCAGGTGCTCTCGACGACGCAGATCCCCCTGTGAGCTGCGGCTGAACAAAGACGTCGATGTCGGCGGCGGCTCGGCCGCCGCCGGTGAAGAAGATCCTTAGCCAGCGCGCGGCCAGGTGCCCGTGCCCGTTGGCGAAGGGATTGAAGAGGCGCACCAAATCAAGGGGTAATGGTTTCAAAGTAGAACAATCACCTACTAGAATGCGAATCACTCTCAACAAGATTTCGGGACGGAGAATTGACTTCCAGCTTTTCCGCGCGGCGCAAGGCCGCATCGCTTCTGGCGGGGTATTTGGCGATGACCGCTTCATCGACGGTGTTTGCGCAAGTGGGCAGCGGCGGCGCGCTGCCCGAGGTGCGCGTCGACGCGAACGCGGAGAAGGAGACTGCCACCACCCCGGTGATCGGTTACCGCGCGAAGAACGCCGCCACCGCGACCAAGACCGACACCCCGCTCGCGGAGACGCCGCAGGCGGTGACGGTGGTCACGCGCGACCAGATCGTCGACCAGGGCGCCACCAACCTGCAGGACGCGCTCACCTATGCGGCCGGCGTCCGTTCGGACGCCTACGGCCTCGATGCGCGCACCGACTCGTTCCGCGTGCGCGGCGCCTACCCCGACGTCTACCTCGACGGCCTGCGCCAGGCGTACGGCTACTACACCAGCACCACCCGCACCGAGCCATACATGCTGGAGCGCCTCGAAGTGCTGCGCGGGCCGTCGGGCATGCTGTTCGGGTCGGGCACCGCGGCCGGCATCGTCAACATGGTGAGCAAGCGGCCGCTGCAGGAGACCCAGCGTGAGGTGGGCGTGCAGCTGGGCAGCTGGAACCGGCGCCAGCTCCAGGCCGACCTGACCGGTCCGCTGACGGCCGACGGCCAATGGTCGTACCGCCTGATCGCAGTCGCGCGCGAGGCGGACACCCAGGTCGATTTCGTGCCGGACGACCGCCGGTTGATCGCGCCCTCGCTGACCTGGCGCCCGAACGCCGCCACCTCGCTTACGCTGCAGGGCCTCTATCAGAAGGACAAGAGCGGCACGACTTCGCAGTTCTTGCCGTGGGAGGGCACGCTGTTGCCGAACCCCAACGGCCGCCTGCCGACCAGCCGTTTCATCGGCGAACCCGGCGACTACTACGACAGCGAGCGCAAGACCTTGGGCTGGCTGTTCGAGCACAAGTTCAACGAGAACTTCACCTTCCGCCAGAACTTCCGCCACGCGCAGAACGAGAACGACAACAGCTACCACTGGGCAGACGCCTTCACCATCCCCGGGGGCTGGGGCGCCGACCCCGTCGGCAAGCGTCGTCTGGCGCGCTTCATCGACAGCTCGCTCACGCGCAACCGCATCGACACGCTGGACAACCATCTCGAGAGCCACTTCGATACCGGTGCGCTCAAGCACACGCTGCTGGTCGGCGCGGACTACCAGCGCCACCGCGAGAACGTGTGGGCCGGCATCTCCATGAGCGAGATCGATGCCTACGCACCGATCTACGGCAACCGGCTCGAGCCGGAGCGCACGGCGCGGCCGCGCACCACCCAGCGCGCGACCGGCGTCTACCTGCAGGACCAGATCAAGCTGGGCAACTGGAACTTCATCGCCGGCCTGCGGCACGACCGCGTGGTCGCGGGTTCGGAAGGCAGCGAGGACGCGAGGGACAGCGCAACCAGCAAACGCTTCGGCGTCCTGTATGCCTTTCCCTCGGGTTGGTCGCCCTACGTGAGCTATGCGGAATCTTTCACGCCGCAGTCGCCTCGCGACGGCAGGGTGTTCTCGCCGCTGCGCGGCGAGCAGTGGGAAGCGGGCGTCAAGTACGAGCCTGCGGGGCGCGGTCTTGCCTTCAACGCCGCGGTCTACGATCTGCGCGAGAAGAACCAGATCGCGCAACCGATCCCCAATGTCTACACGCAGCTGGGCGAGACCAAGACGCGCGGCGTCGAGCTCGAGGCCAAGGGCTCGATCGCGCCGAACCTCGATATCACGGCGCACTACAACTACACCGACCTCGATCCGCAGCTCGAAGGCCTCCCGCGTCATCAGGCGGCCGTGTGGGCCAAGTACCGCTTCGCGATTGCGGGCGTGCCGGGCTTCTCGGTGGGCGCCGGCGTGCGCCACATGGGCTCCTTCCGAGACGTGTCCTTCGGCGGCAGCGGCCCCCGCATCCCGAGCGCAACGCTGCTCGACCTGGTGCTCGCCTACGAAACCGCGAAGTGGCGCTATGCGCTCAACATCAACAACGCGACCGACAAGGCGTATTTCAGCACCTGTCTCGCGCGCGGCGACTGCTGGTGGGGCGCGCGCCGCAACGTCGTGGCCAGCGCCACCTACCGCTTCTAGACCCGAGGAATCCCGCGATGAACAACAGCCGAAGGATCAAGGCCTGGGCCTGGGTGCACAAGTGGAGCAGCCTGGTCTGCACGGTCTTCATGCTGCTGCTGTGCATCACCGGGCTGCCGCTCATCTTCCACCACGAGATCGGCCATCTGCTGGGCACCGAAGTCGATGCGCCGAAGATGCCGGCCGGCACGCCGCGCGCCAGCCTCGACCGCGTGATCGCGACGGCGCACGCGCTGCATCCCGAGCGCGTGGTGCAGTTCGTGTCCCAGCCCGAGGACGACGACGGCCTCTGGTTCGTCACCCTCACGCCCACGCCGGCGCCCACCGACGACTTCAAGTCGGTGGCGGTCGACGCGCGCACCGGCCAGGTGCTGGCGCAGCCCAAGTTCGACGAGGGCTTCATGTGGGTGATGCTCAAGCTGCACGTGGACCTGTTCGCCGGGCTGCCCGGCAAGCTGTTCCTGGGCTTCATGGGCCTGCTGCTGCTGGTGGCCATCGTCAGCGGGGTGGTGCTCTACGCGCCCTTCATGCGCAAGCTGGATTTCGGCACCGTCCGGCGCGAGCGCCGCCCGCGCCTCAAGTGGCTGGACCTGCACAACCTGCTGGGCATCGTGACCCTGGTGTGGGCCTTCACGGTGGGGGCCACCGGCATGATCAACACCTGGGCCGACCTGGTGATCAAGTACTGGCAGTACGACCAGCTGAGCGCACTGCTCACCCCCTACAAGGGCCAGCCCGAAACGCCGAAGGCCGAGCGCGGCTCGGTGCAGCGTTCGCTCGACGTCGCGCTCGAGCGTGCGCCGGGAATGAAGGTCAGCTTCATCGCCTTCCCGGGCACGGCCTTCTCGAGCCCGCACCACAACACCGTCTTCCTGCGCGGCAGCGAGCCTTTCACCTCGCGCCTGCTGCAGCCGGTGCTGGTCGATGCCAGGACCGCCGAGGTGACCGCCAGTCCGCAACTGCCGTGGTACCTCACGGCCCTGCTGGTCTCGCAGCCGCTGCACTTCGGCGACTACGGCGGCATGCCGATGCAGATTCTCTGGGCCCTGCTGGACATCGCCACGATCATCGTGCTGGGCAGCGGGCTCTACCTGTGGCTCAAGCGCGGCAAGACCGTGCCGGCGGCCGCGCCGGGGGAGGTCGCCGCCAAGGGCGCGCCGGCGGCGTCGATCGCGCGGCCGGCCGTGACCGCGAAGGCGGGTTCATGACCAAGGTGCGGCATTCTTTCCGGCGCCTGTGGGGCTGGCCGATCTTGCTGGGCGTGCTGACCTCCATCGGCCTGGTGTCCGCGCTGTTCAGCGACGGCGGGCTGGGCGATGCAGTGGCCTGGGTCGCGCTCGGCGTCCCGACGGTGATTGGCTTCTGGTACGGCTGGCGGCGCGCGCCGGCGCGTTCCTAGTTTCAATGGCGCGTCCTGCGCCATAGGGTCTTGCCCGCCGCGGCGGGGCGGCGGGTGGCCGCAGAATCGCCGCGATGAAATCCCGTCTTGCCACGGCCGGCCTGGTCGCCGCCGCTTCCTGTGCCGCCCAGGCGCAGGAAGCCCCGCCCGCGCCCACGCTGCGCGAGATCACCGTGTCCACCCCGCGTGGCGAAATGCGGCCTTTCGAAGTGCCGGGTTCGGTCGATCGGCTCGAGGGAAGCGAGATGCGCGATGCGCGCCTTGGCGTGAACCTTTCCGAGAGCCTGGGCCCGGTGCCGGGGCTGCAGGTCCAGAACCGCTACAACTACGCGCAGGACCTGCAGTTGTCCATCCGCGGCTTCGGCGCGCGCTCCACCTTCGGCGTGCGCGGCGTGCGCCTCTACGTGGACGGCATCCCGGCCACGCTGCCCGACGGCCAGGGCCAGACTTCCAACATCGACATCGGCTCGGCCGACCGCGTCGAAATCCTGCGCGGGCCCTTTTCGGCGCTCTACGGCAATTCCTCGGGCGGCGTGGTGCAGGTCTTCACCGAGGAGGGGGAGGGGCCGCCGACCTTGGGCTTTTCGGCGGCTGGCGGCAGCTTCGGCACCTGGCGGGTCGGCACCAAGCTCGGCGGCTCCACCGGCGCCGTCGACTACACCCTGAGCGCCAGCCGCTTCCACACCGATGGCTGGCGCGAGCACAGCGCGGCGGAGCGTGAGATCCAGAACGGCAAGCTGGGCTTCCGGCTGGACGATGGCAGCAAGCTCACGCTGGTCTTCAACAGCGTGCATGTCCACGCCCAGGACCCGCTGGGCCTGTCGGCCGAGCAGTACGCACTGAACCCGCGCGGCGCCGACCTGGCGAAGCAGTTCGATACGCGAAAGACGGTGGACCAGCAGCAGCTCGGGCTGAGCTACGAGCGCCGAATCGATGCCCGCAACACGCTGCGCCTGATGGTCTACGGCGGCCAGCGCAGCACCGTGCAGTTCCAGTCCATCCCGCCCGCGGCGCAGCTGAATCCGCTACATGCCGGCGGGGTGATCGACCTGGCGCGCGACTACGGCGGCGTGGACCTGCGCTGGAGCGCGAAGCTGCAGCTGGGCGACCGGCCCTTCGACCTGGTCGCCGGCCTGGCCTACGACAAGCTGCGCGAAGAGCGCCGCGGCTTCGAGAACTTCTTCGGCCGGGCCGCAGCGCCCCTGGCCCTCGGCGTGCAGGGCCGGCTGCGCCGCAACGAGCGCAACGAGGTGCGCAACCTCGATCCCTATGTGCAGGGCAGCTGGCGCTTCGCCGACGCCTGGACGCTGGAAGCCGGCCTGCGCCGCAGCAACGTGCGCTTTTCTTCGCACGACCTCTACATCGGAGGGCCGAACCGCGACGACAGCGGCAGCGCACGCTACGGCAGGACCCTGCCGGTGGCCTCGCTGCGCTACCAGGCGACGCCCGACCTGGCGCTCTATGCCTCTGCCGGGCGCGGCTTCGAGACGCCCACGCTCAACGAGCTGTCCTACCGGGCCGACGGCATCGGCGGGCTCAACTTCGGGCTGCGGCCTTCGGTCAACACCAGCGTCGAGGTCGGCGCCAAGGCGCGCCTGGCCGGCGGCCTGCTCACTGCGGCCCTGTTCCAGACCCGCACGCGCGACGAGATCGTGACCAACACCAACCTCGGCGGGCGCGCCACCTTCCAGAACGCCGGCCGCACCAGGCGCGACGGTTTCGAGCTGGCCTGGCAGCACGAGACCGCCGATCACTGGCGCACGCAGCTGGCCTACACCTGGCTCGACGCGCGCTACCGCGATGCCTTCTGCTCGCCTGCGCCCTGCGGCACGGGCAGCACGGTGGCCGCGGGCAACCGCATCCCCGGCATTGCCGAGCATGCGCTCTATGCCTCCTTCGGCTGGGTGCCGCCCGAGGGCTGGCGCGCCGGCGCCGAACTGCGGGCGCTCGGCCACATCGAAGCCAACGACCGCAACACGGCCGGCGCGCCGGGCTATGCGGTGGCGGCGCTGTACGCGGGCTATGTCAAGCGCTGGGCGCAATGGGACTTCAATGCGTTCCTGCGTGTGGACAACCTCTTCGACCGGCGCCACGTCGGCTCGCTGATCGTCAACGAGGGCAATGCGCGCTACTTCGAGCCCGCGCCGGGACGCAGCTGGACGCTGGGCATGGGAGCGGCGTATCGTTTCTGAGTTGCGGCTGCCAAGGCGAGGAGCGCAAATGGCTCAAGTGGAATTCAGGGATCGACACGATGCGGGCCGGGTGCTCGCGAAGGCGCTCGCGGCCTGGCGCGGCCAGCCCGAGGTGGTGGTGCTGGCGCTGCCGCGCGGTGGCGTGCCGGTGGCCTGGGAGGTCGCCCGGGCCTTGGAGGCACCGCTCGACGTGCTGGTCGTGCGCAAGCTCGGCTATCCGGGCCAGGAGGAGCTCGCGATGGGCGCGATCGGGCCCGGCGGCGTGCGCGTGATGTCCGATGTCCCGCGCATGTGGCCCGTGTCCGACGCCGAGGTGGAAAGGGTGGTCCAGCGAGAGCAGGAAGAGCTGGCGCGCCGCGAGCGGCTCTACCGCGGCGAGCGCGCCCCGCTGGTGCTGGCCGGGCGCGTGGCCATCCTGGTCGACGACGGCCTCGCCACCGGCGCCACCATGCATGCGGCCTCGCTGGCGGTGCGTGCGATGCAGCCGCGGCGGATCGTGGTGGCGGTCCCCGTGGGTTCGAGGGAGGCCGTGCAGCTGCTGAACACGGTGGCGGACGAAGTGGTCTGCGTCCATGTCCCGGAGCCGTTCCGCGCGGTCGGCCTCTGGTACGAGAACTTCGGCCAGACCAGCGACGAAGAGGTGCGCGAGCTGCTGCAGGGCGAAGGCGCCCAGCCCGATTGAAAGGGCCGGTTCTTTACAGCCCGGCAGCGGCTCGCAGCGCCGCAGCCTTGCTCGTGTCTTCCCAGGTGAACTCCGGCTCTTCGCGTCCGAAGTGGCCGTAGGCCGCGGTCTTGCCGTAGATCGGGCGCAGCAGGTCCAGCATCTGGATGATGCCCTTGGGACGCAGGTCGAAATGCTCCTGCACCAGCTCCGCGAGCTTGGCATCGGAGATCACGCCCGTGCCTTCGGTGTAGACCGTCACGTTCATCGGGCGTGCCACGCCGATCGCGTAGGCCACCTGGATCTGGCACTGGCGCGCCAGGCCCGCGGCCACGATGTTCTTGGCCACGTAGCGCGCGGCATAGGCGGCCGAGCGGTCCACCTTGCTCGGGTCCTTGCCCGAGAAGGCGCCGCCGCCGTGCGGGCAGGCGCCGCCGTAGGTGTCGACGATGATCTTGCGGCCGGTCAGGCCGCAGTCGCCCTGCGGACCGCCGATGACGAAGCGGCCTGTCGGGTTGATCAGGTACTTGGTGTTCTTCAGCCACTCCTTCGGGAGCACCGGCTTGATGATCTCTTCGATGATGGCTTCGTTGAACGAGGCCTTCATCTTGGTCGGCGTCTCGCTCTGGTCGGGGTGGTGCTGGGTGGAGAGCACCACGGTGTCGATGCTGTGCGGCTTGCCGTCCACATAGCGCATGGTCACCTGGCTCTTGGCGTCCGGCCGCAGGAAGGGCAGGCGGCCGTCCTTGCGCAGCTGGGCCTGGCGCTCGACGAGGCGGTGTGCGTAGTAGATCGGCGCGGGCATCAGCTCGGGCGTCTCGTCGCAGGCATAGCCGAACATCAGGCCCTGGTCGCCGGCGCCGGTGTTGAGGTGGTCGTCGCTCGCGTGGTCCACGCCCTGGGCGATGTCGTTGGACTGCTTGTCGTAGCAGACCATCACGGCGCAGCCCTTGTAGTCGATGCCGTAGTCGGTGTTGTCGTAGCCGATGCGCTTGATGGTGTCGCGCGCGACCTGGATGTAGTCGACATGCGCGTTGGTCGTGATCTCGCCGGCGAGCACCACGAGGCCGGTGTTGGTGAGCGTCTCGGCGGCCACGCGGCTGCGCGGGTCCTGGGCGAAGATCGCGTCGAGGATGGCATCCGAGATCTGGTCCGCGACCTTGTCGGGATGGCCTTCGGAGACCGATTCGGAAGTGAAGAGAAAGTCGTTCGCCATTCGATAAAACTCCAAGCAGTTGAATTGGCGCGTTGCCAATCCATTTGGAGTGTGGCGAACGCTTTAGCAGTGATGTTTAACGTCGCCCTGCAAGTAGTTCCATAACTCAGCGACAATTTCGATTGTATTCGAGCCGCGCGATAGCCCGCGCGCGCGTCCTGGTTTTCACCCCCTCCAACTGGATGATCCTTCTCTTTCGATTGCTCGCCCATGTGCCGCTGCGCTGGATGCATGCCGCCGGCCGCTGCCTGGGCTGGCTGGTGTGGTGGGGCTCGCCCACCTATCGCCAGCGCTTCAAGGACAACGCCGAGCGTGCCGGCTTCACGCCCGCGCAGTACCGCCCGGCCATCGGCGCCGCCGGGGCCATGGCGGCGGAGCTGCCATGGCTGTGGGCCCGGCCGCAGGGCGAGAGCGTGCTGCCGCGCATCGTGCGCTGGGAGGGCGCGGCCGAACTCGAGGCGGCGCTGGCGGCGCGCAAGGGCGTGATCATCGCCTCGCCGCACATCGGCTGCTGGGAGATCCTGGGGCAGGCCATCGGCGAGCGCTTCGTCGACGCCTACGGCCCGATCACGGCGCTGTTCCGTCCGGCGCGCAAGAAGTGGATGGCCGAGCTGATCGGCGCCGGCTCGCGCGAGCGGCGCGGGCTGCAGATGCTGCCCACCAGCGTGGCCGGCGTGCGCGGCCTGATCCGCACGTTGCGGGCAGGCGGCTATACAGGCATCCTGCCGGATCAGGTCCCGCCGCTGGGGCAGGGCGTCTGGGCGCCATTCCTCGGCCGGCCGGCTTACACCATGACCCTGCTGCCGCGCCTGGCGCAACAGACCGGGGCGCGCGTCTTCTTCGGCGTGTGCGAGCGGCTGCCGCGCGGCGCGGGCTATGCGATCCGCCTGACGCCTTTCGACGGCACCGCCCTCGGCGACCCGAAGGCCACGCCTGAAGCCGCCGCCGCCGCGATGAACGAGGGCATCGCCGCGCTGATCCGCGCGCTGCCGGGCCAGTACGTCTGGGACTACGCGCGCTACAAGCAGCCGCGCGGCGAAGCGGCGGCAGTGACCGGGGCGGAGGCCGCGCCATGAGCGTGTTTTCACGCCTCGGCATCGTCTTCATGCGCACCCTGGCCCATGTGCCATTGCCAATGGTGCGCGGCTTCGGCACCGTGCTGGGCCACGTGCTGCATGCCGTCGCCGCGCCGCGCCGGCGCGTGGTCGACGCCAACCTGGCGCTGTGCTTCCCGGACAAGCCACCGGCCGAGCGCCGGCGCATCGCGCGCGAGACCTTCGTCTATGTGGCGCAATCCTGGCTGGACCGCAGCTGGCTCTGGCATGCGCCCGAAGAGACCGTGGCCGCACGGCTGCAGGTGAAGGGCTCGGCGGAGGAGATCGACGAGATCGCCAACGGCAAGGAGCCGATGATCCTCTTCGCGCCGCATTTCTACGGTCTCGATGCGGCCGCCACGGCCCTGACCATGCACACGGCGCGGCCCTCCACCACCATCTACACCACGCAGCGCGACCCGATGGTGGACGAGTGGATCCGCGAGGGCCGCAAGCGCTTCGGCAACGTGATCACGCTCAATCGGGTCGACGGCATCAAGCCGATCATCGCGGGGCTGCGCAAGGGCGGCCTGCTGTACCTGCTGCCGGACATGGACTTCGGCCGCGACCAGACCGTCTTCGTGCCCTTCTACGGCGTGCCGGCGGCCACCGTGCCCTCGCTGTCGCGCTTCGCCCGGCTCGGGCGGGCCAAGGTGGTGCCGATCGTCTCGAAGCTCACGCCCACCGGCTACGAGATCGAGGTGCTGCCGGCCTGGCGGGACTTCCCGACCGAAGACGTCGTGGCCGACACGGCGCTGATGAACCAGCGCCTGCAGGGCTACATCGACACCATGCCCTCGCAGTACTACTGGGTGCACCGGCGCTTCAAGACGCGCCCCGAGGGCGCAGCGCCCGTCTACTGAGTCCGCCGGAGGAAGGCCTCGATCTCGCGGGCCACGAACTCCGGCTGCTCGTGCAAGATCCAGTGCGTGGCGTCGGGCACCTTCTTCAGATCGAGCTTCGGCACGTAATCTTCCAGGCCTTCGAGCAGCCCCGGCAGGAGCGCCGCGTCGTCCAGCGCCCAGAAGACGAAGGTGGGCACCTCCACCACCAGCCGCTCCCGTGGCAGCTCGGGGATTTCGGCGGCAGGCTTGCCGGGGATGGCCGGCTTCATCGGCGTCACCCGGTAGAGGTTCAAGGCGCCGGTGAGGCCGTGGTCCCACACCTCGCGGTACTTGGCCTTGACGTCCTCGGTCAGCCAGCCGTAGCCCTCCGGCCCCGCCTTCATCTGCGTGAACGAGAGCCACATGCGCTTGTAGTCGTCGGCCGACATCAGCGCTTCGGCATCGGGCCGCGCGAGGAAGTTCATGTAGGCGCTGGCGGCCTGCTGGGCGGGGTTGTTGCGCAGCTCGCGCACGAAGGTGCCCGGATGCGGCGAGTTGATGATGACCAGCCGGCCCAGCTTGTCGCCATGCTGGTTGCCGTAGCCCCAGCCGAAGGCGCCGCCCCAGTCGTGCGCGACCAGCACCTCGATGCGGCCGTCGTCACGCTCGCTCCGGGCGAGCTGCTCGACGTCCTGGATCAGCAGGTGGGCGCGATAGGCCGACACCTCGGTGGGGGAGCTCGACTTCTCGAAGCCGCGCAGGTTCGGCGCCACGCAGCGGTATCCGCCGTGCTCCGGCTGGCTGAAATGCTCGAGCAGCTCGTCCCAGATGAACGCGGCTTCCGGAAAGCCGTGCAGGAACACCATCAAGGGGCGGCCGGGCTCGCCGGCAGCACGGCAGCTGAGCGTGGTGCCGTTGGGCAGCGCCCGGGCAAAGGTCTGGATCATGGCGGGTCGTCTCCTTCTTTCGGTTCTGCGGGCGGCTCGTCCTGCGGATGGGCCCAGCGCCACAGCAGTTCAGCCGCTTCGTCCACTCCCTGTTGTTTCAAGGCCGAGAACAGTTTGACCTCGCCGCCGCCGGCCTGCAGTCGCACGATGGACAGCGCCTTGGCGCCGTCGGAACGCGTGAGCTTGTCGGCCTTGGTCAGCAGCACGAGGAACTTCAGGCCCTGCTCGACCCGCGGGCGGATGACTTCCAGCAGGATCTCGTCGAGTTCGGTGAGGCCGTGGCGCGGGTCGCACATCAGCACCACGCCGCGCAGGCTCTCGCGCGTCATCAGGTAGTTGCCCATGACGCGCTGCCAGCGCAGCTTGGCCTCGCGCGGCACGGCCGCGTAGCCGTAGCCCGGCAGGTCGGCCAGCACGGCGTCGTCCACCTTCTGCCTGCCGACGCCGAACAGGTTGATGTGCTGGGTGCGGCCGGGCGTCTTGGAGGCGAAGGCCAGGCGGGTCTGCTGGGTCAGCGTGTTGATGGCGGTCGACTTGCCGGCGTTCGAGCGCCCGACGAAGGCGATCTCCGGGAGCTCGAGGGCGGGCAGATGCTCCAGCTGCGGCGCGCTGGTCAGGAAGTGGGCGGTATGCAGCCAGCCGCGCGCGATGCGGATGCGTTCGGCGGCCGCGCCGTCCACGGCAACTGCCGGGCGGGAGAAAGGGGCGGCCGGCTTGCGGCTCGGGGTGGTCATGGGTAGAGCCTCGGTAACGGGGCGCCATTGTAGAATCGCGCGGTTTTGCGCCATAAATCCAGAGCCCCCGATATGAAGTTGTTTGCCCGTCTCCTGCTTGCAGCCCTCATGGGCGCCGCCGCCAGCGCCAGCTTCGCGGCCGACGATCCGGCAAGCAAGCCCGCTGCCGCCGCGGCCCCCGCCAAGGCCGCCAAGCCCGATCCGGCCAAGGGCGACACCATCTTCAACAACACCCCGGCCAACAGCCAGAGCTGCGCCTCGTGCCACAACGCCGACGGCAACTCGGCCATCGCAGCCAACCCCAAGCTGGCGCAACAGCACCCCGAATACATCCTCAAGCAGCTGCAGGACTTCAAGTCCGGCAAGCGCAAGAGCGCGATCATGAAGCCGCTGGCCTCGGCCCTGTCCGAGGAGGACATGCGCAATGTCGCCTGGTTCGTCGGCTCCAAGAAGGTCAAGACGGGCTTTTCGAAAGAGAAGGACCTGGTCGCCCTGGGCGAGAAGATCTACCGCGGCGGCATCGGCGAGCGTCAGATCCCGGCCTGCGCCGGCTGCCACAGCCCGAACGGCGCCGGCATCCCCGCCCAGTACCCGCGCCTGGGCGGCCAGCATGCCGACTACACCATGGTCCAGCTCAACCAGTTCCGCGACGGCACCCGCCAGAACAGTCCTCAGATGACCGGCGTGGCCGCCAAGCTCAACGACCGCGAGATCAAGGCCGTTTCGGACTACATCGCCGGCCTGCGTTGATGGCGCTGGCGCCAGCGTGAACTAACCGCCGATAAAAAACCCCAACAGGGCGGGCCGATCCAGCGAGGATGGCCCGCCTTTTTGCTTTCCACCTTCCGCTTCCATGTCAGCAGTCTCCACCCACGGCCTTCGCATTCGTCGCGGTCCCCATGCGGTCCGTGCGGGCGTGGAACTGCTGTCGTCGATGCGCTTCGCGATCGCACTGTTGACGGTCATCTGCATCGCCTCGATCATCGGCACCGTGCTCAAGCAGCACGAACCGGTCAACAACTACATCAACCAGTTCGGCCCCTTCTGGGCCGAGGTGTTCCGCGCGGCGCAGCTGGACTCGATCTACAGCGCCTGGTGGTTCCTGCTGATCCTGGCCTTTCTGGTGATCAGCACCTCTCTGTGCATCGCGCGCAACACGCCGCACATCTTCGCCGACCTGAAGAACATCAAGGAGAGCATCCGCGTCCAGAGCCTGCGCGCCTTCGGCCAGCGCGCCGAGACCCGGCTCGACGAGACGCCCGACGGCGCGGCCAACCGCATCGGACAGCTGCTCGCCGGCGGCGGCTGGAAGGTCAAGCTGCAGCACCGCGATGGCGACGGCTGGATGGTGGCCGCGCGCGCGGGCGGCGCCCACAAGCTCGGCTACATCGCGGCGCACGGTGCCATCGTGCTGGTGTGCCTGGGCGGCCTGCTCGACGGCGACCTGGTGGTGCGCGCCCAGACCCGGTTCAACGGCAAGAGCGTCTACACCGGCGGCGGGCTGATCGCCGATGTGGCGCCGCAGCATCGCCTGTCGCCCAGCAACCCCACCTTCCGCGGCAACATCCTCGTGCCGGAAGGAGGGCAGTCGAGCGTCGCCATCCTGAACCAGGCCGATGGCGTGCTGCTGCAGGACCTGCCCTTTTCCATCGAGCTGAAGAAATTCATCGTCGACTACTACTCGACCGGCATGCCCAAGCTGTTCGCCAGCGAGGTGGTGCTGCACGACCGCGCGACCGGCCAGCAGGTGCCGGCGCGCATCGAGGTGAACCACCCGGCCAGCTACAAGGGCATCGAGATCTACCAGTCCAGTTTCGACGACGGCGGCTCCAGCGTGAAGCTCAAGGCCGTGCCGATGGCGGCGGCGGCCAAGCCCTTCGAGGTCGACGGCATCATCGGCAACAGCTCGGAAATCACCAACGGCAGCGAGCGGCTGACGCTGGAGTACACGGCGCTGCGCGTGATCAACGTCGAGAACTTCGGCGACGCCGGCGCCATGGCGAGCGGTGCCGACGTGCGCAAGGTCGACCTGCGCAACGACCTCGAGTCGCGCCTGGGCGCGGCCAACAAGACCAACAAGCCCAAGGTGCTGCGCAACATCGGCCCGAGCATCGGCTACAAGCTGCGCGATGCCTCGGGCCAGGCCCGCGAGTACCAGAACTACATGGTTCCGGTCGACACCGGCGACGGCCAGCCGGTGTTCCTGCTCGGCATGCGCGAGCGGCCGGAGGAGCCCTTCCGCTACCTGCGCGTGCCGGCCGACGAGCAGGGCTCGATGGACGGCTTCGTGCGCATGCGTGCGGCCCTGGCCGACGCCGACATCCGCACGCGCGCCATCGAGCGCTACATCGCGCGCAGCGTCGATCCCAAGCGGCCCGAGCTGGCCGGGCAGCTGCGCATCTCGGCCGGCCGCGCGCTCGCGCTGTTCGCGGGCGCCGAGCGCGCCAAGGCCAACGCGGTGAGCAGCGGCGGCTGGCAGGCGATCGCCGAATTCATGGAGGCCAACGTGCCGGAGGCCGACCGGGAGCGGGCGGGCGCGGTGCTGGTGCGCATCCTCAACGACGTCCTGTTCGAGGTGCTGAACCTCAGCCGCGAGCAGGCGGGGCTGGCGGCGCTGCCGGCCGACGAGAAGGCGCAGGCCTTCCTCACGCAAGCGGTGCTGGCCGCCAGCGACGCCTACTTCTACCCCGCGCCGGTGGCGATGATGATGACCGACTTCAAGCAGGTCCAGGCCAGCGTGTTCCAGGTTGCCCGTGCCCCTGGCAAGAACATCGTTTACCTGGGCTGCCTGTTGCTGATCGTGGGCATTTTTGCCATGCTGTACGTCCGCGAGCGCAGGCTCTGGGTGTGGCTCGCCAAGGACGCGGGCGCCGGCGGCACGGCGGCCACCATGGCCTACTCGGTCAACCGCAAGACCATCGACAGCGACCGTGAATTCGAGCGCCTGAAAGACAGGCTGCTCGCCCTCAGCAAGGACAGTGGATCATGAACACCACCACCCTCACGCTCAACGAGAGCTGGTTCTCGCGCCGCAACGCCTTCGACTGGGTGTTCGCCGCCCTGGTCGTGGCCGGTGGCCTCTTCGCCTTCTCGCGCTACGCGGGCGCGATGGACATCTACGAGAAAGTCATCCTGCTCGCCACCATCCCCTTCGCCATCTGGCTGGGCTGGTTCTGGCGGCCGTTGCGCGTGCTGGCCATCGTGGTGGCCGCGGCGGCGCTGCTGGGCATCGTCTCCTACCAGGGCGACCTGGCGCGCGCCGACTCCGTGTTCTGGCTCAAGTACTTCCTGTCCAGCCAGTCGGCCATCCTCTGGATGAGCGTGCTCTTCTTCATGAGCACGCTGTTCTACTGGATCGGCTTCTTCGGCGGCCGCCAGGCCGACGCCATGGACCTGATCGGCTCCCGCCTGGCCTGGGCAGCGGTCACGATGGCGCTGATCGGCAGCATGGTGCGCTGGTACGAAAGCCACCAGCTGGGTCCGGACATCGGCCACATCCCGGTCAGCAACCTCTACGAGGTCTTCGTCCTGTTCTGCTGGCTGACGGCGGCCTTCTACCTGTACTTCGAATCGCGCTACGGCACGCGTGCGCTGGGCGCCTTCGTGATGCTGGTGGTGAGCGCCGCGGTCGGCTTCCTGCTCTGGTACACGCTGGTGCGCGAGGCCCACGAGATCCAGCCGCTGGTGCCCGCCCTGCAAAGCTGGTGGATGAAGCTGCACGTGCCGGCCAATTTCATCGGCTACGGCACCTTCGCGCTGGCGGCGATGGTTGCCTTCGCCTACCTCATCAAGGAGCAGGCGCAGGAGACGCGCTGGTACAAGCTCACGCCGATGTGGCTCCTGGGCGTGGCGCTGTGCTTCGTGCCGGTGGCTTTCCGCCAACGGGCGCAGGAAGCGGGCGGCAGCTACTGGTTTGTCTACGCGGCCCTCTCGGCGCTGATCGCCGCCGGCATCCTGCTGGGCCGCAGGCGCATCGCGGCGCGGCTGCCGGCCAACGAGGTTCTGGACGACGTGATGTACAAGTCCATCACCGTGGGCTTCGCCTTCTTCACCATCGCCACCGTGCTGGGCGCGCTGTGGGCGGCCGATGCCTGGGGGGGCTACTGGAGCTGGGACCCGAAGGAAACCTGGGCGCTGATCGTCTGGCTCAACTACGCGGCCTGGCTGCACATGCGCCTGGTCAAGGGCCTGCGCGGCACCGTGGCCGCCTGGTGGGCCCTGGGTGGCCTGGCGGTGACCACCTTCGCCTTCCTGGGTGTCAACATGTTCCTGAGCGGCCTGCACAGCTACGGGACCCTGTAGCTGCGCGCCGGCAGCCGGGCGGCCCCCGGTGAAACCGATTGAACGCCCGGCGCGTAACCGAATCAGCATTGGGAACGAATAGATCCCGGTACGACAAAACACGCGAAAGGCGATTCATGTTGATTCGATCCAAGGACCAGGGCTTCATCCATCCGCATCCGAGCGAGATCACGCCGCGCGCGGCTTACGAAGGGCGCCGCGACATGCTCAAGCTGCTCGCCACCGGCGCGGCCGGCGCGGCCATGGCCTCGTGGGCCGGGCGTGAGGCACTGGCCCAGGCCGCCGCGCCGGGCAAGCTGGCCCCGCTGAAGGGCGAGAAGTCGTCGGTGGCCGGTGCGCAGACGATGGAGAAGCTCACCGAGTACAAGGACGCCACCACCTACAACAACTTTTACGAGTTCGGCACCGACAAGGGCGACCCGGTCAAGAATGCCGGCACGCTGAAGACCCGGCCCTGGACTGTCGAGGTCGAGGGGCTGGTCAAGAAGCCGGGCAAGTACGCGATCGAGGACCTGATCAAGCTCAGCGCGCAGGAAGAACGCATCTACCGCCTGCGCTGCGTCGAGGGCTGGTCGATGGTGATCCCGTGGGTCGGCTACTCGCTGGCCGAGCTCATCAAGCGGGTCGAGCCGCAGGGCAATGCCAAGTACGTCGAGTTCGTCACGCTGGCCGATCCCAAGACCATGCCCTTCGTCGGCTCGCGCGTGCTCGACTGGCCCTACGCCGAAGGTCTGCGCATGGACGAGGCGATGCATCCGCTGACGCTGCTCACCTTCGGCATGTACGGCGAGGTGCTGCCCAACCAGAACGGCGCGCCGGTGCGCATCGTGGTGCCGTGGAAGTACGGCTTCAAGAGCGCCAAGTCGATCGTCAAGATCCGCTTCGTCGAGAAGGAGCCGGGGACGGCCTGGAACAAGGCGGCGGCGCAGGAGTACGGCTTCTACTCCAACGTCAATCCCAACGTCGACCATCCGCGCTGGAGCCAGGCCACCGAGCGCCGTATCGGCGACGGCAGCGGGCTGTTCGCCAAGCGGCACAAGACGCTGATGTTCAACGGCTACGAGGCGCAGGTCGGCCAGCTCTACGCCGGCATGGACCTGAAGAAGTTCTACTGAACTGAGCCCATGATGAACAAGCTGCTGCTGCACCCGACCGCCAAGCCGGCGGTCTTCGTGCTGTGCCTGCTGCCTTTTGCCTGGCTGGCCTGGGGCGCGTTCACCGACGCACTGGGCGCCAATCCGGCCGAGTACCTGATCCGCTCGACGGGCGACTGGACCTTGCGCTTCATCTGCATCGTGCTGGCGGTCACCCCGCTGCGCGTGATGACCAAGACCAACGCCTTGGCGCGCTTTCGCCGCATGCTGGGCTTGTTTGCGTACTTCTACGTCGTGGTCCACCTGCTGAGCTACAGCCTGTTCGACATGGGCTTCGACATCCCGGAGATCGCCAAGGACATCGCCAAGCGGCCCTTCATCCTGGTGGGCTTCACGGCTTTCGTGCTGCTCACGCCGCTCGCGGCCACTTCCTTCAACCGCGCGATCAAGGCGCTGGGCGCGAAGCGCTGGCAGACGCTGCACAAGCTGGTCTACGTGATTGCCGGCCTGGGCCTTCTGCACTTCTTCTGGATGCGGGCCGGGAAGAACGACTTCGCCGAAGTCTTCGTCTATGCCGCCATCATCGGGGCGCTGCTCGGGTGGCGGGTCTGGAACTTCGCCAGGAGCAAGAAGGCACCGCGGCCCGCGCCAGGCGGGCGCGTGCAGCTGAGCAAGTGACGGCCTTCAGCGGTCGAACTGCTCGCTGCGCAATTGGTCCTCGATGCTTTCGCGGCGGCGGATCAGCGAGGCGCTCCCTCCGCTGACCAGCAGCTCGGCCGCGCGGCCGCGCGAGTTGTAGTTGCTGGCCATCGCCATCGAATAGGCACCGGCCGACAGCACCGCCAGCAGGTCGCCCGCCTGCACGTCGAGTGCGCGGTCGCGGCCGAGCCAGTCGCCACTCTCGCAGACCGGGCCGACAACGTCGTAGCTCACGGCCTCGCCCCGGCGCGGGGCGACGGGGACGATCCGGTGAAAGGCCTGGTACATCGCGGGCCGCGGGAGATCGTTCATTGCCGCATCGACGATACAGAAGTTCTTGGCCTCGCCGGGCTTGGTGTAGAGCACTTCGGTCACGCACACGCCGGCATTGCCGACCAGCGAACGTCCCGGTTCGACGATCAGCCGGCGCTTGCCGAAGCCGCGTGCGTCGAGACGCGCGAGCAGCTGCTGCCACAACGCATCGGCCGTGGGCGGCGTGTCGCCGTTGTAGTCGATGCCCAGGCCGCCGCCGAAGTCCAGGTGATGCAGCGCGATGCCGGCCTTCTCGATGGCTTCGACCAGGTCGAGCACCCGTTCCAGCGCCTCGAGGTAGGGCGCGGCCTCGGTGATCTGCGAGCCGATGTGGCAGTCGATGCCGACCACCTGCAGGCCCTTCAGCGACGCGGCATGCCGGTAGATGGCGAGTGCGCGGTCATGCGCGATGCCGAACTTGTTGCCCTTCAGGCCGGTGGAGATATAGGGGTGCGTTTTCGGATCGACGTTGGGATTGATGCGCACGCTGATTGCGGCACGGTGCCCCGTTTCGAGCGCGACCGCATTGAGCACGTCGATTTCTGCTTCGCTCTCCACGTTGAAGCAGCTGATGCCGGCCGCCAGTGCCTGCCGCATTTCCTGCTTTGTCTTGCCCACACCGGAGAAAATCACCTTGGACGGATCGGCGCCTGCCGCGAGGACACGCGCGAGCTCGCCGCCGGAGACGATGTCGAAGCCGCAGCCGGCCGCGGCGAAGACGCGCAGCACGCCCAGCGAAGAGTTGGCCTTGATGGCATAGCAGACCAGTGCGTCGCGCCCTTCGAAGCCGCGCTGGTACGCGGCCAGCGCGTCGAGCATCCATTGCTTGGAATAGACGAAAAGCGGCGTGCCGTGCTCGCGCGCCAAGTCTCGCAGCGCCACGCCCTCGACGTGCAGCGTGCCGTTCCGGTAGGCGATGTGGGGATGCCCGGGGAGGCGTTCGGGGTTCGTCACTTCGTTCCTTCGCGGGGCGCGGGCGCACTGATGGGCGCGGCAGGGATGGGTGCGGCCGCTGCCCCGGAACGCGTAGCATCATCGGCGCTGCTCGAACCGGGCAAGAGCAGGCCCGGGAGCGTGGCGCGATTCTTCGCGGCCGGATCGGTAGGCAGGTAGAGCGCACCCTTCTGACCACAGCCCACCAGCGCGACCCCGACGAGCGCGAGGCCAATCGCGCTCACTAGAATTTGACGAACATTCAGCATGACGAAATTGTAATGACCGATCCCGAGTACATGGACCGCGCCGAGGCCGTGCTGGCCGCCATCGAACGCGGCTGCGACCGCATCAACGATGCGACCGATGCCGATATCGACAACCAGCGCGTGGGGGGGATGATCACCATCACCTTCCGCAACGGCAGCCAGTTGATCATCAACCTGCAAAAGCCTTTGCAGGAGATCTGGCTGGCAGCGCGTTCCGGTGGCTACCACTACCGCCACGACGGCCGCGCGTGGGTCGACACGAAGACGAGCGAGGAGTTCTTCGGCCAGCTGTCGCGCGAGGCGAGCGCACAGGCCGGCCTGCCGCTGCAGTTCACGGCCGGCTGAAGGCGATCAGTTGCGGAAGAGCTCGAGGATGCGGTTGCGCTCTTCCGGCGGCGGCGGCGCACCGATGGGCGCGCCGGAAATCGCCTCGACCGGCGGTGTCGGGCCGGCCTCGACGCCGAGATTCGCGACGCCGCGGCCTGGCGCATAGTCGTCGTAGTACCACTCGCCGCCCACGTTGACCACGCCGGCCGGGGCCGTGGCAGTCAGCTCCGTCACCGGCACGCCCTTGATGGCGGTCTCCATGTAGCTGATCCAGATCGGCAGGCTCAGGCCGCCGCCGGTCTCGCGGTCGCCGAGTTTGCGCGGCGTGTCGTAGCCCATCCAGGCCACCGCTGCCATCGTCGGCTGGAAGCCCGCGAACCAGGCATCCAGCGAGTCGTTGGTCGTGCCGGTCTTGCCGTAGAGGTCGGGGCGCTTCAGCGTGGCCTGCGCCTTGGCGGCGGTGCCGCTGCGGGCCACTTCCTGCAACAGGCTGTCCATGATGAAGGCGTTGCGTTGCGGGATGGCGCGCATCGTCTCGTTGAGCAGCGGCGGCTGCGTCTCCACGAGCACCTTGTCCTTGTGGTCGGTGATGCGCGTCACGAGGTAGGGATTGACGCGGTAGCCGCCGTTCGCGAACACCGAGTACGCGGTTGCCATCTGCATCGGCGTGACCGCGCCGGCACCCAGCGCCATCGGCAAGTAGGCCGGATGCTTCTCGCGCTCGAATCCGAAGTTGCCGATCCAGTCCTGCGCGTAACGCGTGCCGATCGACTGAAGCACGCGAATCGAAACCATGTTCTTGGACTTGGCGAGCGCGCGGCGCAAGGACATCGGGCCCTCGAAGTTGCCGTCGTAGTTCTTGGGCTCCCAGGGCTGGCCGCCGGTGGTGCCGGCGTCGAAGAACAGCGGCGCGTCGTTGACCACCGTCGCGGGCGTGAAGCCCTTCTCCAGTGCCGCCGAATAGATGAAGGGCTTGAAGCTCGAGCCCGGCTGGCGCCAGGCCTGCGTCACGTGGTTGAACTTGTTCTTGTCGAAATCGAAGCCGCCGATCATGGCCTTGACGGCACCGTCACGCGGATCGAGCGCAATGAAGGCACCCTCGACTTCTGGCAGCTGGGTGATCTCCCAGGTGTTCTTGGGCGTCTTGACGACGCGGATCACCGCGCCGCGGCGGATCTTGATGTTGGGCGGCGCCTTGTCCGACAGGCCCGACTGCGCCGGACGCAGCCCTTCGCCGACGATCTGCACGGTGTCGCCGTTGGCACGCACCGCATTGATTTCCTTGGCATTGGCCTTGAGTACCACCGCCGACATCACGTCGCCGTTATCGGGGTGCTCGGCCAGGGCGTCATCGACGGCCTCGTCCAATTCCTTGGGATCGTTGGGCAGGTCGACGAACTTTTCGGGGCCGCGATAGATCTGGCGGCGCTCGTAATCCATGATGCCTTTGCGCAGCGCCTTGTAGGCGGCCGCCTGGTCGGCAGCCACCAGCGTGGTGTAGACCTTGAGGCCGCGGGTATAGGTGCTGTCGCCGTACTGCGCGTACATCAGCTGGCGCACCGTCTCCGCCACGTATTCGGCATGCAGGCGGGTCGGGTCGGCGCCGTCGCGCAGGTGCAGCTCTTCCTTCTTGGCCTCGGCCGCCTGTTCGGCGGTGATGAAGCCGGCTTCCTGCATGCGGTCGATCACATAGAGCTGGCGCCCGCGCGCACGCGTCGGATTGTTGACCGGATTGTTCGCACCCGGCGCTTTCGGCAGGCCGGCGAGCATGGCGGCCTGAGCGATGCTGATGTCCTTGAGCGGCTTGCCGAAATAGGCTTCCGAGGCCGCCGCGAAGCCGTAGGCGCGATTGCCCAGATAAATCTGGTTGAGATAGATCTCGAAAATCTGGTCCTTGCTGAGCAGGTGCTCGAGCTTGAAGGTGAGCAGGACCTCGTAGATCTTGCGGGTCAGGGTCTTCTCGGAACTCAGATAGACGTTGCGCGCCACCTGCATGGTGATGGTGGAGGCGCCCTGGCTCTTCACCCTGTTCATGTTCGCGATCCCGGCGCGCAGCAAGCCCTTGTAGTCGACCCCGCCGTGATCGTAAAAGCGGGCGTCCTCGGCGGCCAGCACCGCGTCCTTCATGACTTTGGGAATGGTCGCGATCGGCGTCAGGTTGCGGCGCTCCTCGCCGAATTCGCCGATCAGGATGCCTTCGGAGGAGAACACACGCAGCGGCAGCTTGGGCCGGTAGTCCGCCAGGTCGGAGATGTCCGGCAGATTCGGATAAGCCACCGCCAGCGCCACGGCGACGACGCAGATCATGGACACCACACCGGCCGCGGCGATGCCCAGTCCCCACATCACGAAGCGCAGAAGCCAGGTCAGCCAGGCAGGGCGCTGGGGAGGCGGGGGAGTCTTGGCGGGCCCGTTGGGGCGAGTTTTTTCGGGCATGAAGCGAGGGTGAAGTCAGCCGCAATTATAAAAAGCGAGGTCCTCCGGGCGGCTCATCGAGGCCAGATAAAACCCAAGTACTCGCATTTGTGACGTAAGTTGTGAATCGCCGCTGTTACGTTCCCTTTTGACAACGCTTGATGCCACAGTTCGGGCCAAGGCGCTTGGTTGGCGCCACACGTCCTGATAGCATGCAACCACACGCAAATATTTCCAATCGTTACAAACACAACGGGATATAACTTGGCTGCCTTGGGATCGCTGTTTAGCCGTCAACCCGCGCCGCTGCTCGGGTTGGACGTCAGCTCCTCCAGCGTCAAGCTGGTCGAGCTCGGCCGCGACGCCAGCGGCAAGTTGATTCTGGAACGTTGCGCGATCGAGCCACTGGAGCGCGGCTGGATCACCGATGGCAACGTGGAAAAGTTCGATGAAGTGGCCGAGGCGGTCCGTCGTGCCGTGCGCAAGAGCGGAAGCCGAACCAAGAACGCGGCCCTGGCCCTGCCTCCCTCGGCCGTCATCACGAAGAAGATCGTCCTTCCGGGCGGGATGAGCGAGCAAGAGCTCGAGATCCAGGTCGAGTCCGAGGCCAATCAATACATTCCCTTCTCGCTCGACGAGGTGAGTCTGGATTTCTGCGTCATCGGCCAGAGCGCCAGTGCGATGGGCGATGTCGAGGTCCTGATCGCCGCCTCGCGCAAGGAAAAAGTCCAGGATCGCCAGGGCCTGGCCGAAGCGGCCGGTCTCAAGGCGGTCATTCTCGATGTCGAGTCCTATGCGTCGCGCCTGGCAACGGCGCGGCTGATCGAACAGCTGCCCGGCCAGGGTCGCGACGCGGTGGTGGCGCTGTTCGAAGTGGGCGCCTTCACCACCAGCATGCAGGTGCTGCGCAACCAGGAAGTCCTCTACGACCGGGACCAGGCCTTCGGTGGTGCCCAGCTCACGCAGTTGATCGTTCGGCAGTACGGCTTTTCCGCCGAAGAGGCGGAGACCAAGAAGCGCAGCGGCGACTTGCCCGACGACTACGGATCGGGTGTGCTCAAGCCCTTCGTGGCGAGCATCGCGCAGGAAATTGCGCGGGCGCTCCAGTTCTTCTTCACCAGTACGCCGCACAACCGCGTCGACTACGTGCTGCTGGCGGGCGGCTCGGCCGCGCTGCCGGGCCTTACCAGCGCCGTGACGCGTCAGACCTCTTTCGCCTGCTCACTGGTCAATCCCTTCGATGGCATGGAGATCGGCAGCGGCATCCGCGAGAAGAAGGTCCGGCGCGAAGCGCCTTCATACCTGACCTCGTGCGGACTTGCCATGCGGAGGTTCCTGCAGTGATCCTGATCAACCTGCTCCCGCACCGGGAAGCTGCACGCAAGCGCCGCCGCGAAACCTTCTATGCCACCCTTGGCGCCTCGGCTGTGGCGGGCTTCCTGATCGCAGGCGGCGCCTTTCTCTGGTACCAGGCCCAGATCTCCAGCCAGCAGTCCAAGAACAGCTTTCTCCAGGCCGAGATCAAGAAACTCGAGTCGGAGATCAAGGAAATTTCGACGCTGCAGGCCGAAATCGCCGCCTTGCGCGCCCGCCAGCAGGCCGTCGAGGACCTGCAAGGCGACCGCAACATGCCCGTGCATCTGCTCAACGAGCTCGTGCGGCAGTTGCCCGATGGCGTCTACCTGACGAGCATGAAGCAGGACAACCAGACCGTCACGCTGCTTGGCCAGGCGCAATCCAACGAACGGGTCTCGGAGCTCCTGCGCAACCTGGGCAACAACAGCCCCTGGCTGGTCAAGCCGGAGCTGATCGAAATTACCTCCGGCAATGTCAGCCTGAGCGCGCGTGACCAGCGCCGCGTGGCGAACTTCACGATGCGTATCGGGCTCAAGCGGCCTACGGATGCGCAGAAGGCCGCGACCGGCGCAGGCGCGGCAACCTCCGCTGCAGGTAAAGGCTGAGCCTCATCATGGCAACCCAACGCGCATCCTCCAACATCGACATCGGCGCCGCCCTGCAGCGCTTCGGCGACCAGTTTCGGGGGCTGAATCCGAACGATCCCTCTATCTGGCCGCCGGTGCCGCGCTATGCGCTGTGCGTGTTGGTCACGGCCATGGTGCTGGTGGCCCTGTGGTTCGTCTGGCTTACCAACTCGAACGACGAGCTCGAGGCCGAGCGGGCCAAGGAAGTCGCGCTCAGGGCCGACTACCAGAAGAAGGTGGGTCAGGCTGCCAACCTGGAGCTGCTGAAGAAGCAGCGCGAGCAGGTGCAGCAGTACGTGACGCTGCTCGAAAAGCAACTGCCTAGCAAGGCCGAGATGGATGCCTTGCTCTCCGATATCAACCAGGCGGGCCTCGGCCGCAGCCTGCAGTTCGAGCTGTTCCGCCCGGGTCAGATCGTCGTGAAGGACTATTACGCGGAGCTGCCGATTGCGGTGCGCGTCACAGGGCGCTACCACGACATGGGTGCTTTTGCCGCCGACGTCGCCAATCTCTCGCGCATCGTGACCTTGAACAACCTGGCCGTGACCCCCGGCAAAGACGGCGTCCTGACGATGGACGCCACCGCGCGGACCTTCCGCTATCTGGACGAGGAAGAGCAGGCGGCACAGAAGCGCGCCGCGGCGGGAGCAAAAAAGAAATGAGCAGGCTTGCCTTTGTGCTGTGCATCGGTGCAGCGGCCGTCGGCCTGAGCGGCTGCATCGGCTCTGAACAGGATGAACTCCAGCAGTGGATGGCCGAGCAGCGGGCCCAGGTGCGCCCCACCGTGCCGCCCATCACAGAACCCAAGAAGTTCACGCCCCAGGCCTATACCGAAGGCAATGCGTTCGAGCCCTTCAACATGCAGAAGCTCACGCAGGCCCTGCGCCGTGATTCGGCCCAGCCGAGCACTTCGGGCCTCATCGCGCCCGAGCTGGCACGCCGCAAGGAGGCCCTGGAGGCTTTTCCGCTCGACTCGATGGCCATGGTGGGCAGCATGAACCGCAATGGACAGCCGGTGGCCCTGGTCACCGTCGACAAGCTTCTCTACCAGGTTCGGGTGGGGAACTATCTGGGACTCAACTACGGGCGCATCACCCGTATCAGCGAAACCGAACTCGCCTTGCGTGAAATCGTGCAGGACGCCGCCGGTGAATGGATCGAACGCGTGGCGACGCTGCAGTTGCAAGAGAGGTCGAAATGAAACCCAGGAATTCAAGGTTCGCGCAGTGGCTGCGCGTGGTCGGTGTCAGCCTGCTCGCGCTCGGCGCGGCCGCGGCAGCACATGCGCAGAACGCAATCGAGTCGGTGACCACCTCGATGCAATCGGGCGCCGAAGTCATCCGGATCGACCTGACTCAGCCGCTGGCCGCGGCGCCCACGGGCTTCGCCATCCAGACGCCGGCGCGCATCGCACTCGACTTCCCCGGCGTGACGAACGCCATCGGCCGTTCGGCGATCGACGTCAACCAAGGCAACCTCCGCTCCATCAACGTGGTGCAGGCCGGTGAGCGTACGCGCCTGGTGCTGAATCTCAAGCAGGCCACGGCGTACAAGGCTGAGATCCAGGGCAAGTCGCTCCTGGTTTCTCTGGAGCCCGTCCCCGGTGCCGCGCTGGTCGCCTCGACGCCGCAGGCCTTCGCAGAGAACCGCAACCGCGACACCCTGCCGCTGCGCGACGTCGATTTCCGCCTGGGCTCGGACAACACCGGCCGCGTGGTGGTCGACCTGGCGAACAACCAGGTGGGTGTCGACATTCGGCAGCAAGGCCGCAACCTGGTCGTGGAATTCACCAAGTCGACGCTGCCCGAAGGCCTGCGCCGCCGCCTCGACGTCTCGGACTTCGGGACCCCCGTGCAGACCGTGACCACCCAGCAGGCCGGCGACCGCGTGCGCATGACCATCGAGCCCAAGGGCGACTGGGAGCACAGCGCCTACCAGAGCGAAAACCAGTTCGTGGTCGAGGTGCGCCAGCGCAAGGTCGACCCGACCAAGCTGACCCAGGGCGTGGGCTACACCGGCGAGAAGCTGTCGCTGAATTTCCAGAACATCGAGATCCGCTCCCTGCTGCAGGTGATCGCCGACTTCACCAACTTCAACATCGTGACCTCGGATTCGGTGACCGGCGCGCTGACCCTTCGCCTGAAGGACGTGCCTTGGGATCAGGCCCTGGACATCATCATGCAGGCCAAGAACCTGGGCATGCGCAAGAACGGCAGCGTGCTGTGGATCGCGCCCAAGGACGAGATCAACGCCAAGGAAAAGCTCGAGTTCGAGGCGCAGGCCGCGATCCAGAATCTGGAGCCGCTGCGCACCCAGTCCTTCCAGCTGAACTACACCAAGGCGGTCACGATCGCGCAGGGCCTCACGGGCACCGGCCAGGGCAGCAGCGGCGGCTCGGGCACCACCACCCGCATCCTCAGCCCGCGTGGCAGCGTGATCGCCGAATCGCGTACCAACCAGCTCTTCGTGTCCGACATCCCCTCGCGCCTCCAGCAGGTCGCCGAGCTGATCCAGAAACTCGACGTGCCGGTGCGCCAGGTGCTGATCGAGGCGCGCATCGTCGAGGCCTCCGACACCTTCGGCAAGTCGCTGGGTGTGCGGCTGGGCGGCGGCGTCGCCGGCGCCACGATCGGCTCCAACAATGGCCGTTCCGTCTTCGGCAACGTCGGCGCGATCCCAGCCGTGACCGCGGCAACCGCGACCACCCCGGCGAGCGCGCTGACCACCTTCACGAACTCGAACTTCGTGAACCTGCCCTCGACCGGCGTGGCCGGCAACGGCAACGCGCCCGGCACCTTCGCCATCTCGCTCTTCAACTCCAGCTTCTCGCGCATGCTGAACCTGGAAATCTCGGCCCTCGAAGCCGACGGCAAGGGCAAGGTGGTGTCCAGCCCCCGCGTGGTGACGGCCGACCAGACCAAGGCGCTGATCGAGCAGGGCACGGAGCTGCCCTATCAGGTCGCGACCTCCAGCGGCGCCACCTCGATCGCCTTCCGCAAAGCCAACCTCAAGCTCGAGGTCACGCCGCAGATCACGCCCGAAGGCAACATCATCCTCACGCTGGACGTCAACAAGGACACGGTCGGCCAAGCGACGACGGCGGGCTTTGCGATCAATACCAAGCACGTGCAGACCGAGGTGCTGGTCGAGAACGGCGGAACGGTGGTCATCGGTGGTATCTTCGAGCTCACCGAAACCAACGACGAATCGCGCGTGCCGGTGCTGGGTGAAGTGCCCTATGTGGGGGCACTGTTCCGCAAGCGCGAACGCGTTGCCAACAAGACCGAAATGCTCGTCTTTATCACGCCGAAGATGATTACCGACCGTAACGCCGCGCGCTGAAGCGCGCGGGCGTTCGCAGCACCGCGTGGCGGTCGCACTCGTCGGCCTCCCCGGCGCCGGAAAATCCGCGGTGGGCCGACGCCTTGCCCAACGGCTTCAGCTCCCCTTCATCGACAGCGATGACCTGATCGAGCGGCGCATCGGCTGTTCCATCCGCGACTACTTCGAGCGCGAGGGTGAGCAGAGCTTTCGCGATCTCGAGCAGACCGTGATCGCCGAGCTCGCGGCCTCGGCCCAGGGCATCGTCTCGACCGGCGGCGGTTCCGTGCTGCGCGAGGCCAACCGGGTCCAGCTGCGCACGAACTTCCACGTGATCTACCTGCACTCCTCCCCCGAGGACCTCTTCAGGCGCCTCCGCCACGATGTCAAGCGGCCGCTGCTGCAGGTGGCCGATCCGTTGGGCCGCCTGCACGAGCTTTACAGCGCCCGCGATCCGCTTTACCGCGAGGCCGCCCATGATGTGGTCGAGACCGGCCGGCCTTCGGTCGCGATGCTGGTGAACATCATCGTGATGCAGCTGGAGCTGGCCGGCCTCGTACCCCCTGGCTGCCGCGGCGATCCGCAGGGCTGAGCCGGCGCGCGGGCGCCGTGCGCCTAAACTCGGAGCCATGCGAGTGTCCGCCTCCCCCGAATGCGTCGAGATCCAGCTCGGCGAGCGCAGCTATCCGATCCTGATCGGCAGCGACCTGCTTGGCGACCCAGCCAATTTCACTGCCGTGCCCGCAGCCGCCACGGCCCTGATCGTCACCAACACCACCGTGGCGCCGTTCTATGGCGAAGCCCTGCGCCGGACGCTGGCAAGCCGCTTTCGGGCCGTGCATCTGCTGGAACTGCCCGATGGGGAGAGGCACAAGGACTGGCCCACGCTGAACCTGATCTTCGACGCCTTGCTGAGTCATGGCTGTGACCGCAAGACGGTTCTCTTCGCCCTCGGTGGCGGCGTGGTGGGCGACATGACCGGATTCGCCGCGGCCAGCTACATGCGCGGCGTGCCCTTCGTCCAGGTGCCCACCACGCTGCTCGCGCAGGTCGATTCGTCCGTGGGCGGCAAGACGGCGATCAACCATCCGCTCGGCAAGAACATGATCGGGGCGTTCTACCAGCCGCGCCTCGTGCTGTGCGACCTCTCCACGCTGGCCACGCTCCCGTCCCGCGAGCTCAGCGCGGGCCTGGCCGAGATCATCAAGTACGGCCCGATCTACGACATGGCCTTCTTCGACTGGATCGAGGCGAACATCGAAGCGCTGGTGGCTCGCGATCCGGTCGCGCTGGCCCATGCGGTCCGGCGCAGCTGCGAGATCAAGGCCGCGGTCGTCGGGCAGGACGAGCGCGAGACCGGCTTGCGGGCGATCCTGAATTTCGGCCACACCTTCGGCCATGCCATCGAGGCCGGCATGGGTTACGGCCGCTGGTTGCACGGCGAAGCGGTCGGATGCGGCATGGTCCTGGCCGCCCATCTGTCGCAACGCCTGGGCGGCGTCGATGCGGCCTTCGTCCAGCGGCTGTCGGCGCTGGTCGAGCGTGCGGGCCTGCCGGTAGCCGCCCCCGCGCTCGGCGCCGAACGCTACCTCGAGCTGATGCGCATCGACAAGAAATCGGAAGCCGGCGAGATCCGCTTCGTGGTGATCGACAAGCCCGGCTCGGCCGTCATGCGCAGCGCCCCTGACGCCATCGTGCGCGAGGTGCTGGCGCAGTGCTGTGCGGACTGAATCGGGCAGCAGGGCGATGAGCCTGGCACGCTACGCCAGCCATCCGGCGCAGTCCCGCGGCCGGCGCCATGCCGAGGCGCCGGCCCCCACGCGCGACGCTTTCCAGCGCGACCGCGACCGCATCGTTCATTCCACGGCTTTCCGGCGCCTGGTTTACAAGACCCAGGTTTTCCTCAACCACGAGGGCGATCTGTTCCGCACCCGCCTCACGCATTCCCTCGAAGTGGCCCAGCTCGGCCGCTCCATTGCGCGCTCGTTGCGCCTCAACGAGGACTTGGTGGAAGCCATTGCGCTGGCGCACGATCTGGGCCACACGCCCTTCGGCCATGCGGGGCAGGACGCGCTGGATGCCTGCATGGCGGAACACGGTGGCTTCGAGCACAACCTGCAGAGCCTGCGGGTGGTGGATGCGCTCGAGCACCGCTATCCCCAGTACGACGGGCTCAACCTGAGCTTCGAAACACGCGAGGGCATCCTCAAGCATTGCTCGCGGGCCAACGCCGAGCGCCTGGAGGCGGCCGAGCCGGGTGGGGTAGGGCGGCGTTTCCGCGATCGCACGCAGCCGAGCCTCGAGGCGCAGCTGTGCAACCTCGCCGACGAGATTGCCTACAACGCGCATGACATCGACGACGGCGTGCGTTCGGGGCTCATCGGCCTCGAGCGGCTGGGCGAGGTCGCGCTGTTCAACCGCTACCTGCGCGAGACGCTCGACGAGCATCCGCAGCTGCAGGGCCGGCGCGTGCTCTACGAAGCGATCCGCCGAATGCTGAGCGCTCAGGTTTACGACGTGATCGACGCCACGCACGGCGCGCTCGAGGCGGCAGCGCCCGCCGATGCGGATGCGGTGCGCCGTGCCGCGCCACTGGTGCTCTTCAGCGAGACCATGCGCGCCCAGTCCACCGAGCTGAAGCAGTTTCTCTTCCGCAACCTGTATCGGCATCCGCGCGTCATGCAGACCACGAGCCGGGCGAAGGAGGTGGTGCGCGAGCTGTTCGCCGCCTACATCGACGATGCGCAGCAGATGCCGGCGTCCTACGCGCAGCGCGACGATCGCCATCGCGCGGTGGCCGACTACATCGCCGGCATGACGGACCGCTTCGCGATCCGTGAGCACGAACGCGTCACGGGACGGCCATGGAGCGAATGAGCGCCATGTCTTCGAATGCACCCATTCCCGGCGCCACGCTGGCCGTGGTGCTGGCCGGCGTGGCCGCGGCCCTGCACCTGGGCAAGCTGCCGCCGGCAGTGCCCGCGCTGCAGGCGACGCTGGGCATCGACCTCGTCGAAGCGGGCTTCCTGCTGTCGCTGGTGCAGGTCGCGGGCATGTTCCTGGGCATCGTGTTCGGCTTGATGGCCGATGCCATCGGCTTGCGGCGCAGCATGCTGGCGGGCCTGGCCGTGGTGACGGTTGCAAGTGTGCTCGGCGGGCTCGTCGGAAGCACGGTTGATGCCGGCCCCGGCGCCATTCGCTGGCTGTTTGCGCTGCGCGCGCTCGAAGGCCTGGGCTTCCTGCTGGCGGTGATGCCCGGGCCCGGGCTGATCCGCTCGCTTGCGCCGCCGAGCGCAGAGAAGAAAGCGCTGGGTCTCTGGGGCGCCTACATGCCCTTCGGCGTGGCGCTCGCGCTCCTGCTCGGTCCGGCCTTGATCGCCTGGGGCGGCTGGCCGGGCTGGTGGTGGGTGTTGTCCCTGGTGTCGGCTGCCGCGGCGCTGTGGGTGCTGCTCGTCGTGCCCGCGGACAGGCCATCCGTTGCGCCGGGTACGCCGTCCCCTTCGGTCTGGTCGGCGCGCCTGTTCGATACGGCCCGCTCCAGCGGCCCCTGGACGCTGGCATCGGCCTTCGCCGTCTACTCCTCGCAATGGATGGCCGTGATCGGTTTTCTGCCCGCGATCTATGCCGACGCCGGCGTGCCGGCCGCCTGGAACGCGGCATTGACCGCGCTTGCCGCCGCGATGAACATCATCGGCAACGTCAGCGGCGGCCGCTTCCTGCAGCACGGCGTCGCGCCCGAGCGCCTGTTGCGCTGGGGTTTCGTCGCGATGGCGCTGGGCAGCGTCGCGGCCTTCGCGCAGATCGGCCCGGCCGGGGGCGCCGCGAGCCTGCCGCCTGCGCTGCGCTACCTCGCCGTGTGCCTGTTCTCGCTGGCCGGCGGAATGATTCCGGCGACGCTCTTCATGCTTTCCACCCGGCTTGCGCCAAGTCCCTCGACGGTCTCGACGACCGTGGGGATGATGCAACAGGCCTCCTCGCTCGGCCAGTTCATCGCCCCACCGGTGGTCGCCTGGATCGCCCATCGGGCCGGGGGCTGGCAATGGACCTGGCTCGTGACTCTCGCGTGTTCCATGGCCGGCCTGGCGCTGGCAGCACGCGTGGCGCCGGCGAGATCCCGCACGGGGACTGCGATATGAACGACCATCCTCTCATCACTGCCGAGGAAGCACGGGCGGACACGCAGCGCTGGCTCGAGCGTGCCGTGATCGGGCTGAATCTCTGCCCCTTCGCCAAAGCCGTGCATGCGCGAGGCCAGATCCACTACGCGCTCTACCTGCAGCGCGAGGAGGGCGGCTTGATCGATGCCTTGCTCGACGAGGCGCGCGCGCTGGCGGCCTGCGGCGCGTCAGAGCGCGACACCACCCTCCTGATCGCACCGAACACCTTGGCCGACTTCCTGGACTTCAACGATTTCACCGCGCGCGCCGAGCGCCGGCTGGCGCGCGCGGGCTTCGAAGGCAAATTCCAGCTGGCCAGCTTCCATCCGCGCTTTCAGTTCGCCGGAGCAGAGCCCGACGACATCACGAATGCGACCAATCGCGCCCCCTACCCGACGCTGCACCTGTTGCGCGAGGACAGCGTGAGCCGCGCCGTCGAGGCCTTCCCCGACGCGCAGGCCATCTTCGGGCGCAACATGCAGATCCTGCAGCAGCTGGGCGCCGAGGGCTGGTCGGCCCTGGACGTCGGGCCGGGCGGAGCGCCGCGATGAACGGAAAGGCCCTCGCCAAGGCCTCGAAGGCCGAAGCCGAACTGCAGGAGGTCCTGCGTCCTGGCCAGTCGATCGAGCTGCTGAAGGAACTGCACATCCTCACGCGCGAAGGACGGCTCAATCAGGACTCGCGCCGCAAGCTCAAGCAGGTCTACCACCTGTTCCAGTTCATCGAGAAGCTGCTGCTCGAGCTGCCGGAGGAGGGCGCGCACGCCACCCTGGCCGACCACGGCGCCGGCAAGTCCTATCTCGGCTTCATCCTCTACGACCTGTTCTTCGGCCGGCGCGGCGGGGGGCGTGTGTACGGCGTCGAAACACGGGCCGACCTGGTCGACAAGTCGCGCGCCCTGGCGAAGCGGCTGGGCTTCGACCGCATGGCCTTCCTCAATATCAGCGCGGCCGAATCCGCCGACGCGGCCGAGCTGCCGGCGCAGATCGACGTGGTGACCGCGCTGCATGCCTGCGACACCGCCACCGACGATGCCATCGCCTTCGGCCTCGCGAAGCAGGCGCGCTTCATGGTGCTGGTGCCCTGTTGCCAGGCCGAGGTTGCGGCATGCCTGCGCCAGACCAAGGCGCTGTCGCTCTCGCGCACGCCCCTGGCCGAGCTCTGGCGCCATCCCCTGCACACGCGCGAGATCGGCAGCCAGCTCACCAACGTCCTGCGCTGCCTCTATCTGGAGGCCAACGGCTACCAGGTCACCGTCACGGAGCTGGTGGGTTGGGAGCACAGCCTGAAGAACGAGCTGATCATTGCGCGCCGCACCGGCCAGCGCAAAGCCAGCGCCGCGGCCCGGCTCCAGGAACTGCTCGCCCAGTTCGGGCTGGAGTCGCTGCTGGAGACGCGCTTCCGCCCGGGCTGATCTCGCCATGGCCCGCCTTCCACGTCTCACGCTGGCCGAGCTGCCGCACCACGTGATCCAGCGGGGCAACAACCGCCAGGCCATCTTCGTCGACAACGCCGACCGCGAGATGCTGCTCGCGCTGCTGGGCGAGAACGCGGCGCGCTTCGGCATCGCGTTGCATGCCTACGTGCTGATGGACAACCACTACCACCTGCTGGCCACGCCGGCGAGCGCGGACGGGTTGCCGCTGTGGATGCAGGCCGTGGGCCGGCGCTACGTGCGCTACTTCAACGACCGGCACGGGCGGACCGGTACCCTGTGGGAGGGCCGCTACAAGTCCACGCTGATCCAGACCGAGCGCTACCTGCTGACCTGCATGGCCTACATCGACCTCAACCCGGTGCGCGCCGGCCTGGTCGCCGAGGCCCGCGACTTTCCCTGGTCCAGCCATGCGCACTACGCCGGGCTGCGCCACGACAAGCTGCTGACGCCGCATCCGCTCTACTGGTCGCTGGGCAATACGCCTTTCGCCCGCGAGGCCGCCTACGCCGAGATGGTGCGTGGCGGCGTGACGGGTGCCGACCAGACCCTGCTGACCGAGGCCACCCTGCACGGATGGGCGGCGGGAGATCGCGACTTCCTCGAAGCGCTTCAGAAGAACACGTCGCGACGCGTCCTGAAGGCGCGGCCGGGGCGACCGCCATCGGACCGAGGCTGACTGAACAGCTGCGTCACGGGTCGCATGAAAGAGGCTGCGCCACGCCCCCTTAAATGTGTCCCTAATTTAAATCCGAGCCAAAGGCTCAGGATTTAATGGGAATCTGACCCCCAATAAAACACTTGGCATTGTTTGTGCAACGCAATATCCTTCCCCTCCCTGCGAAAAACTGAAGGAGCGCGCCCATGACGACGGCTGCCGAGATCGAGCATCTCCAACAACACGGTCTTTATTCCGCCGCCGACGAGCACGATTCGTGCGGCGTCGGCTTCGTGGCCCACATCAAGGGCGAGAAGAGCCACTCGATCGTCTTGCAGGGCTTGAAGATTCTCGAGAATCTCGATCATCGCGGCGCAGTGGGCGCTGACAAGCTGATGGGCGATGGCGCCGGCATCCTGATCCAGCTGCCGGACGTCCTCTACCGCGACGAGATGGCCAAACAAGGCGTGGCGCTGCCCCCGCCCGGCGAATACGGCGTCGGCATGATCTTTCTGCCCAAGGAGCACGCATCGCGCGAAGCCTGCGAGCAGGAACTGGAGCGCGCCGTCAAGGCCGAAGGCCAGGTGCTGCTGGGCTGGCGCGACGTGCCGGTCAACCGCGAGATGCCGATGTCCCCGGCCGTGCGCAAGAAGGAACCGCTGCTGCGCCAGATCTTCATCGGCCGCGGCAACGACGTCATCGTGCAAGACGCGCTGGAGCGCAAGCTCTACGTGATCCGCAAGACTGCCAGCGCGGCCATCCAGCGCCTGAAGCTTAAGCACAGCAAGGAGTACTACGTCCCGAGCATGTCGAGCCGCACGGTGGTCTACAAGGGCCTGCTGCTGGCCGACCAGGTCGGCACCTACTACCTCGACCTGCAGGACAAGCGCTGCATCTCGGCCCTGGGCCTGGTGCACCAGCGCTTCTCGACCAACACCTTCCCCGAGTGGCCGCTGGCCCACCCGTACCGCTACGTCGCCCACAACGGCGAGATCAACACCGTCAAGGGCAACTACAACTGGATGAAGGCGCGCGAGGGCGTGATGTCCTCGCCGGTGCTGGGCGCCGACCTGCAGAAGCTCTACCCCATCAGCTTCGCCGACCAGTCCGACACCGCCACCTTCGACAACTGCCTCGAACTGCTCACCATGGCCGGCTACCCGATCAGCCAGGCCGTGATGATGATGATTCCCGAGCCCTGGGAGCAGCATGCGACCATGGACCCGCGCCGCCGCGCCTTCTACGAATACCACGCGGCCATGCTGGAGCCCTGGGACGGTCCGGCCTCGATCGTCTTCACCGACGGCCGCCAGATCGGCGCCACGCTCGACCGCAACGGCCTGCGCCCGTCGCGCTACTGCGTGACCGACGACGACCTGGTCATCATGGCCTCCGAGTCGGGCGTGCTTCCCGTGCCCGAGCAGAAGATCGTTCGCAAGTGGCGCCTGCAGCCCGGCAAGATGTTCCTCATCGACCTGGAGCAGGGCCGCATGATCGACGACGAGGAGGTCAAGGCCACCCTCGCCAACAGCAAGCCCTACAAGCAGTGGATCGAGAACCTGCGCATCAAGCTCGACAGCGTCCAGGCCGAGGCCGTGCAGCCGCCGCTGAGCCAGGTCGCGCTGCTGGACCGCCAGCAGGCCTTCGGCTACACGCAGGAAGACATCAAGTTCCTGATGAGCCCGATGGCCGCCGCCGGCGAGGAGGGCATCGGCTCCATGGGCAACGACAGCCCGCTGGCCGTTCTGTCCAACAAGAACAAGCCGCTCTACAACTACTTCAAGCAGCTGTTCGCGCAGGTCACGAACCCGCCCATCGACCCGATCCGCGAGGCGATCGTGATGTCGCTCGTGTCCTTCATCGGGCCGAAGCCGAACCTGCTGGACATCAACCAGGTCAACCCGCCGATGCGGCTGGAGGTGAGCCAGCCCATCCTCGATTTCGCCGACATGGCGAAGCTGCGCGACATCGGCACCTACACCCAGGGCAAGTTCAAGAGCTACACGCTGGACATCACCTATCCGCTCGCCTGGGGCGAGGAGGGCGTCGAAGCCAAGCTGGCCTCGCTGTGCGCCGAGGCGGTCGACGCGATCAAGGGCGGCCACAACATCCTGATCGTGAGCGACCGCGCGGTCAGCGCCACGCAGATCGCCATCCCCGCGCTGCTCGCGCTCTCGGCCATCCACCAGTACCTGGTGCGCGAGGGGCTGCGCACCACCGCCGGTCTGGTGGTCGAGACCGGCTCGGCGCGCGAGGTCCATCACTTCGGCGTGCTCGCCGGCTATGGTGCCGAGGCTGTGCATCCCTATCTGGCGATGGAAACGCTGGCCGCGATGCACGAAGACCTCTCGGGCGACCTCAGCGCCGAGAAGGCGATCTACAACTACGTCAAGGCGATCGGCAAGGGCCTGTCCAAGATCATGTCGAAGATGGGTGTCAGCACCTACATGAGCTACTGCGGCGCCCAGCTCTTCGAGGCCATCGGCCTCAACAGCGACACGGTGGGCAAGTACTTCACCGGCACCGCCAGCCGCGTCGAGGGCATCGGCGTGTTCGAGATCGCGCAGGAAGCCATCCGCATGCACCAGGCGGCCTTCGGCGACGACCCGGTGCTCGCCCACATGCTGGACGCCGGCGGCGAATACGCCTGGCGCACCCGCGGCGAGGAGCACATGTGGACGCCGGACGCCATCGCCAAGCTGCAGCACAGCACGCGCGCCAACAACTTCAACACCTACAAGGAATACGCGCAGCTCATCAACGACCAGAACCGGCGCCACCTCACGCTGCGCGGCCTGTTCGAGTTCCGCATCGACCCGGCCAAGGCGATTCCCGTGGACGAGGTCGAGCCCGCGAGCGAGATCGTCAAGCGTTTCGCCACCGGCGCCATGTCGCTGGGCTCGATCAGCACCGAGGCGCACTCGACGCTTGCCGTGGCCATGAACCGCATCGGCGGCAAGAGCAACACCGGCGAGGGCGGCGAGGACCCGGCGCGCTACCGCAACGAGCTCAAGGGAATTCCCATCAAGCGGGGCGACACGCTCAAGAGCGTGATCGGCGAAGCCAACGTCGAGGTCGACCTGCCGCTGGACGACGGCGACTCCCTGCGTTCGAAGATCAAGCAGGTGGCCTCCGGCCGCTTCGGGGTCACGGCCGAGTACCTCTCGTCGGCCGACCAGCTGCAGATCAAGATGGCGCAGGGTGCCAAGCCCGGCGAAGGCGGCCAGCTGCCCGGCGGCAAGGTCTCCAACTACATCGGCCAGCTGCGCTACTCGGTGCCCGGGGTGGGCCTGATCTCGCCTCCGCCTCACCACGACATCTACTCCATCGAGGACCTGGCCCAGCTGATCCACGACCTGAAGAACGTCGCGCCGCATGCCAGCGTCAGCGTCAAGCTGGTGAGCGAGGTCGGCGTGGGCACCATCGCGGCCGGGGTGGCCAAGTGCAAGAGCGACCACGTCGTGATCGCCGGCCATGACGGCGGCACCGGCGCCTCGCCCTGGTCCTCGATCAAGCATGCGGGCAGCCCCTGGGAAATCGGCCTGGCCGAGACCCAGCAGACCCTCGTGCTCAACCGCCTGCGCGGCCGCATCCGCGTGCAGGCCGACGGCCAGATGAAGACCGGCCGCGACGTCGCCATCGGCGCGCTGCTGGGCGCCGACGAGTTCGGCTTCGCGACCGCGCCGCTGGTGGTCGAGGGCTGCATCATGATGCGCAAGTGCCACCTCAACACCTGCCCGGTCGGCGTCGCCACGCAAGACCCGGTGCTGCGCAAGAAGTTCTCGGGCAGGCCCGAGCACGTGGTGAACTACTTCTTCTTCGTCGCCGAGGAAGTGCGCCAGATCATGGCGCAGCTGGGCATCCGCAAGTTCGACGACCTGATCGGCCGTGCCGACCTGCTCGACACCCGCAAGGGCATCGAGCACTGGAAAGCCCGCGGCCTGGACTTCAGCCGCCTGTTCGCGCAGCCCAACGTGCCGGCCGAGGTGCCGCGCTTCCACGTCGAGGCGCAGGACCACGGCCTCGCCAAGAGCCTCGACAACAAGCTGATCGAGAAGTCGCGCCCCGCCATCGAGAAGGGCGAGAAGGTGCAGTTCATCGAGGTGGCGCGCAACGTCAACCGCTCGGTGGGCGCCATGCTCTCCGGCGCGCTGACCAAGGTGCATCCGCAGGGCCTGCCCGACGATTCGATCCGCATCCAGCTCGAGGGCACGGGCGGCCAGTCCTTCGGTGCCTTCCTGGCGCGCGGCATCACGCTGTATCTGATCGGCGACGCCAACGACTACACCGGCAAGGGCCTCTCGGGCGGCCGCGTGGTGGTGCGCCCCAGCCTGGACTTCCGCGGCGAGGCCACCCGCAACACCATCGTCGGCAACACCGCGCTCTACGGCGCGACCACCGGCGAGGCCTTCCTGAGCGGCGTCGCGGGCGAGCGCTTCGCCGTGCGCCTGTCGGGCGCCACCGCGGTGGTCGAAGGCACGGGCGACCATGGCTGCGAATACATGACCGGCGGCACGGTGGTCGTGCTGGGCAAGACCGGGCGCAACTTCGCAGCCGGCATGAGCGGCGGCGTTGCATTCGTCTACGACGAGGACGGCCAGTTCGCCTCGCGCTGCAACCTGGCGATGGTCTCGCTGGACAAGGTGCTGACCTCGGCGGAGCAGACTGCCAGCGTCCATCGCAAGATCTGGCACGAGGGCGAGACCGACGAGGCCAGGCTCAAGAAGCTGCTGGAAGACCACCACCGCTGGACCGGCAGCAAGCGCGCGCGCGAGTTGCTCGACACCTGGGCCGTGGCGCGCACGCGCTTCGTCAAGGTCTTCCCGAACGAGTACAAGCGCGCTCTGGCCGAGATCCACGACCGCAAGGTCGAGCTCACCAGCAGCGGCAACAACGCGCATGTGGGCCTCGAGCCGCACGCGGTCGTCAACAAGCCGGTCACGGCCTGAGCAAACAACAACTCTTCACACGCCGTGCGGTCTCTCCACGTATGACGCCCTCTCCCTTCGGGGAGCATCGCGGAACCGGCTTTGCCGGCCGCTGGTGCTGCCACCGGAAGGGGGGAGGCGGCTACACGAGGCGAGCAAGCGACGGGGGTGAGCAAAGGATTCACGATGGGAAAGATCACCGGCTTCATGGAGCATGAGCGCATCGAGGAGGGCTACAAGCCCGTCGAGGAGCGCGTCAAGCATCACAAGGAATTCGTCATCGGCCTCGATGCGCAGCAGGCCAAGGTGCAAGGCGCGCGCTGCATGGACTGCGGCACGCCCTTCTGCAACAGCGGCTGCCCGGTCAACAACATCATTCCGGACTTCAACGACCTGGTCTACCGCAACGACTGGCAGAGCGCCTTCGCGGTGCTGGACTCGACCAACAACTTCCCCGAGTTCACCGGCCGCATCTGCCCCGCACCGTGCGAGGCGGCCTGCGTCCTCAACGTGAACGACGATCCGGTCGGCATCAAGTCCATCGAGCACGCGATCATCAACCGCGCCTGGCAGGAAGGGTGGGTGGCGCCGCGTCCGGCCAAGCACAAGACCGGCAAGAAGGTCGCCGTGGTGGGCTCCGGCCCCGCCGGCATGGCGGCGGCGCAGCAGCTCGCGCGCGTCGGGCACGACGTCACCCTGTTCGAGAAGAACGACCGCATCGGCGGCCTGCTGCGCTACGGCATTCCCGACTTCAAGATGGAGAAGACGCACATCGATCGCCGCATCGAGCAGATGAAGGCCGAGGGCGTGGTGTTCCGCACCGGCGTGGTGGTCGGCGCCGCGAAGGACCCGCTGGGCAAGGGCTCCAAGGTCACCAACTGGGCCAAGGAGACGGTGACGCCCGAGCAGCTCGACAAGGAATTCGATGCCGTGGTGCTGACCGGCGGCGCCGAACAGTCGCGCGATCTCCCCGTGCCGGGGCGCGATCTCGACGGCATCCATTTCGCGATGGAATTCCTGCCGCAGCAGAACAAGGTGAACGCGGGCGACAAGGTCAAGGGCCAGATCCGTGCCGACGGCAAGCACGTGATCGTGATCGGCGGCGGCGATACCGGCTCCGACTGCGTGGGCACCAGCAACCGCCATGGCGCTGCCAGCGTCACCCAGTTCGAGCTGATGCCGCAGCCGCCGGAAGAAGAAAACCGGCCGATGACCTGGCCCTACTGGCCCTACAAGCTGCGCACCAGTTCCAGCCACGAGGAGGGCTGCGAGCGCGAGTTCGCGATCTCCACCAAGGAATTCATCGGCGAGAAGGGCAAGGTCACCGGCCTCAAGACCGTGCGCGTCGAGTGGAAGGACGGCAAGATGCTCGAGGTCCCCGGCACCGAGACGCTGCTGAAAGCCGACCTGGTGCTGCTGGCCATGGGCTTCGTGAGCCCGGTTGCCGGCGTGCTGGATGCCTTCGGCGTCGAGAAGGACGCCCGCGGCAACGCCAAGGCCGGCGTCGACTTCGTCGGTGGCTACGCGACCAACGTGCCCAAGGTGTTCGCCGCCGGCGACATCCGCCGCGGCCAGTCGCTGGTGGTGTGGGCGATCCGCGAAGGCCGCCAGGCGGCGCGCGCGGTCGACGAGTTCCTGATGGGCTACAGCGACCTGCCGCGGTGAGTGTGCTGAATTAGGCGGGGATTAGCCCCCTGCGTCGGTGGATGGGCACGTCCTGTGCTTCATTTATCATGGATGGCTACCGCGAGCCGGGGATGCCTCAGGCGCCCCGGCTTTTCTGTTGTCCATGAACCCACCCGAGTCCTCACTGATTGAATTTCGCGATGTCCGCTTCGGCTACGGGGAGCGGGCGATTCTCGACGGCGTCTCCTTCACGGTGCCCCGCGGCAAGGTCACGGCGCTCATGGGTGCTTCCGGCGGCGGCAAGACCACCGTGCTGCGTCTCGTCGGCGGCCAGGTGCGAGCGCAGCGCGGCGAGGTGCTCTTCGACGGCCAGGACATCGGCAAGCTGGGCAGCGATGCGCTCTATGCCGCGCGTCGCCGCATGGGCATGCTGTTCCAGTTCGGTGCGTTGTTCACCGACATGAGCGTGTTCGACAACGTCGCCTTCCCGCTGCGCGAGCACACGCAGCTGCCCGAGGCGCTGGTAAGGGACATCGTGCTCATGAAGCTCGACGCCGTCGGCCTGCGCGGCGCTCGCCAGCTGATGCCCAGCGAGGTCTCCGGCGGCATGGCCCGGCGCGTGGCGCTGGCCCGGGCGATCGCCCTCGACCCCGACCTGGTCATGTACGACGAGCCCTTCGCCGGCCTCGACCCGATCTCCCTGGGCACCGCGGCGCGCCTGATCCGCCAGCTCAACGACACGCTGGGCCTGACCAGCATCGTGGTGTCGCACGATCTGGAAGAGACCTTCCGCATCGCCGACCACGTGATCATCCTGGCCAACGGCGGCATCGCCGCACAAGGGCGGCCCCAGGAGGTGCGCGCGAGCGGCGATCCGCTGGTCCATCAGTTCGTCAATGCGCTGCCCGACGGGCCGGTGCATTTCCACTATCCGGGCGTCCCGGTGGAGCAGGACTTCGGCAACAACGCGCATGGGGAACGGGGATGAGCTGGTATCGGCCTGCCGATCTGGGATTCGCCGCGCGCTCCAAGCTGAGCGATCTCGGCATGGGCGCACGCCTGTTCCTGCGCCTCACGCTGCGCGGCGCGCGCAGCCTGCGCCGCTTCGGCCTGGTGCGCGACCAGGTCCACTTTCTCGGCAACTATTCGCTGGCGATCATCGCGGTCTCCGGCCTCTTCGTCGGCTTCGTGCTCGGGCTGCAGGGCTATTACACGCTGCAGCGCTACGGCTCCTCCGAAGCGCTGGGCCTGCTGGTGGCGCTGAGCCTGGTACGCGAGCTCGGCCCCGTGGTCTCGGCCCTGCTCTTCGCGGGCCGCGCGGGCACCTCGCTGACCGCGGAGATCGGCCTCATGAAAGCCGGGGAGCAGCTGAGCGCCATGGAGATGATGGCCGTGGACCCGGTGCAGCGCATCCTGGCGCCGCGCTTCTGGGCTGGCGTGATCACCATGCCGCTCTTGGCGGCCGTCTTCAGCGCGGTCGGCGTGATCGGCGGCTGGGTGGTCGGCGTGCTGATGCTGGGCGTCGACCCGGGCGCCTTCTGGGGCCAGATGCAGAGCGGGGTCGATGTGTGGCGCGACGTGGGCAACGGCGTGGTCAAGAGCATCGTCTTCGGCTTCACCGTGACCTTCATCGCGCTGCTGCAGGGTTTCGAGGCCCAGCCGACGCCCGAGGGCGTGTCGCGCGCCACCACCCGCACGGTGGTCGTCGCCTCCCTCGCGGTGCTGGGGCTCGACTTCCTGCTCACCGCCATGATGTTCAGTATCTAGAAAGCAAAGGCAAAGGCACTCCATGCAACGTTCCAAGATCGACGTCTGGGTCGGCCTGTTCGTGCTCATCGGCGCGGCAGCGCTGCTGTTCCTCGCGCTGCAGTCCGCCAATCTGCTGAGCCTGAATTTCCAGAAGACCTACGCCGTCACCGCCCGCTTCGACAACATCGGCGGGCTGAAGCCGCAGACGGCCGTCAAGAGCGCGGGCGTGGTGGTCGGCCGTGTCGAATCGATCACGTTCGACGACAAGAATTTCCAGGCCAGCGTCACGCTCGCGTTGGAGAGCCGTTACAGTTTCCCCAAGGACAGCTCCCTCAAGATCCTGACCAGTGGCCTGCTCGGCGAGCAGTACATCGGAATCGAGGCGGGCGCCGAGGAGAAGAACCTGCAAGCCGGCGACACCGTCACCTCGACCCAATCGGCCGTGGTGCTGGAAAACCTGATCAGCCAGTTCCTCTACAGCAAGGCGGCCGAAGGAAATACCTCGACGCCGGGAACAGCCAACAAGAAATGAAATCAAGCTTTTTTTCGTCCTTCGCTATAAATAACATGGCGAAACATGCCCGCTGGGCGGGTGCTGCAGCCGTTTTTTCGCTCATTGCAGGATGCGCGACCGGCCCCGGGGCCAATCCGGCCGATCCTTTCGAGCCGATGAACCGGGGCGTCACCCGCTTCAACGACACGGTCGACGAGGCCGTGCTCGTGCCCGTGGCCACTGCTTATCAGCGCGTGCTGCCTTCCATGGTGCGCACCGGCGTGAGCAATTTCTTCGGCAACCTGGGTGACGTCTGGAGCTTTGCCAACAGCGTGGCCCAGCTCAAGCTGCAGAACAGCGCCGAGACCTTCATGCGGGTCAACGTCAACACCTTGTTCGGCCTTGGCGGCCTTCTCGACATCGCCACCGAAGCGGGCATCGACCGCCACGAGGAAGATTTCGGCCAGACGCTCGGCCGCTGGGGCGTGGGCGCCGGCCCGTACGTGGTGCTGCCGGTGTTCGGCCCGTCGACCCTGCGCGACACGGCCGCATTGCCGGTGGACCGCGCCGGCAGCGTGCTCGGCAACATGAACGACGTGGCCTGGCGCAATTCGCTGGCATTCCTGGAGGCGGTCGATACGCGGGCGAAGTACCTGCGCGCCGGCCGCCTGCTCGATGATGCGGCGCTCGACAAGTACACCTTCACGCGCGACGCCTTCCTGCAGCACCGCCGCAACGACGTCTACGACGGCAATCCGCCTGACGACGAAGGCGGGAAATAAAGCACAAAAAGGCGCGGAATAGAGGCTTTTCGCGGACAGACAGGCGGTTTTCCGCTTGCATCCCGTTTCAAGGCTTCACCTGCGCTTCAGGAACCCGGTCGGCCGGGGACCTGTCGAACACGTTCTTTTTCCAGCAGGCGCGGCTTCCATTGCGCCTTGCGGATTTTCAACTCGAAGGGAATGCCATGAACAACAAGATCTTGCAACGACGCGGCTTTGGCCGCCTGGTGCTGGCCAGCGCCCTGCTCTTCGGCGCCGCCACGGCTTTTGTGCGTCCGGCCCATGCCGCCGACGAAGCGCCCGATGCGCTGGTCAAGCGCTTGTCCACTGATGTGCTCGAAACCATCAAGGCCGACACCTCCATCAAGGCAGGCGACGTCAGCAAGATCATGGTGCTGGTCGACAGCAAGATCATGCCCAACGTCAACTTCCAGCGCATGACGGCTTCCGCCGTCGGCCCGGCATGGCGCCAGGCCACGCCGGAGCAGCAAAAGCGGCTGCAGGAAGAATTCAAGACCCTGCTGGTGCGCACCTACGCCGGCGCGCTCGACCAGGTGAGCGACCAGACGGTCTCGGTCCGTCCGTTCCGCGGTTCGCCTGAAGACACCGAAGTGCTGGTTCGCACCGAGGTCAAGGGCCGCGGCGATCCGGTGCAGCTCGACTACCGGCTCGAGAAAACGCCCGGCCAGGGCGGCGGCTGGAAGGTCTACAACCTCAATGTGCTGGGCGTCTGGCTGGTCGACACTTACCGCACCCAGTTCTCGCAGGAAATCAACGCCCGCGGCATCGACGGCCTGATTGCAGCGCTGGCGGCGCGCAACAAGGGCAACAACGGCAAGAGCTGACGCCATGCTGGTCCTGCCCTCCAAACTCACCCACGACGAAGCCCCGGCCTGCATGCGCATGCTGCAGCAGGGGCTGACGGGGCAGACCGACACATCCACGGTGGTGGACGCCAGCGCGCTGGCGCAGTTCGATTCCTCGGCATTGGCGGTGCTGCTGGAGTGCCGCCGCGAATCGAGCGCGCTCGGCCGGGGCTTCGCGGTCAAGGGGCTTTCGCCGCGGCTGCGCGAACTGGCCGCGCTCTACGGTATCGCGGGGCTTCTGCCGGCAGCGCCCTGATCGCCGGCGGCCCGGCAGCGGCCGCGTCAGGGCATCCGGCCGCCGCCAAGCGGCCCGCGGGGCGGGCCCGTAAAATCGCCGGCTCCCATGCCCGCGATCTCATTCCAATCGGTCTCCAAGACCTACCCTCCCTCCAGACAGCAGCGGGCCCAAGGCAAGCAGGGGCTGCGCGCCGTCGACGAGGTCAGCTTCCAGATCGAGCCGGGCGAGTTCTTCGGCCTGCTCGGGCCGAATGGCGCGGGCAAGACCACGCTCATCAGCATGCTCGCCGGGCTGTCCCGCCCCACGGCCGGCGCCATCAGCGTCCATGGCTTCGACGTGCAGCGCGACTATGCCGAGGCCCGGCGCCAGCTCGGCATCGTGCCGCAGGAGCTGGTGTTCGACCCTTTCTTCAACGTGCGCGAATCGCTGCGCATCCAGTCGGGCTACTTCGGCATCAAGAACAACGAGCCCTGGATCGACGAGCTGCTGCAAAGCCTGGGCCTGGCCGACAAGGCCACGGCCAACATGCGCCAGCTCTCGGGCGGCATGAAGCGCCGGGTGCTGGTGGCGCAGGCGCTGGTGCACAAGCCGCCCGTGATCGTTCTGGACGAGCCCACCGCCGGGGTCGACGTCGAGTTGCGCCAGACGCTCTGGCAGTTCGTCGCCAGGCTCAACAAGGAGGGCAGCACCGTGCTGCTGACCACCCATTACCTCGAAGAGGCCGAGGCGCTGTGCAGCCGCATCGCGATGCTCAAGCTCGGCAAGGTGATCGCCCTGGACCGCACCAGCGAGCTCTTGAAGTCGGCCGCCAGCAACGTGCTGCGCTTCAAGACCGACGCCATGCTGCCCTGGGCCATCGCCCAGCACGCGCGCATCACCGGGCGCATCGTGCAGCTGCCGGCGCAGAACGCGCATGAAGTCGAACAACTGCTGGCCGCGATCCGCGAAGCCGGCGTCGCGGTGGAAGACGTGGAAATGCGCAAGGCCGACCTGGAAGACGTGTTCATCGACCTGATGGCGGGCGAGCAGACGCCGCTGGAGGTGGCGAGATGAGCGCCGCGCCGGGCCGCCCCAAGCAAGCGAAGCTCCCCCTCGGGGGGACGCGAGGACACGCAGTGCCGAGCAAGGGGGCCCTATGATGGCGGTTACCGGGTGGCGCGCGCTGCTCTACAAGGAAACGCTGCGCTTCTGGAAGGTCGGCTTCCAGACCGTCGGCGCGCCGGTGCTCACCGCGCTGCTCTACCTGATGGTGTTCGGCCACGTGCTCGAAGACCACGTGAAGGTCTACGGCTCGGTCGGCTACACCGCCTTCCTGGTGCCGGGCCTCGTGATGATGAGCGTGCTGCAGAACGCCTTCGCCAACAGCTCGTCGTCGATCATCCAGAGCAAGATCATGGGCAACCTGGTGTTCGTGCTGCTCACGCCGCTGTCGCACTGGGGCTGGTTCTTCGCCTACGTGGGCTCGTCGGTGATCCGCGGGCTGGCCGTGGGGCTGGGCGTGTTCCTGGTCACCATGTTCTTCGCGATGCCGAGCTTCGTGGCGCCGCTCTGGATCCTGGTGTTCGCGCTGCTGGGCTCTGCCATGCTCGGCACCCTGGGGCTCATTGCCGGGCTCTGGGCCGAGAAGTTCGACCAGATGGCGGTGTTCCAGAACTTCCTGATCATGCCCATGACCTTTCTCTCGGGCGTTTTCTATTCGATCGGCTCGCTGCCGCCGTTCTGGCAGGGCGTGAGCCACCTGAACCCGTTCTTCTACATGATCGACGGCTTCCGCTACGGCTTCTTCGGCGTGAGCGACGCCTCGCCCTGGCTGAGCCTGGGCATCGTCGGCGCCGCGTGGCTGGTGGTGAGCGCCATCGCCGTCCACCTGCTGCGCATCGGCTACAAAATCCGCGGTTGACCGCTTTTTCCAGACCCCCATGACCGCCGAACAACTCCAGGCCCTGATCCAGTCCCACCTTCCCTGCGAGCACATCACGCTCGAAGGCGACGGCCGGCATTGGTACGCCACCATCGTCTCGGCCGAATTCGAGGGCAAGCGCGCGATTCAGCGCCATCAGCGGGTCTACGCGACCCTGGGTGCGAAAATGCATACCGACGAGGTGCATGCGCTCTCGATGAAGACCTACACGCCGGCCGAATGGGCGGCGTTGGAAAAATAACTCTCCGGCCCCCGGGCCCTGATTCGCTGGAAATTCGATGGACAAACTTCTGATTCGCGGCGGGCGCCAGCTCCGCGGCGAGGTACTCATTTCCGGCGCCAAGAACGCAGCCTTGCCTGAGCTGTGCGCCGCGCTGCTGACCGACCAGCCCGTGACGCTGCACAACGTGCCGCGCCTGCAGGACGTGTCGACCATGCTCAAGCTGGTGCGCAACATGGGCGTTTCGGCCGAGCGCGACGGCAACGGCACGGTGCGGCTCGATGCGGGCGACCTCACCAACCCCGAGGCGCCCTACGAACTGGTGAAGACCATGCGCGCCTCCGTGCTGGCGCTGGGTCCGCTGCTCGCGCGCTTCGGCCACGCGAAGGTGTCGCTGCCCGGCGGCTGCGCCATCGGCTCGCGGCCGGTCGACCAGCACATCAAGGGCCTGCAGGCCATGGGCGCGGAGATCGTGGTCGAGCACGGCTACATGATCGCCAGCCTGCCGGCCGGGCGCACCCGCCTGAAGGGCGCGCGCATCCTGACCGACATGGTCACCGTCACCGGCACCGAGAACTTCCTCATGGCCGCGGCGCTGGCCGAAGGCGAGACGCTGCTCGAAAACGCCGCGCAGGAACCCGAGATCGTCGACCTGGCCGAAATGCTGATCCGCATGGGCGCGAAGATCGAAGGCCACGGCACCAGCCACATCCGCATCCAGGGCGTCGAGAAGCTGCACGGCTGCGAGCACGCCGTGGTGGCCGACCGCATCGAGGCCGGCACCTTCCTGTGCGCCGTTGCGGCCACCGGTGGCGACGTGTTCCTGCGCCATGCGCGGGCCGACCACATGGATGCGGTGATCGACAAGCTGCGCGAGGCCGGCTGCACGGTCGCGGCGCAAGAGGGCGGCGTGCGCATCAGTTCCAGCGCTCCGGCCTGCGAGCACCTGAAGGCGCAGAGCTTCAGCACCACCGAATACCCGGGCTTCCCGACCGACATGCAGGCCCAGTTCATGGCCCTGAACGTGATCGCGCGCGGCGCCTCGATGGTCACCGAGACCATCTTCGAGAACCGCTTCATGCACGTGAACGAGATGGTGCGCCTGGGTGCCACGATCCATGTCGAGGGCAAGGTGGCGATGGTCGAGGGCGTGCAGCAGCTCTCGGGCGCCACCGTGATGGCGACCGACCTGCGCGCCTCGGCCAGCCTCGTGATCGCCGGCCTCGTGGCCGAGGGCGAGACGCTGGTCGACCGCATCTACCACCTGGACCGCGGCTACGACCGCATGGAAGCCAAGCTGCGCGGCCTCGGGGCCGACATCGAACGCATTTCGGGAGCCGCCGCATGATCACCCTGGCGCTCTCGAAGGGCCGCATCTTCGAAGAGACGATGCCGCTGCTGGCCGCCGCCGGCATCGAGGTCACCGAAGACCCCGAAAAATCGCGCAAGCTGATCCTGGCCACCACCCGGCCCGACGTGCGCGTGGTGCTGGTGCGCGCTTCCGACGTGCCCACCTATGTGCAGTACGGCGGCGCCGACCTCGGCGTGACCGGCCTGGACGTGCTGCTGGAAAACGGCAACCAGGGCATGTACCAGCCGCTGGACCTGCGCATCGCGGCCTGCCGCCTCAGCGTGGCGGTGCGCGCCGACTACGACTACGCCTCGGCCGTGAAGCAGGGCTCGCGCCTGCGCGTCGCCACCAAGTACGTGGGCCTGGCGCGCGACTTCTTCGCCACCAAGGGCGTGCACGTCGACCTGATCAAGCTCTACGGCAGCATGGAGCTCGCGCCGCTCACCGGCCTGGCCGACGCCATCGTCGACCTGGTCTCGACCGGCAGCACGCTCAAGGCCAACCACCTGGTCGAGGTCGAGCGCATCATGGACATCAGCGCGCGCCTCGTGGTCAACCAGGCCGCGCTCAAGCTCAAGCGCGAGCCGATCCGCCGCATCATCGACGCGTTTGCGTCGGCCATTCCCACTGCCTGAAATTCACGCACATGACCCCGAAAGCAGCCCCCGTCCGCCTCTCCACGGCTTCAGCCGGCTTCGATGCTGAATTCAAGGCGCGGCTGCATTGGTCCGCGGATGCCGATGCGGCCATCGAGAAGGTGGTGGCCGACATCCTGGCCGATGTGCACAAGCGCGGGGACGAGGCGGTGCTGGAGTACACGCGCCGCTTCGATGGCCTCGGTGCCGCGGCCGTGCCGGAACTCGAACTGACGCAGGCCGATTTCAAGGAAGCCTTCGACTCGCTGCCTGCCTCTCAGCGCGATGCACTGCAGGCCGCCGCCGACCGCGTGCGCAGCTACCACGAGGCGCAGAAGAAGGCCAGCGGCGAGAGCTGGAGCTACCGCGACGTGGACGGCACGCTGCTGGGCCAGAAGGTCACGCCGCTCGACCGCGTGGGGATCTACGTGCCCGGCGGCAAGGCCGCCTATCCGTCCAGCCTGTTGATGAACGCCATTCCGGCGCACGTGGCGGGCGTCGGCGAAATCATCATGGTGGTTCCCACGCCCGTGAAGGGCAGCGTGGCCACGGGTGGCTCCGGCGGGCAGTCGTCCACCAGGGGCGAGCGCAATGTGCTGGTGCTCGCCGCCGCCTACGTGGCGGGCGTCACGCGCGCCTTCACGATTGGCGGCGCGCAGGCCGTGGCCGCGCTGGCCTACGGCACGGCCACCATCCCGGCGGTCGACAAGATCACCGGCCCCGGCAATGCCTACGTGGCCGCCGCCAAGCGCCGCGTGTTCGGCACCGTGGGCATCGACATGATCGCGGGCCCGAGCGAAATCCTCGTGCTGGCCGATGGCAGCACGCCGCCCGACTGGGTGGCAATGGACCTGTTCAGCCAGGCCGAGCACGACGAACTCGCGCAGAGCATCCTGCTGTGCCCCGACGCCGCGTACATCGACCGCGTGCAGGCGGAAATCGACCGCCTGCTGCCCGGCATGCCGCGCGCCGAAATCATCGCGGCTTCGCTCAACGGCCGCGGCGCGCTCATTCACACGAAGAGCATGGAAGAGGCCTGCGAGATCAGCAACCGCATCGCCCCGGAGCACCTGGAGGTGAGCAGCAGCGAGCCGCAGCGCTGGGAGCCGCTGCTGCGCCACGCCGGCGCGATCTTCCTCGGCGCCTTCACCAGCGAGAGCCTGGGCGACTACTGCGCGGGCCCCAACCACGTGCTGCCCACGAGCGGCACCGCGCGCTTCTCGAGCCCGCTCGGCGTGTACGACTTCCAGAAGCGCTCGAGCCTCATCGAAGTGAGCGAAGCCGGCGCGCAGGTGCTCGGCCCCATTGCCGTCACGCTGGCCGAAGGCGAAGGCCTGCAGGCGCACGCCGAAGCGGCGCGCATGCGCCTGCGCAGGATCTGAAGCCCTCCGGCCGCGGACAGGGGCAACGCAAGATGGCTCGACGCCGTTTTTTCCATCGTTCGCGCGCGGCGGCATGGCTGCTGGCGCTCGCGGCTGCGGGCTCGGCGCACGCCATGAGCATCCGCGAGCTGCGCACGCTGGAAGCGAGCGAGAAGGACGGCAAGGCCTACGCGAGCTACTACCTCGTCGGCGTGCTCGAAGGCCTGCGCGAAGGCGTGGAGGCCTCGCAGCGCAACGGCCAGAAGCCGGTCTTCTGCGTCGAGGGCCGGCGCCTGGAGCCTGCGATGGCACGCTCCCTCTATCAAACAGAGCTGACCCGCAACGCCGACAGCTACGAAGCCGACATGCCCGTTCAACTGGTCATGGCCGGCGCCCTCAGAAACAGCTACCGCTGCACCCGATGACATCTTCCTTCCCCGCCGCCCGCCCGATCGACCGCATCCGCTCCGACGTGCAGTCCATGCATGCCTACGCGGTGCAGGATGCACGCGGCTTCGTCAAGCTCGACGCCATGGAAAACCCCTTCGGCCTGCCGCCCGCTCTGCAGGCCGAGCTTGGCGCGCGGCTCGGCGCGCTGGCGCTCAACCGCTATCCGGGCGAACGCGGCGCCGACCTGCAGCGCGCGCTGGCCGCGCATGCGCAGATGCCCGAGGGCTTTTCGCTGATGCTGGGCAACGGCTCCGACGAACTGATCTCGCTGCTCGCCATTGCCTGCGACACGCCCGGCGCCGCGGTGCTCGCGCCCGTGCCCGGCTTCGTGATGTACGCGATGAGCGCGCAACTGCAGGGCCTGCGCTTCGTCGGCGTGCCGCTCACGGCCGACTTCGAGCTCGACGAGGCGGCCATGCTCGCCGCCATCGCGCGCGAGAAGCCGGCCATCGTGTACCTGGCGTATCCGAACAATCCCACCGCCAACCTCTGGGACGATGCCGCCATCGAGAAGATCGTGCTCGCCCAGGGCGAGCAGGGCGGCCTGGTGGTGATCGACGAGGCCTACCAGCCCTTCGCGGCCAGGAGCTACATCGACCGCATCGCGCGGCATGGCCATGTGCTGCTGATGCGCACGCTCAGCAAGTTCGGCCTGGCCGGCATCCGCCTCGGCTACCTCATGGGCCCGGCCGCGCTGGTCGCCCAGATCGACAAGGTGCGCCCGCCCTACAACATCAGCGTGCTCAATTGCGAATGCGCACTGTTCGCGCTCGAGCATGCCGAGGTGTTCGAGGCCCAGGCGCGGCAGATCCGCGACGAGCGCCATCGCCTCATGATGGGATTGGGCCGCCTTGCGGGCGTGAAAGCCTGGCCGAGCGATGCCAACATGATCCTCGTGCGCGTGCCCGATGCCGCCAAGGCCTTCGAGGGCATGAAGGCGCGCGGGATTCTTGTGAAGAACGTTTCTAAAATGCACGAACTGCTCGCAAACTGCCTGCGCCTCACCGTCGGAACGGCCGACGAGAATGCGCGGATGCTCGCGGCACTCGAAGCCTCACTATGACCACCCCCCAAACAGCCGACACGGGCACTGCCGATCGCACCGCATCGGTCACCCGCAACACCGCCGAGACCAAGATCACCGTCAGCGTCAACCTGGACGGCACGGGCAAGGCCAGGCTCTCCACGGGCATCGGCTTTTTCGACCACATGCTCGACCAGATCGCCCGCCACGGCCTGATCGACCTCGAGATCGACTGCCAGGGCGACCTGCACATCGACGGCCACCACACGGTGGAAGACGTGGGCATCACGCTGGGCCAGGCGGTGGCCAAGGCCGTGGGCGACAAGAAGGGCATCCGCCGCTACGGCCACGCCTACGTGCCGCTCGACGAGGCGCTGAGCCGCGTCGTCATCGACTTCTCGGGCCGCCCCGGCCTGGTGATGCACGTGCCGTTTACGAGCGGCATGATCGGCACCTTCGACAGCCAGCTCACCTACGAGTTCTTCCAGGGTTTCGTCAACCACGCCTTCGTCACGCTGCACATTGACAACCTCAAGGGCGTCAATGCGCACCACCAGTGCGAAACCGTGTTCAAGGCCTTTGCGCGCGCGATGCGCGGCGCGCTCGAACTCGATCCACGCTCCGTGGGCGTCATTCCATCGACCAAGGGTTCGCTCTGAACGTCCTCGTCGCCAAGCTATGAAATCTGTAGCAAATACCGTCGCCGTGGTCGACTACGGCATGGGCAACCTGCGCTCCGTCTCGCAGGCCGTGCAGCACGCGGCCGACCAGGTGGGCGTGCAGGTCTTCGTCACCTCCGACCCCGAGGTGGTGCGCAAGGCCACCCGCGTGGTGCTGCCGGGGCAGGGCGCGATGCCCGACTGCATGCGCGAGCTGCGCGACTCCGGCCTGCAGGAGTCGGTGCTCGAGGCCGCGGCGAGCAAGCCGCTCTTCGGCGTGTGCGTGGGCATGCAGATGCTGCTGTCGCGCAGCGACGAAGGCCCGACCGACGGGCTCGGCCTGATTCCGGGCGAGGTCGTCAAGTTCGACCTGGCGGGCCGGCTGCAGCCCGACGGCAGCCGCTTCAAGGTGCCGCAGATGGGCTGGAACCAGGTGCACCAGGCCCGGCCCCACCCCGTGTGGGCGGGCGTGCCGGACATGAGCTATTTTTATTTCGTGCACAGCTTCTATGCGCGGCCGGCCGACAGCCGGCACAGCGTGGGCGAGGCCGATTACGGGGCATGCTTTACCGCTGCCGTCGCACGCGATAACATTTTTGCCACCCAGTTCCACCCGGAGAAGAGTGCGGACCATGGGTTGCAGCTCTACCGAAATTTCCTCCACTGGAATCCCTGACCTTATATTTCCGCCCGGGCCGAACCTTCCTCAGCCCGGATTCCGCACACTCGCGCCCACTTCCATGCTCCTCATTCCCGCCATTGATCTCAAAGACGGCCACTGCGTTCGCCTCAAGCAGGGCGACATGGACCAGTCCACCATTTTCAGCGAAGACCCCGCCGCCATGGCCCGCAAGTGGGTCGAGGCCGGCGCGCGGCGGCTGCACCTGGTCGACCTGAATGGCGCCTTCGCCGGCAAGCCGCAGAACCACGCGGCCATCAAGGCGATCCTGCGCGAGGTGGGCGACGACATTCCGGTGCAACTGGGCGGCGGCATCCGCGACCTCGACACCATCGAGCGCTACATCGACGACGGCCTGCGCTACGTGATCATCGGCACCGCCGCGGTCAAGAACCCGGGCTTCCTGAAGGACGCCTGCGTGGCCTTCGGCGGCCACATCATCGTGGGGCTCGACGCGAAGGACGGCAAGGTCGCCACCGACGGCTGGAGCAAGCTCACGGGCCACGAGGTGGCCGACCTGGGCAAGAAGTTCGAGGACTACGGCGTCGAATCGATCATCTACACCGACATCGGCCGCGACGGCATGCTCTCGGGCATCAACATCGATGCCACCGTCAAGCTCGCGCAGGCCTTGACCATTCCGGTGATCGCCTCGGGCGGCCTGTCGAACATGGCCGACATCGACCAGCTCTGCGCGGTCGAGTCCGAAGGCGTCGAAGGCGTGATCTGCGGCCGGGCCATCTATTCGGGCGACCTCGATTTCGCCGCCGCGCAGGCCCGCGCGGACGAACTCGCCGGCGCCTGAGGCGCTTTCCTCTTCTGTAGCGCGGCGTGCTTTCCGCGCTTGCCATCGCCAACTACCGCTCGCTGCGCCAGCTGACGGTGCCGCTCGGGCGGCTCACGGTGGTGACCGGGCCCAACGGCAGCGGCAAGTCCAGCGTCTACCGCGCGATGCGGCTCCTGGCCGACATTGCCAACGGCGGCGTGATCCGCTCGCTGGTGCGTGAGGGCGGTCTCTCTTCCACCCTGTGGGCCGGGCCCGAGCGCTTCTCGGCCGCCATGCTGCGCGGCGATGTGCCGGTGCAGGGCACCACCCGCAGCGAGCCGGTCGCGTTGAAGCTGGGCTTCGCCGGCACCGAGGCCGATGAGTTCGGCTATGCCATCGACATCGGCCTGCCGCCGCCGATTCCGGCGACGGCCTTTTCACGCGACCCCGAGATCAAGCACGAAGCCATCTGGCACGGCCCCGTGCTGCGCCCCGCGGCGCAGCTGGTCGACCGCAAGGGCGCGGCACTGCGCCTTCGCGAGGGCAAGGGCTGGCTGGCCATCGGCCGGCCCATTCCTGCCTTCGCCAGCATGATGACCGAGTACGCCGATCCCCACGCCGCACCCGAGATGCTCGCGCTGCGCGAGCAGATGCGCTCCTGGCGCTTCTACGACCATTTCCGCTCCGACGCCGATGCGCCTGCGCGCCAGCCGCAGCTCGGTACCTACACGCCGGTGCTTGCCAACGATGGCGCCGACCTGGCCGCCGCGCTGCAGACCATCCGCGAGATCGGCGACGGCGAGGCGCTCGACCGCGCCGTGGACGACGCGTTTCCAGGCGCCCGCATCCAGGTGCGGGTGAACGAAGACCGCTTCGAAACGCTGATGCACCAGCACGGGCTGTTGCGACCGCTGACGGCGGCGGAGCTTTCGGACGGCACCCTGCGGTACCTGCTGTGGATTGCCGCGCTGCTGACGCCCCGGCCGCCGGCGCTCCTGGTGCTCAACGAGCCGGAGACCAGCCTGCATCCCGACCTGCTGCCCGCGCTCGGCCGGCTGATCGCGCAGGCCGCGCGCGGGTCGCAAGTGATCGTGGTGTCGCATGCCGCGCGGCTGATTGCCGCGCTCGAAGACAGCAACGATCTGCAATCGGTGGTGCTCGAGAAGCGCTTCGGCGAAACCCGCATCGCCAACCTCGACATGAGCGAGATTCCGCATTGGGCGTGGCCGGCGCGCTGACCGCCGGCGCGGTTATTCCGCCTTCACCGCCATGGTCTGGATGATCGCTTGCAGCTGCGCGCTCATCGGCAGGTCGATGCTTTCCCCGGTGGGCAGCTTGCGCAGGAACCAGCGCTTGTACTGGCGCTCGATTTCGCCGTCCTGCGCCAGCACCTGGAAGGCGTCGTTGATCACTTTGGCCAATTGCGTATCGCCCTTGCGGTACATGATGCCGTAGGGGTCATAGGAGAGGTAGTCGCCCACCACCTCGTACTGGGTTTTGGCGGCTTCCCGCGCGATCAGGCCGTAGAGCAGCACGTCGTCGGTGGCAAAGGCGTCGGCCTGGCCGCTTTTCACCAGCCCGAAGGAGTCGGCGTGGTCGCGCGCCACTCGCAGGTCGATATCGAGCCTGAACTTCTGCGAGAGCTCGCGCAGCGTCTTCTCGTTGGTGGTGCCCGCGGTGACGGCCACCCGCTTGCCGGCCAGGTCGCGGAAGGACTTGATCGGCGACCCCTTCTTCACCAGCACCTTGGTGCCCGAGACGAAGATCGTGGGCGAGAAGCTCACGCGCTTTTGCCGCTCGAGGTTGTTGGTGGTCGAGCCGCATTCGAGATCGACCGTGCCGCGCTCGACCGCATCCATGCGCGAGTCGGAGGTCACCGGCACCCACTTGATCGCGAGGCTCCTGTTCACCGCATCTTCAATGGCCGTGACCAATTCGCGGCAAAGCTCGATGGAGTAGCCGATGGGTTCCTGGCGTGCATTGAGAAAGGAAAACGGCACCGACGACTCGCGGTAGCCGATGGCGATGGCGCCGCTCTCGCGCACCTTGGCAAGGGTGCCGGTCAGCGTTGCAGGCGCTTCCTGCGCCTGCACGGGGGCGCCCGCGGCAAGGGCGGCCGCCGCCAGCAGGCCGGCAATGAAAACCGGCAGCGTGGCCCTGGGCTTCATGGCGAGCCTCACGCGTGGACCGGATGGGCGAGGGTGGCGGCGGCCTCCTTGTCCAGCGCCTTGGCGTTCACCGCCGCGTCGCTTTCGGAGAGCAGCTCGCCTTCCCACTTGGCGACCACGGCGGTGGCAATGGAGTTGCCCACCGCGTTGGTGGCCGAGCGCCCCATGTCCAGGAAGGTGTCGACGCCCAGGATCAGCAGCAGGCCGGCTTCCGGAATGTCGAAGTGGTTGAGCGTGGCGGCAATCACCACCAGCGAAGCGCGCGGCACGCCGGCCATGCCCTTGGAGGTGAGCATCAGGATCAGCAGCATGGTGATCTGCGTGCTCAGCGGCATGTGGATGTTGTAGGCCTGCGCGATGAACAGCACGGCAAAGGTGCAGTACATCATCGAGCCGTCCAGGTTGAACGAATAGCCCATCGGCATCACGAAGCTGGAGATCTTGCGCTTGACGCCGAAACGGTCGAGCGCCTGCAGGATCTTCGGGTAGGCCGCTTCCGAGCTGGCGGTGGCGAACGAAAGCAGGAAGGCTTCCTTGATGAGTGCCATCAGCTTGAACACCCGGCGTCCGAGGAACGACACCCCCGCGAGAATCAGCACGCCCCACAGCACGAACAGGCCCAGGTAGAAGTCGCCCATGAAGACCGCGAACTTCAGCAGGATGCCCAGGCCGTTCGTCGCAACGGTGGCGGCCATGGCGGCCATGACGGCAAGGGGCGCCAGCTTCATCACGTAGCCGGTGATCTTGAGCATGGCGTGCGAGAGTTCGTCGATGGCGGCCACCAGCGTCCTGGCCTTGTCGCCGAGCGAAGCGAGCGCCACGCCGAAGAACATCGAGAACACCACGATCTGCAGGATCTCGTTGTTGGCCATGGCCTCGGCGAAAGACTTTGGAACCAGGTGGCTCACGAAGTCCTTGAGGGTGAACTTCGCGGTGGCCAGGTTGGCCGAAGCGCCGATGTCCGGCAGCGGCAGTCCCAGGTTCTCGCCGGGCTTCAGAAGGTTGGCCATCACCAGGCCGATGAGCAGCGAAACGAGCGAAGCGGTAAAGAACCATCCGAGCGACTTGCCGAACACGCGGCCCACCGACTTGGCGTCGCCCATGTGCGCAATGCCCACCACCAGCGTGGAGAACACCAGCGGCCCGATCAGCATCTTGATGAGGCGCAGAAATACGTCCGACACGATCGACACGTAGCCTGCGATCTGCGCCGCTGCCTTCTTGTCGGGAAAGCTCGTGAAGATCATGTAGCCGACAAGAATGCCGACCACCATGGCGATCAGGATCCAGGCGGCGGCCGGCAGTTTTCTCTTCATGCGTTTTCTCTTCGATATGTAGGTATGGTTTTGGGGTGCGCGCGGACCTGCCGGCGGCTGTGCTTTTGTGCGGCGGCAAAAGGTTATCCAAGAAAGCCCCCTCGGTGCAACCACCAGCACCACGGCTTCGATGAAGTCTTAAGTGTCCATTGCCGGTTTTGCGCGCGGGATTTTCCGCTGCCTACAATTCCTCCATGGACATCCATCCGATCGAGTTTCGCGGCCAGCCGGCGCTTCGCGCCACCAGTACCGACGGGGGTGCTTTCACCGTGTCTCTACATGGGGCGCAGCTGCTTTCGTGGACCACGGCGGGTGGTGTCGAGCGGCTCTACCTGAGCCCACGCGCGGTGTTCGATGGGGTGGCCGCAATCCGCGGCGGCGTGCCCATCTGCTGCCCTCAATTCAACCAGCGCGGCATGTTGCCCAAGCATGGATTCATGCGCAATCTGCCTTGGGAAAACAGAGGTATCGACGCCACGTCGGGCGAACTGACCCTGCGGCTGCGCGACAGCGAGGCCACGCGCAAGCTCTGGCCGCACGCTTTCGAGGCGCGCCTGCAGATCGGCATGGCCGCGGGCCGGCTGCGCACCACGCTGACGCTGCTCAATATCGGCCATGGCCCGTTCAGCTTTGCTGCGGCCCTGCACACCTACTTGCGCGTCGACGATATTGCGCAGGTGCGCCTCGAAGGCCTGCAGGGTGCCAACCGCTGGGATTCGCTGCGCGACGACCGCCACGTGGAAACGGCCGTGGCGCTGCATTTCGATGCCGAATTCGACAGCGTCTACGCCGCTCCCGCGAAGCCGCTGCGCCTGGTGCAGCCCGGCGGCACGCTGGAAATTGCGCAAAGCGCCAGCTGCAGCGAAACCGTGGTCTGGAACCCCGGTGCCGTGCTTGGTGCGAAACTCGCCGACATGCCCGAAGATGGCTACCGGCACATGCTGTGCGTCGAAGCTGCGCGCATCGACGAGCAGGTACTGCTCGCGCCCGGCGCCCAATGGCAGGGCTGGCAGCAGCTTCGCGTTCTCTGATTTCTTCCCTTACGACCGACCATGCTCGCAAAACGCATCATTCCCTGTCTCGACGTCACCGGCGGCCGCGTGGTCAAGGGCGTCAACTTTCTCGAGCTGCGCGATGCCGGCGATCCGGTCGAGATTGCGGCGCGCTACAACGCGCAGGGCGCCGACGAGCTCACTTTCCTGGACATCACGGCCACCAGCGACGGCCGCGACCTGATCCTGCCGATCATCGAGGCGGTGGCCTCGCAGGTCTTCATTCCATTGACGGTGGGCGGCGGCGTGCGCACCGTGGCCGACGTGCGCCGGCTGCTCAATGCGGGCGCCGACAAGACCAGCTTCAATTCGGCGGCCATTGCCGATCCGCAGGTGATCAACGACGCCTCGCAGAAGTACGGCTCGCAATGCATCGTCGTGGCCATCGACGCCAAGCGCCGCAGCCCCGAAGAAGCCGCCACGCGCGGCGCGGGCTGGGACGTGTACAGCCATGGCGGCCGCAAGAACACCGGCCTGGACGCCGTCGAATGGGCGACCGAGATGGTGCGCCGCGGCGCCGGCGAAATCCTGCTCACGAGCATGGACCGCGACGGCACCAAGAGCGGCTTCGACCTCGAACTCACCCGCGCCGTCAGCGACGCCGTCAACGTGCCGGTGATCGCCTCGGGCGGCGTGGGCAGCCTCGACGACCTGGCCGACGGCATCCAGACCGGCGGCGCCGACGCGGTGCTGGCCGCCAGCATCTTCCACTACGGCGAGCACACGGTCGGCGAGGCGAAAGCCCGCATGGCCGCGCGGGGCATTCCCGTTCGGACCTGATCCGTTTCAGGGCCGCTCCGGGGTGGGACAATACCTGCCATGAATTGGCTTGACGAAGTGAAATGGGACGCGAACGGGCTGGTGCCCGTGATCGCGCAGGAACAGGGCAGCAACGACGTGCTGATGTTCGCCTGGATGAACCGCGAGGCGCTCCAGAAGACCGCCGAGCTCGGCCGCGCGGTGTACTTCAGCCGCTCGCGCAGCAAGCTCTGGTTCAAGGGCGAGGAATCGGGCCACGTGCAGACCGTGCACGAGATCCGCCTCGATTGCGACAACGACGTCGTGCTGCTCAAGGTCACCCAGCTCGGCCACGAGCCCGGCATTGCCTGCCACACCGGCCGCCACAGCTGCTTCTTCAGCAAGTACGAGAACGGCCAATGGACCGTGGTCGAGCCGGTCTTGAAAGACCCGGAGTCGATCTACAAATGACGGCCACAGTGAATACCTCGGACGCCCTCGCACGCCTGGCCGCGGTCATTGAAAGCCGCCTGCCCGCGCGCGGCGGCGACCCCGACAAGAGCTACGTGGCGCGCCTGCTGCACAAGGGCCCCGATGCCTTCCTCAAGAAGATCGGCGAGGAAGCCACCGAGGTGGTCATGGCCGCCAAGGATGCCGACCATGGCGGCGACCGCACGAAAATAGTGAACGAAGTGGCCGACCTGTGGTTCCACACCATGGTGGCGCTGGCGCACTACGGTTTCTCGCCCGGCGAGGTGATTGCGGAACTCGAGCGCCGCGAGGGCACCAGCGGCATCGAGGAAAAAGCCTTGCGCAAGGCGCAGGCCCGCGAGGCATCCAACGATTGAAAGGACGTCCCATGGCCAACGACATCGTGAATGTGGAACCCGACGACTCGCTCAAGACCTGGGGCTGGATCAGCTATATCCTGCACCTGATCGTGGCCATTGGCGCCGTCCTGCCGGGGGCGCAGGCCTCGGTGGCGCTGCTGCTGCTGGCGCTCTTGATCGATTTCATCAAGCGCGACGACGCGGCCGGCACCTGGCAGGCCACGCATTTCAGCTGGCGCATCCGCTCGGTGCTGTGGGCGGGCCTGCTGTACATCCTGACCTCGTGGCTCTGGCTGCTCTTTCTCGTGCCGGGCTGGATCGCCTGGAGCCTCATTTCGCTGTGGTTTCTCTACCGGATCGTGAAGGGCATGATCCGCATGAACGGCAGCCGTCCCATGGAACCCCAAGATGTCATCTGATCCGAACTGCGTCTTCTGCAAAATCATCGAAGGCAAGATTCCTTCGCGCAAGGTCTACGAGGACGACGAACTGTTCGGCTTTCACGACATCGCGCCCTGGGCGCCGGTGCATTTCATGCTGGTGCCCAAGCGGCACATCGCCTCGATGGCGCAACTCACCCCCGACGACGCCGCGCTGATGGGCCGGATCATGACGCTGGCACCCAAGCTCGCGCTGGAGCAGGGCTGCAGGCCCTATCCGGAGGGCGGCTACCGGGTCGTCGTCAACACCGGCGCCGAGGGCGGGCAGGAGGTTCACCATCTCCATGTGCACGTCATGGGCGGCCCCCGTCCGTGGCTGCGCGGCTGAATCCCATTAATCCGAACTGTCACATTCAGGCCGACTAAAATCGGACACATTCTTAGGAGTCTTCCATGGGTTCTTTTTCTATCTGGCACTGGCTGATCGTGCTGCTCGTCGTGGTCATGATCTTCGGCACCAAGAAGCTGCGGAACATGGGTTCCGACCTTGGTGGCGCCGTCAAGGGCTTCAAGGACGGCATGAAGGACGGCACCACCACCACCGCCGATGCACCCGCCGCTTCGTCGGCCCCTGCAGCGCAGGTGACCGGCCAGCCGGCCAACAGCGACAAGTCCACGATCGACGTCGAAGCGCGTCAGAAGTCCTGAGCGCGGGTCATAAGTGCTCGACCTCGGCATTGAGAAGCTGGCGCTCATCGGCGTCGTGGCTCTGATCGTCATCGGGCCGGAAAAGCTGCCCCGGGTGGCGCGCACCGTCGGCACCCTGCTGGGCAAGGCGCAGCGCTACGTGAATGACGTCAAGGCTGAAGTCAACCGCTCGATGGAGCTGGACGAACTGCGCAAGATGAAGGGCACGGTGGAAGATGCCGCGCGGGACGTCGAGCAGAGCATCCACAGCGGCGCAAGCGAACTCGAGAAGCAGTTCTCCGGCTCGGGCGAGACGCTTTCGGCGCTGGCCGAACCCGAGCCCGCGGTGCCGGAATACAGGCACCCCCGCAAGAACTGGCGCCTGAAGCAGGGCGCCACGCCGCAGTGGTACAAGGCGCGCAACGGTGTGCGCACCAAGGCGCTTTCGGGTGCCGCGCGCGTCGCCCGCTTCCGTCCCCACAAGATCAACTAGCGGCATTCCCACCAGCGCGTTCCTCGTGCGCCGCACGCCGGCCGAAGCCACGCTTTTCTCCTGCTTTTTCTCCTTCCAATGGCCGATTCCGACAACAAGAACAAAGACGCAGAAGACGAGCTGGCGGGCACCGAACAACCGTTCGTGCAACATCTGGTCGAGCTGCGCGACCGGCTGCTCTATTGCGTCTATGGCCTGGCGGTCGCGGGCATCCTGCTGGCCATCTGGCCCGGCCCGGGCGGGTTGATCGACCTGATCGCGATGCCGATCCGCGCGCACATGCCGCCGGACGCCAAGCTCATTGCCATTGGCGTGTTCTCGCCGTTCTTCGTGCCGCTCAAGGTGCTCATGATGACGGCGGTGCTGCTGGCGCTGCCCTGGCTCATGTACCAGGCCTGGATGTTCATTGCGCCGGGGCTCTACAGCCATGAAAAGCGCTTTGCGCTGCCGCTGATCTTCTTCGGCAGCCTGCTGGCCTACGGCGGCATCGCCTTCGTGCAGTTCTTCGTGCTGGACAAGATGTTCAGCTTCATCCAGAAGTTCACGCCGGCCGCGGTGGCGGCCACGCCCGACATCTCCTCGTATGTCGAAGCCATCCTCTCGCTCTACATCGCGTTCGGCGTCGCCTTCCAGGTGCCCATCGTCGTGATGCTGCTGGTGCGCTTCGAGATGGTGACCATCGAGAAGCTGCGCTCGTTCCGCGGCTACTTCATCGTGGTGGCCTTCGTGATCGCCGCGGTGCTCACGCCGCCGGACGTGGTGTCGCAGCTCGCGCTGGCGGTGCCGATGTGCCTGCTCTACGAGGTGGGCATCATCGGCGCCCGCTATTTCGCCGGCGGCAAGAAATCATCCGAAGAGAAGGAAGAAGAAAGCGCGGATTCCTCCGCGTCTTCCTGACCGGTCATTCGGGCTGGTTCGGCACCTGCCGCATCGGGCTCTTGGGCCGCAGGCCCGGCGTCACGTCCAGTTCCATCTTGTCGGTGCCGCGCTGCAGCGCGAAGCGCGCGGTGCTGCCGGGCTTGAGGCCGGCCACGGCGGTCAGCAGGGCCTGCACGTTGTCGGTCTTCTTTTCGCCGACCGAGGTGATCACGTCGCCCGGACGGATGCCGGCCTTGGCCGCCGGGCCGTTCTGCAGCACGCCGGTGATGATGACGCCGGCATCGGCCTTCACGCCGAAGGTTTCGGCCAGTTCGGGCGAGAGTTCGTTCGGCTCGACGCCGATCCATCCGCGGCGCACCTGGCCGTCCGTCACGATGCCTTCGAGCACGATCTTCGCCATGGAAACCGGAATCGCGAAGCCGATGCCCATGCTGCCGCCCGAGCGCGAATAGATGGCGGTGTTGACGCCCAGTAGGTTGCCGCTGACGTCGATCAGCGCGCCGCCCGAATTGCCGGGGTTGATGGCCGCGTCGGTCTGGATGAAGTTCTCGAAGTTGTTGATGCCGAGCTGGTTGCGCCCAAGCGCCGAGACGATGCCGCTGGTGACCGTCTGGCCGACGCCGAAGGGATTGCCGATGGCCAGCACCTGGTCGCCCACCTGGAGCTCGTCGGAATTGCCCAGCACGATCGCGGGCAGCTTGTCCATCTCGATCTTGAGCACCGCAAGGTCGGTGTCCGGGTCGGTGCCGATCACCTTGGCGCGCGTGTGGCGGCTGTCGTTGAGCGTGACCTCGATTTCGTCCGCGCCTTCGACCACGTGGTTGTTGGTGAGGATGTAGCCCTCGGCACTCACGATCACGCCGCTGCCCAGGCCGACCTGGGGCTGGTCGCCCTGGTCGCCGAAGAAGAAGCGGAACCACGGATCGTTGCTGCGGGGATGGCGCTGCGCGGCCTTGCTGGTGTTGATGCTCACGACGGCCGGGGAGGCTTTCCTGGCCGCCGCGCTCAGGCTGCCGGCGACCGGCACGGACGGGGCGCCCGACGGCGCCTCGACGATCGACACCACGCCGCCCAGGGAGGTGGCGCGGCGGTTGATCCACTCGGGCTTGAGCGTGGCAACAACGAAGTAGGCCGCCAGGAGGACGGTCACGGCTTGGGCAAAGAGCAGCCAGGTGCGTTTCATGAAGCTTTGGATATAACGGGGAACACGCCGTCCACGCGGCGCCAACGGGTCCATTGTCCCTCAACCCCCATCCACCAGAAACCGCGCGGTGCGGTCGAGAATGACAAAGGTCTCGTACGCCAATAAGGGATAACCCTTAGCATCGCGCAGCGAGCCCACACGGCTCCGAGCTCCGGCCTTCCGCGCCGCCCATCCGGTGGACGCGGCCAGGCGTTTCGCCGGCGCGCCGATTTTCCGCTTCCCATCCCTCGGCGGCCCGGCGCGCGGCAACGACCTTCCTGCCCGCCATGACTTCTCACGCAATCTCCCCGGACGGCACGCAGCCGGTGCCGGCACGCACGCTCGGCGCGCGCGACTACAAGACCCTGGCCCTGTCCGCGCTCGGCGGAACGCTGGAGTTCTACGACTTCGTCATCTACGTGTTCTTCGCCACCGTGCTGGGCGCGCTTTTCTTTCCCGCCGACATGCCCGACTGGCTGCGGCAGCTCCAGACTTTCGGCATCTTCGCCGCCGGCTACCTGGCCCGCCCGGTGGGCGGCATCGTCATCGCGCATTTCGGCGACCTGCTCGGCCGCAAGCGCATGTTCACGCTGTCGATCTTCCTGATGGCAGCGCCCACGCTGGTCATCGGCCTGTTGCCCACCTACGCGAGCATCGGCATCGCCGCGCCCTTGTTGCTGCTGGCGATGCGCGTGCTGCAGGGCGCGGCCATCGGCGGCGAGATGCCTGGCGCCTGGGTGTTCATCGGCGAACACGTGCCGGCGCAGCGCTACGGCTTCGGCATCGGCGCGCTGACTTCGGGCATCACGGGCGGCATCCTGCTGGGCTCGCTGGTGGCCGTGGCCATCAACCGCCACTATTCGCCGGCGGAGGTGAGCGGCTTTGCGTGGCGCATTCCCTTCGTGCTGGGCGGGGTGTTCGGCCTCGTCTCGGTGTACCTGCGCCGCTTCCTGCACGAGACGCCGGTCTTCAAGGAGCTGGCAGACCGCAAGACCGTGGCGCGCGAGCTGCCGCTGCGCACCGTGCTGCGCGAGCACCGCGCGGCCAGCGTCTACGTGGCGCTCCTGACCTGGGTGCTGTCGGCCGCCATCGTGGTGGTGGTGCTGTACACGCCCACCTACCTGCAGAAGGTGCACCACATTCCGGCCGCGCTGGCGCTGGAAGCCAATGCCCTTGCCACGCTGACCCTGACCATCGGCTGCGTGCTGGCCGGCTGGGCCAGCGACCGCATCGGCACGCGTGCCGTGATGCTCATCGGATGGGGCGGGTTGTTCGCGACGGCCTATCTTTTCTACACGGGACTGCCCGGCACGCCGGCCACGCTGTTCTGGCACTACGGACTCGTCGGGTTGTTCGTGGGCACCATCGCCACGGTGCCGATTGCCGGCGTGCGCGCATTTCCGGCGCCGGTGCGCTTCACGGGGCTTTCGTTTGCCTACAACATGTCGTATGCCGTGTTCGGCGGCCTCACGCCGGTGATCCTCACGCTCTGGCTGCAGCACGACACCATGGCGCCGGCGCACTACGTCGCCGTGCTGGCCGCGCTGGGCTTCGTGCTGGCCCTGTGGCCACTGGCGGCGCGCGGCCATGCGATGCGCAACGGCATCGGGAGCGCGACAATGGCGCGATGAGCACCACTCGCCATGAATTGCTGCATGCCTTCGACCTGCTCCTTGCGCCGTCGCGCTTCAAGGACTACGGGCCCAATGGCCTGCAGGTCGAGGGCCGCACCGTGGTGCGGAAGATCGTCTCCGGCGTCACGGCGAGCCGCGCGCTCATCGAGGCCGCCATCCATGCCGAGGCCGACGCCATCTTCGTGCACCACGGCCTGTTCTGGCGCGGCCAGGACGGCTGCGTCACCGGCTGGATGAAGCAGCGCCTGGGCCTGCTGCTGGGCGACGACGTGAACCTGTTCGCCTACCACCTGCCGCTCGATGCACATCCGGAGCTTGGCAACAACGCGCAGCTCGGCCTGCAGCTCGGCTTGCTCGCCCATGCCGGATCGGCCGGGCGCTTCGGCGACCAGGAGCTCGGCTTCCTGGGCGCACTCGAGAACGCAGAGACCTTTCCCAATGCCAAGGCGCTGGCCGCCCATGCGGAAAAGGTGCTGAAGCGGCCCGTCACCCTGGTGGACACGGCGCACCGCCCCATCAGGAACATTGCGTGGTGCACGGGCGGCGCCCAGGGCTACTTCGAGGCCGCGATCGCTGCCGGTGCCGACGCCTTCATCACCGGGGAGATCTCCGAACCGCAGGCCCACTATGCCCGCGAGATGGGCGTCGCCTTCCTGGCCTGCGGCCACCATGCCACCGAGCGCTACGGCGCCCAGGCGGTGGCCGGGCACGTGGCGGCCCAGCTCGGGCTGAAGCACGAGTTCATCGACATCGACAATCCGGCATGAGCGCAGCGCCGGGCCGCCCCAAGCAAGCTCGCACCGCAGCCCGCCAGGGCGAAGGTATTCCAATGAGCGGACCAGCGGCTGCCATCGCCATCACGCAGGGCGATCCCGCGGGCATCGGCCCGGAAATCATCGCCAAGGCCTTCCGCCAGGCGCCCGACGCCACGCGCGGTGCTTTCGTGGCCGGCGACGTGGCCACGATGCGCCGGGCATCGCAGGCGCTGGCGTCGCCGGGACAACCCGCCTGGCCGGTGGCGCAGATCGAGCACATCGCCGAAGCGGCCACGGTGCCGCCGGGCTGCATCCCGGTGCTGCAGGTGGTGGCCGCGCCGGCGGAAAACATCGTGCCGGGCCGGATCAGCGCCGAAGCCGGCCGCGTAGCCGGCGACTGCGTGGTCTGGGCTGCGCGCGCCGCATTGCGGGGCGAGATCGCCGCCATCGTCACGGCGCCGCTGCACAAGGAAGCACTGGCTGCGGCCGGGTTTCCCTATCCGGGCCATACCGAACTGCTGCAGGCCGAGGCCGCCGCGCACGCGGGCGTCGCGGTGGACGGCATGCCGGTGCGCATGATGCTGGCCAACGACGAACTGCGCACCGTGCTGGTGAGCATTCACATGTCGTTGCGCGACGCCATCACGGCCGTGAGTTTCGGCAGCGTGCTGGAGACGCTGCGCATCACCCACCATGCCTTGCAGCGCATGCTCGGGCGGGCGCCGCGCATCGGCGTGGCCGGCCTCAATCCGCATGCGGGCGAGGGCGGACTGTTCGGCTCCGAGGAGCGCGACATCATTGCACCGGCCATTGCGGCCGCCCGTGCCGAGGGCATCGATGCCCACGGGCCCCACGCGCCCGACACCGTCTTCATGCGCGCGCGTGCCAGGCCCGGGGTGCCGGCAAGCGGCGAGTTCGATGTGGTGATTGCGATGTACCACGACCAGGGCCTGATCCCGGTCAAGTACCTTGGCGTGGAGAAGGGCGTGAACGTGACGCTGGGCCTGCCGCTGGTGCGCACCAGCCCCGACCACGGCACCGCATTCGATATTGCCGGCACCGGCCGGGCCGATGCGTCGAGCCTCGTCGAGGCGCTGCGCATGGCCAGAACGCTGGCGGGCGCCTGATCAGGAAGGCGCGCGAGGGCGGCTCAGGGGCGCTTCAGGCTGTCGCGGATTTCGCGCAGGAGGGCGATGTCTTCCGGCGGTGCCACCGGTGCCGCGGGCGCCTCCGCCTGCGTCTTGCGCAGCTTGTTGATCTGCTTGACCATCATGAAGATGATGAAGGCCAGGATGATGAAGTTGACCGCAATGGTGATGAAGTTGCCATAGGCCAGCACCGGCACCCCGGCCTTCTTGAGGTCGGCCAGGTTGTTGGCGACACCCGCCGGCGCGGTGCCCAGCACCACGTACAGATTCGAGAAATCCAGCTTGCCGAACACCAGCCCGACGACCGGCATGATGATGTCGGCAACGATCGAATCGACGATCTTCCCGAATGCCGCGCCAATGATCACGCCGACCGCGAGATCGATCACGTTGCCCTTGACGGCAAATTCCTTGAACTCACTGAGGATGCTCATGATTTCAATATGCTCCGGGAGCGCTGGTGTTGAAGGTGCCGCCAGTATGCCTTCGGAACGGCTCCGATCGGCGACGGCGCACCAATAGAAAAGCACACCTATTTCACGTTAATGAATAATTTCTGGTTAATTGCCACCGGCTTCGGTGACAGCGGCTTCCTGTTGCCCGCCGCATTGGGAATTGCAATTTGGCTTGCAATCGATCGCAGCACGCGCCCGGCGGCGGTGCGCTGGACGCTGTTATTCGGCGGTTGCGGCTTCATCGTGATGCTGTCCAAGCTTCTCTTCATGGGCTGGGGCATTGGCAGCGCCCATTTCGATTTCATCGGCTTCAGTGGGCATACCGCGCTGGCAACCAGCGTCTGGCCGGTCGCTTTCTGGCTGGCGGCGCGGCGCCGCGCACCAAACGTGCGCATGGTGGCCGCGATTTCGGGCTGGGTATGGGGCGTCTTCATCGGCGTGTCGCGCCTGGCGCTCGAAGTTCACTCCACCGCGGAGGTCGTCACGGGGGCGATGCTTGGAACAGTTGTAAGCGCAAGCTTTTTGCTGTTGCATTGGCATCAGTCCATGTGGGTCAAAACACCACGCTGGCTCGCCTTGGCGATGGCGCTGCCGCTCCTCTTTTTCATAGTGGGGCGGCCTGCACCCACACAGGACGCGCTGGAGACCCTCGCCGCCTGGATGGCGGGCATCGAGCGCCCGTTCACCCGTGCCGATCTCCTGCAGAACCGCAAGGGCGTGCATCAGCCTGCCAACAGCACACAGTTCCTTACAAAAGAGCAAAGCTTTTCAACGAGCGATTGACGCGGAAGATTTGTGGTCGGAGCGCCACAATTGCTCCGCGCAGCCGGTTAATTGATAGTTCACATTTGCAAACTGCAGGACACAGTTGCACGTGTGCCATCGAAGCCCCTTTCCCCAATGAAAGAAGGACTTCAGACATTGATCCCTGAGATAACCCCATCAGGTCTTGGGTTAATCCGCATATAGACACATTTTTTGCATCTATTGAACGGAAAAGGGTCAATGTGCGGGCAGCGACAATTCGCTCCAGCCCGCCTGTCGACGATGCGCGGGCTTTGCTTTGACAAACCGCGGCAAAAAAAGTCCCGCCCAATACCAACTGGGCTCGGGCCTTGCATATGAATCGCGGCTGCTGAAAACCAATTTGTGCAATGGGGATCAATTTGACACGCTTCGTGAACCCGATGGGGTGGGGTTTTGCCCTAATGGGCGCGTTATTGCTGCAGGGCTGCGCACCGGGCTTCAATTCCGTGGGCGCCTACGAGGCGGACCAGAGCCTGCCGCCGGAGTTCCAGTACCTGCCGGCCGATGGCGCGCCGGATGGGGTCATCACGTCCATTTCGCCGGCTTTGATCCGCACGATGGCCGAGTCCCAGCCGGCAGCGGTTCCTGCGCAGGTGAAGGCGCTTTTCGGCGAATCGCCGGTCTACACCATCGGCCCGGGCGACGTCGTGGGCGTGATCGTCTACGACCATCCGGAACTGCTGCCGAATGCCGGCGCGGTGATCACGCAGCAGGCCGACCCGACGGGCATCAGCGTGGCGCCCGGCTTCATCGTGGGCGCGGACGGGCAGATCACATTCCCCTACATCGGCCGCGTCAAGCTCCAGGGGCTGACCGAAATCGAGGCCTCCGACCTCATCGCGAGCCGCATCGCCACCTACATCAAGGCGCCGCAGGTCACGGTGCGCATCCAGTCCTTCCGAAGCCGCCGCGCCTTCGTCGAGGGCGAAGTGCGAAACCCGGGGCTGCAGATCTTCACCGACGTGCCGATGACGCTGGCCGAAGCCATCAGCCGCGCCGGCGGCATCACCGCCAATGGCGACCGCTCGTTCGTGACGCTCACGCGCGGCGACAGGACCACGCTCATCAACCTGCCCAACCTGCAGGACCTGGGCGCCGATGCCAGCAGGATTCCGCTGCGCAACGGCGACGTGGTCCAGGTGCGGCACCGCGACGAGAGCAAGGTGTTCGTGATGGGCGAAATTGCCCGTCCGTCAGCGCTGCTCATGCACAACGGGCGGCTCAGCCTCAACGAGGCGCTGGGCGAGGCCGGCGGCCCCAACCTGACTTCGGCCAACACGGGCCAGATCTACGTCATCCGCAACAACGCGCGGGGCTTGCCGGCCATCTTCCACCTGAACGCCAAGAACCCCGCGGCGCTGGGCCTGGCCGAGCGCTTCCCGCTGCAGCCGCGCGACGTCGTCTACATCGATTCGGTGCCGCTGGTCACCTGGAACCGCCTGGCCAGCCTGATCCTGCCGGCCGCGCAAGTGATCAACGCCGGCGACGAAGTCTGGAGCCGCCACAGATGAAATCCGTCCTGACAGTCTGCATCGGCAACATCTGCCGCAGCCCGATGGCCGAAGGCATCCTGGCCGCGGGCCTGCCGCATCTTCGCGTGGTGTCGGCCGGCACCGGCGCTCTCGTGGGCAAGCCGGCCGACGAAATGGCGCAGAAGCTCATGCAGGAGCGCGGCATCGACATCTCCGGCCACCTGGCGCAGCAGGTGAACCAGCTGCTGTGCCGGCAGGCGGACCTGATCCTGGTCATGGACATGGCGCAGCGCCGCCATCTCGAGTCGGCCTACCCGTTCGTGCGCGGCAAGGTCTTTCGCATTGCCGAGGCCGCCAAGCAGGACGTGCCCGATCCCTACAAACAGGACGAGGCGGCCTTCGAGCATGCCCTGGCGCTCATCGACGTGGGAGCCAGGACCTGGATCGACCGCATTTTGAAAATTACAAAACCTGAGCAGCAACCGACATGAACGCACCCCAGCAAGCCGCCCTGCCGATGCCCGCGCTGGAAGAGGAGAACGACGGGTTCAAACTCGTCGAGTACCTGGACATCCTGATCGACCACCGGTGGTTCATTGCCATCGTGGTTGCCGTGGCCTTGCTGCTTGGCATGGCCTATGCCCTTTTCGGGCAGCCGATGTACGAAACGAACGTGGCCGTGCAGGTCGAGGACTCCGGCAATTCGGCAGGCAGCTTCCTGGGCGATGCGGCGTCGTCGCTGCTGAGCGTGAAGACGCCGGCCGCGGGCGAGATCGAAATCATCAAGTCGCGCGCCATCCTCGGCCAGGCGGTGGAGAACACCAAGCTGTACATCAGCGCGCAGCCGCGCTATGCACCCATCGTGGGCAGCTGGCTGGCGCGGCGTGCCACCGAGCTGTCGGACCCGGGCTTCATGGGGCTTTCCGGCTACGTGACGGGGGCCGAGACGATCATGGTTCCGCAGTTCGACGTACCCGCGGACCTCGAAGCGAAGCAGTTCATGCTGACCCTCGGGCCGGACAACCGCTACGAGCTGCTCGTTCCCAACGTCGACACCCCGCTCAAGGGCACCGTCGGAACCCCGCTCGTGGCCAACGTTCCGGGCGGCAGCCTCCGGCTGCTGGTCAGCTCCATCAGCGCCAAGCCCGGCGCGCAGTTCCAGCTGGCCCGCAATTCCAGGCAATTGGCGCTGCTGTCGCTGCAGGACAACCTCAAGGTCGTCGAAAAAGGCAAGCAGTCCGGCGTTCTCGACGTCAGCCTGAAAAGCCCGAATC
>DATFFA010000096.1:0-8440 GCA_035250605.1 Variovorax sp. | reverse complement strand
AAGATCTGCGATGCCTCGCCCGAATCGAAGATGAGGGCGCAGGACGGCACCGGCATGGGAGGCATCGGAAGTGCGGGCACGCCCGGCGAGGACGCCGGCGCGATGGCGCCCGCCGCCATGGGCAAGGGCGATGCGCTCAAGAAGTTTGCTGTCGACCTCACGGAGAAGGCGAATAAGGGGGAGATGGATCCGGTGACCGGGCGGGACGAGGAAATCCGCCAGATCGTCGACATCCTGATGCGGCGCCGCCAGAACAACCCGCTGCTCACGGGCGAAGCGGGCGTCGGCAAGACCGCGGTGGTGGAGGGCTTCGCGCAGCGCCTGGCGCGCGGCGACGTGCCCCCGCAGCTCAAGGAGGTGAAGCTGCTCACGCTGGACATCGGCCTCTTGCAGGCCGGTGCCAGCATGAAGGGCGAGTTCGAGCAGCGGCTGCGGCAGGTGATCGACGAGGTGCAGGCTTCGCCCACGCCGATCATCCTGTTCATCGACGAGATCCACACGCTGGTGGGCGCGGGCGGCGCGGCGGGCACCGGCGATGCGGCCAACCTGCTGAAGCCCGCGCTCGCGCGCGGCAACCTGCGCACCATCGGCGCCACCACCTGGGCCGAGTACAAGAAGTACATCGAGAAGGACCCGGCGCTGACGCGGCGCTTCCAGGTCGTGCAGGTGCCCGAGCCCGACGAGACCAAGGCCATCCTGATGCTGCGCGGCGTGGCCAGCGTGCTGGAGAAGCACCACCGCGTGCAGCTGCTGGACGAGGCCATCGAGTCCGCGGTGAAGCTGTCGCACCGCTACATCCCCGCGCGCCAGCTGCCCGACAAGGCGGTGAGCCTGCTGGACACCGCCTGCGCGCGGGTGGCCGTCTCGCAGCACGCCATGCCGCCGGAGGTGGAGGACTGCCAGCGCCGCATCGAGGCATTGACGGTGGAGCAGGAGATCATCGGACGCGAGGAGGCGATCGGCATCGACGTGGGCAAGCGTTCGGCGCAGGTGCAGGCGCTGCTGGCGGAATCGAAGGCGCAGCTGGAGAAGCTCGATGCGCGCTGGAAGGAAGAGAAGGGGCTGGTCGACCGGCTGCTGACGCTGCGCGGGAAGCTGCGTGAGGGCAACAAGCCGGTGGATGCGCCCAATCAACCCGTTCGGGCTGAGCGTGTCGAAGCCAATCAACCCGTTCGAGCTGAGCTTGTCGAAGCCCGAACGGAGGGTGGTGGCTCGGAGGGGCAAAGCCGCGCTGCCCTGCTGGGCGAGCTGCACGAGCTGCAAGCGCAGATCAGCAAGATCCAGGGCGAGTCCCCGCTGATCCTGCCCTCGGTCGATTCGCAGGCCGTGTCCTCGGTGGTGGCCGACTGGACCGGCATCCCCGTCGGCCGCATGCAGCGCAACGAGATCGAGACCGTGCTCAGCCTGCCGAGGCTGCTGGGCCAGCGCGTGATCGGCCAGGACCACGCGATGGAGATGATCGCCAAGCGCATCCAGACCGCGCGCGCCGGCCTGGACAACCCGGGCAAGCCGATCGGCGTCTTCATGCTGGCCGGCACCTCCGGCGTGGGCAAGACCGAGACCGCCATCGCGCTGGCCGAGGCCCTGTACGGCGGCGAGCAGAACATGATCGTCATCAACATGAGCGAGTACCAGGAGGCGCACACCGTCAGCTCGCTCAAGGGCGCGCCGCCCGGCTACGTGGGCTACGGCGAGGGAGGGGTGCTCACGGAAGCCGTGCGCCGCCGGCCCTACAGCGTGGTGCTGCTGGACGAGGTGGAGAAGGCCCACCCCGACGTGCACGAGCTGTTCTTCCAGGTCTTCGACAAGGGCTTCATGGAAGACGGCGAAGGCCGCAGCATCGATTTCAAGAACACGCTGATTCTCCTGACCACCAACGCCGGCACCGACCTGATCGCCAGCCTGTGCAAGGACCCGGAGCTGATGCCCGACCCGGAAGGCATGGCCAAGGCGCTGCGCGAGCCGCTGCTCAAGATCTTCCCGCCCGCGCTGCTGGGCCGGCTGGTCACCATCCCCTACTACCCGCTGTCCGACGAGATGCTCGGCAAGATCGTCGAGCTGCAGTTGAAGCGCATCAAGAAGCGGGTGGAGGCGCGCTACCAGATCCCCTTCGAGTACGGGGACGACGTGGTGAAGCTGGTGGTGAGCCGCTGCACCGAAAGCGAATCGGGCGGCCGGATGATCGACGCGATCCTCACCAACACGATGCTGCCCGATGTCAGCCGCGAGTTCCTGAACCGGATGATGGAAGGCAAGCCGATCGAAGGGGTGCGCGTGGGTGTCGCGGATGGCAACTTCAGCTATGCGTTCGATGCTGCGGGGACGCCACAATGATCACATTGCCGGCGGATATCCAGCAGGACGCGAACTGGGACGGCTACTCGAAGGACTCGGCGACGGGTTCGACCAACCCGAACAAGGAATCGGCGATGGGCTTCGCCGAGCACCAGCGCATCGTGCTCAATGCCAAGGCGCTGCTTGTCAACCTGAACTACAGCGACGCGGACCAGAACGCCAACAAGGCGAAGAAGGCGCTGATGAACCTGAAGGAGGTGTACACGTCGGCGGGCTCGACCGGCGTGCTCTACATCACGAAGGGCATCCACCAGCCGTACGCGAACCCGCACCTGCAGGTTTCCGTGGTCGAAAACGGCGAGGACCCCGTCCTCTACCACCTGGACGTCTGCGACGACACGACAGTCACCGACTACAGTGGCTCCCAGCACTTCCACTGGCGCGGCGTGCGTTTCTCGGCGCGGGTGCGCAACAACCAGCCGAGCTGGGCGCAGGACAAGTTCGACTGCGCCGAGTGGCCCGAGAACGTGCCCTTCGCCAAGCGCATGCACAAGGACCGGCGCAACAGCATCTCGCCGGGGGGCCTCGCGGGGCTGAACCAGATGCTGCAGGAAGCCGAGGCGAAGCGCCTGCAGCAGTCGGCGCGCGACAAGAACAAGAATGCCATCCTGGCAACGGTCGAGACGAAGCTCAAGCTGAAGCCCGAGCGCGCGGGGCCGCAAACGACGGCCAGCTTCTGGAAGGGGGAGGGGGCGCTCAACTTCCTCACGCCGAACTCGAAGAAGGTGTCGTGCACCCTGGACGGCGACTACTTCGTCCACACGAACGGCCAGAGAATGAAGGTCACGTGAAGACGCACGCCGTGGCGCCGGAGTCCCCCCACATCCAGGATCTGAGCGTCCGGGACGCGTTCGAGCTCGCGGTCCGCCTGCACCGCGCGGGCAGGCTCGACGAGGCCCACATGCTCTATGCGCGCATCGTTGAAGCGGTGCCGGACTATGCCGACGCATTGCACTTCATGGGCGTGCTGCAGCACATGCGCGGGCGCAACGACGAGGCGCTCGGGTTGATCCACCGCTCGATCACGCTGAACGACGCCGTGCCGGACTGGCACAACAACCTCGGCAACGTGCTGCTGGAAAGCGGCCGTGTCGATGCCGCGGCCGATGCGTATGCGCGTGCGTGCGCGCTCGCGCCCGATCGGCCGGACGTGCTGAACAACCTGGGCGTGCTGCGCCGGGAGCAGGGCCGCCCGGCCGAGGCCGAGGCCTTCTATCGGCGTGCCATCGCGCTCGATCCCGCCTACGCCGACGCCTTCAGCAATCTGGGCCGCCTGCTCAACGGCCTCGGGCGCCAGGAGGAGGCGCTCGCCGCCTTCTGCGAAGCCCTGGTGCTCAACCCGAGGTTCGTCAAGGCCCGCCATGCCCTGGGCATGGCCTACCAGATGCTCGGGCGCCTCGACGACGCGGCGCAGGTGTACCGCGACTGGCTGGCGGAGGAGCCCGGGCACCCCGAGGCCCTGCACCACCTCGCCGCCTGCACGGGCGACGGGGTGCCCGAGCGGGCGCCCGACGCCTACGTGGAGAAGGTCTTCGACGATTTCGCCAACAGCTTCGATGCCAAGCTCGCGATGCTGGACTATCGCGCCCCGACGCTGATCGCCGAGGCGGTGGCGCAGCGCCTGGGCGAAGCTCGGCGTGACATAGCCGTGCTCGACGCCGGATGCGGCACCGGGCTGTGCGGTCCCTTGCTGGCCGGGTACGCGCGGCGGCTGGAAGGCGTCGATCTGTCCGAGCGGATGCTGGCCAAGGCGCAGGTGCGGCAGGTGTACGACGCACTGGCCAAGGCCGAGCTCACCGCCTTCATGGACGGCGTGGAGCCGGGCTCCTACGACCTCGTCGTGTCCGCCGACACCCTGTGCTATTTCGGTGACCTGCATCCCGTGGTCCGGGCGGCCGCGAACGCGCTGCGGCCGCGGGGCTGGCTCATCTTCACGGCGGAGGCTTCGACCGGGGACGGCGGGGCGGGCTTCCAGCTCAACCCCCATGGCCGCTACAGCCATCGCGAACACTACCTGCGCGAGGTGCTCGCGGCCGTGGGCCTGGCGGTCGAAGGGCTGCAGCGGGCGCAACTTCGCATGGAGAACGGCAAGCCAGTCGAAGGCTGGGTGGTGTCGTGCAAGAAAGAGGCGCCCGGCGGCGGCGCGGAACCGGTGGGACTTCCAGGTCACTCATTGTCGTCACGATGACAAGGAGCCAGACGCGATGAGCCACCCCTCACATTCGATCGACGCGACGACGCGGCTGGCCGAAGCCTGCGACCCCGAGCTGGAATTCGCCCGAGCACGGGAGCTGCACGACGCAGGCAGTCTCGACGAGGCAGAGCAGGCCTACGGACGCATCCTCGCAGCGATGCCGGACCATGCCGAGGCGCTGCATTTCCAGGGCCTGGCGGTGCACCAGCGCGGCGACCATGCGCGGGCGATCGAGCTGATCCGTGCGGCCATCGCGCTGAACGGCGCGCAGTTCGGCTGGTACAGCAATCTCGGCAACGTGCTGCTGCTCAGCGGTCACAAGGACGCGGCTGCCGAGGCTTACGAGCAGGCGATGCGGCTGGCGCCGGAGCGCGCAGACGTCCACAACAACCTCGGCGTGCTGCTGGGCGACCGGGGGCAGCTCGAGAAAGCCGAGTCCACGCTGCGCCGGGCCGTCGCGCTCGAGCCCGACAAGGCCGAAGTCCATGCCAACCTCGGGCGCGTGCTGCTGCGCCTCGCGCGCAACGACGAGGCACGGGATTGCCTCGACGAGGCGCTGCGCCTGAACCCGGAGCTCACGGCGGCTCGCCCCATGCTGGGCCTGGTCTACCGCAGGCTCGGACAACTGGACGCGGCGGCGCAGGTCTATCGGGACTGGCTGGAACGGGTCCCCGGAGACCCGACGGCGCTCCATCATCTCGCCGGCTGCTCGGGCGAGGCCGTGCCGGCACGCGCCGCCGACGCCTACGTGGAGCGCACCTTCAATGGCTTTGCCGACAGCTTCGACGAAACGCTGACGCGTCTGCACTACCGCGGGCCGGCGCAGATCGCCGAGGCCGTGGCACGGCACCTGGGCGAGCCGCGGCGCGCGCTGGCGGTGCTCGATGCCGGCTGCGGCACCGGTCTGTGCGGGCCGCTGATCGCGCCGTACGCGCGCGACCTGGCCGGTGTCGACCTGTCGCAGCAGATGCTCGACAAGGCGCGGCTGCGGCAGGCCTACGACACGCTGACGAAGGCCGAGCTCACGGCCTTTCTCGAAGGCGCGGAGCCGGCCTCCCGCGACCTCGTCGTGTCGGCCGACACGCTGATCTATTTCGGCGAGCTGCGCGCCTTCTTTCGCGCGGCGGCAGGAATCCTGCGACCGGCGGGCTGGCTGATCTTCACCGTCGAGGCCTTGACCGACGACGGACGCGCCGGCTTCCGTCTGCACCCTCACGGCCGCTACAGCCATCGCGAAAGCTACCTGCGCGAGAGCCTCGCGGCCGCGGGCCTGGCGGTCGAGGGGCTGGAAGGGGTGCAGCTGCGCGTGGAGGCCGGCAAACCGGTCGAGGGCTGGGTGGTCTCGTGCAGAAAAGAAGCACCTCGTGGGTCCTCTGTCGGACCAAGGCGACAAAGCAGAAAGCGAAGCCATGGCTGAAGACATTCAGTTCACCATCAAGAGCGACTCGCCGGTCAACGGCGACCTGATGTTCTGGAGCGTGGTGGGCCACGAGGGACTTTCCCGGCCCTCGGTGTACGAGCTGTCGGTGCTGTCGAAGAATCAGCAGATCGACGCCAAGGACATCCTCGGCCGCGCCTTCGACGTGACGATCGAGTTCCTGGACGAGGACGGCGGCAAGCACGAGCGGCATTGCGAGGGCCATGCGGTGCGCTTCATGCGCACCTCGCAGGTGGGACGCCATTTCGAGTACCGCATCCAGCTGCGCTCCTGGTTCTGGCTGCTGAGCAAGCGCCAGAACTCCTGGATCCAGCAGGACAAGCCGGTGCTCGACGTGCTCGATGCGGTGTTCGAGGACAGCCCGGTCAAGCGCTTCAAGAAGGTCAAGAGCGAGAACGTGATCGGCACGCACAACGCCCGCCGCTACTGCGTGCAGTACCAGGAAAGCGACTACGCCTTCCTCTCGCGCCTGCTGGAGGACGAGGGCATCTACTACTGGTTCGACGCGCACGAGGCCCCCGGCACCATGCACCTGGCCGACAGCAGCGACGTGGCGCACCAGAAGCTGCCGGTGACCGACACGCTGAAATGGGTCGAGGACGGCGCGAGCGAAGGGCGCTTCAACGAGATCACGCGCTGGATCAGTGCCAGGCGCTTCGACACCGGCAAGCACTCGACGCGCGACAGCGACTTCAAGGCCATCAAGAAGAAGCTGGGCGCCGACATGGACGCCGCCGACACGCACGAGCTGGCAGACCTCGAGGTCTTCGAGTTCCCCGGCGGCTACTTCTCCAGCGACGATGCCGACAAGACGGCCAAGATCCGCGGCGAAGAGCTGGTGGCCCGCCGCAACCGCCAATGGGCACTGACCTCCTGGCCCGACGTGGCGGCCGGCCGCAGCTTCAGCTACGAGGGCGACCCCGACGGCACGCGCGATGGCGACTACGTGATCGGCGCCTGCACCTTCATCGTGACGCACCCCGGGTACGAGGCGCTGGAGTTCCGCGAGAAGCCGCGCACCGTCGGCCAGCTGCTGGAGGAGGCGCTGGCCGAGGATGCGGTCAACGCCGGCACGCTGGACGTGCTGCGCGAGCTGCTGGACGACACGCCGCAGATGCGCACCGGCGAGCGCGGCATCTGCACCTTCCTGCTGACCGTGTTCCCGCTCGATGTGCCCTTCAAGCCGCCCCGGCTCACGCCGCGCGTGACCATGCCGGGGCCGCAGTCCGCCATCGTGGTCGGTCCCCAGGGCGAGGAGCTGCACGTGGACGAGCACGGCCGCGTGAAGGTGCACTTCCACTGGGACCGCAGCGAGAAGCGCAACGAGAAGTCCACCTGCTGGGTGCGCGTGTCGCAGCCCTGGGGCGGCAAGGGGTGGGGCGGCTACTTCGTTCCGCGCATCGGGCAGGAGGTGCTGGTCGACTTCCTCAACGGCGACGTCGACCGGCCCGTCATCGTGGGCCGGCTCTACAACGACGAGCAGTTCATCCCGTACAAGTCGCCGACGCAGAGCGGCTTCAGGACGCGCTCGACGCCGGGCGGCAATGCCGGCAACTACAACGAGATCATGTTCGAGGACAAGAAGGGCGAGGAGATGCTGTCGATCCACGCCGAGCTGGACATGAGCCGGAGCGTGGAACGCGACGATTCGACCAGCGTGGACCGGGACCAGTCGATCACCGTCAAGCGCGACCAGACGAGCCTGGTGGACCGCGACCGCAAGCACACGGTGACGCGCAACGACACCAACATGGTGGTGGTGGACCAGAAGAACACCGTCAAGGGCGCCCAGAACAACCAGGTGGTGGGCAACCGCACGACCTTCGTCGACGCCAACGACGCGCTCACCGTGGGCGGCACGAGCACGGTCGACGTGGTCGGCGCGCGCAAGACCACCTACCGCGCGGGCGAAACGCATACCGTGGTGGGCAACCAGACGGTGTCGGTGACGGGCAAGCTCACCTACAAGGCCGGCTCGATGAGCTTCGAGACCCCGCACATCGACTGGATGGTGACGGGCTCCAGCTCCAAGAACATCACGGTACCGACCGGCCCGCTGAACCTGATGGCCAACAAGATCAAGCTGATGAGCAACACCGGCATCGAGATGATGTCGGTCGGCAACATCGACCAGACGGCCATCGGCTCGAACACCACCATCCTGGGGCCCAACACCAGCGGCTACATCGGGACCAACAGCGAGGCCAACCTGGGCATCACCCGCTCCACCTTCATGGGCCTGAGCATTGACAACGCGCTGGCACTGGCCATGAGCAACAACGGGGGCGTGTTCATCGAGAACACGCTGGGAGTGAAGCTCGTCAACTGCGTGGCGCCGGAGATCAAGTCGATCGCCACGGCCGACCTCAACCTGACGCCGCTGAAGACGATTTCGCCGGGCGGCGGCGGCGGGGCCGTCACGGGCGCGGCGGTGGCAGGCGCGCTCGGCGCGG
>DATFFA010000095.1:0-15527 GCA_035250605.1 Variovorax sp. | reverse complement strand
GATCGGGGCAGCCGGCCCGATCGGTCCCGCCCGCCAGCGCGCATGCGAGCGGCGTGCCGCAGGCATCGGTGCCGCCGCCATCCTCGGGCTCGGGTTCCGGTTCCGGCCCAGGGGGTCCCAGCGGGCCTTCGACGCCTGCCGCACCGACGCCGCCCGGCGGCTTCCGCGGCTGGGTGGCCCGCATCACCGGCCCGACCAAGGCCCTGTATGCCTTCGGCCTCACGCAGGGCGGCGCCATCACCGCCAAGCTCTTCGGCGCCGGCGGCTTCTACGACAACGTGACCGGCGGCCCCTGGGCCACCTGGGTCAACCAGACGCGCGGCCTGGGCACGCGCGGCGCCTACTACACCGGCAAGCGCGGGCTGGAGAACGCGCTGGAGTTCGCCCGCCGGGGCGATGCCGGATCGGCGGTGCGGCAAGTCGAGCTGGTGGCCAAGCGCGCCCCGCTGCGCGGCCTGTCGCCGGCGGAGATTGCGAGCAAGAAGCAGAAGGCCGTCGACCAGCTCGGCGAGTTCGGCGAGGCCGTGGCGCGCTACCAAAGGGGCCTGGAAGACGCGGGCGTGCCGCAGGACGTCGCCGAGGCTTTTCCGGTGCGCCTGGCCTCCGAGGCCGAGATCAAGACCGGCGCCGATCAATCGCTGCCGGAGATGGCGCCGGGCACCTTGATCGATTCGCTCGGCAAGAACACGCTGCTGGGCCGCGCGCTGCACGGCCCGGGCGCCTCGCCCGAGGCGCTGGCCCGTGCCGTCGACGCCTACAACGCCGGCGATGCGCGGACCGTCGCCGCCTTCAACCGCCTGCGCCCCGAGACGCGCGACCGCGTGCTCGCCGCGCGCGAGGCCGAGCTGGGCTACGGCCGCGCGCGCGAGATGGTCAACGAGAAGGGCAACCTGATCGACATGAAGGACGTGCAGGGGGCCCTGGGCAGCACCATGCACATGGGCTCCAAGGTGGGCGTCAGCTTCAAGTACCTGGCGCTGGGCTTCGCGACCAACTCCGGGCTCGGCGGCACCTACAACTTCATCAAGCATGCCTTCACGCCCGGCGCCTTCACCAGCCTGAAGGGCGGGATGCGCACCGCCGGACTGTCGGGCGAGGTGGTGGGCAACGTGCCGAACATCGGCATCCAGTGGAGCTATCTGCGCGCGCTCAACACGCGCACGAAGTTCTCCGATGCCGGGCCCGACAGCCAGGTGCCGATCGCGGAGGTCAAGGCCTACCTGGACAAGCGCCTCGAGCGCATGGAATACCTGCGCGACACCTGGTGGACGAACCGGGAAAAGTGGATGACGCAGAGTGCGCGCGACAAGGCGCAGAGGTCCATCGACGCCGATGTGCTCGCCCTCAAGCAGGCCAACGACCGCGGCGACCCGCCGCCCGTCGAGGACCGCACCTGGGGCAAGCATGTGCTGCTGCGCAAGGCGCAGGCCAACGAGCGTGTGGAGGCGATCCGGAAGGCCATCGCCGACGCCGAGCGCACCGGCGACGACAGCCATCTGCGCGCGGCGGCGAAGACGGAGAGCGAGAAAGCCGCCAAGTCGATGAACACCGCCGGCGACTTCATGGCCATTCCCAGCATGTACCGCTACACCTTCATGGGGGTGCTGCTGGCCTCCTCGGGGCATCCGGTGCTGGCGGGCATCACCATGTTCCACGGCATCGTCTCGAACGGCGGCTGGCTGCGCGCGCAGCAGGGCAAGGGCACGATCTACGGCATCCGCATGGCGCCGCGCGGCCTGTACGAAGGCAACGGCCTGTTCGGCGTGGGCAAGCGCATCGGCCGCGGCTACAACCAGGCGCTCGACCAGGTGCCCGACCGCGTGGGCGAGACGCTGGCGAACGTGGCGAAGAAGACGCCGGTGGTCAAGCGCTTCGCGAAGAGCGACAACCTCGTCGATTCGCTCAAGCTCGACGGCTCGGCCGAGGGTGCCGCGAACCGCCGCCGCATCCGCCTTTTGCTGACCGGCGCCACCGCGCCGACCGTGAACCTGATCAATGCGCTGTTGGCGGACGACGAGAGCAAGAAGCAGGCGCCGCCGGTGCAGCCACCGCCGCAGACACCTCCGGGTACGCCGCCGACGAGCGGGCCCAGCACTTCGCCGACGAGTCCGCCAACGACTTCACCCTCGACACCGCCATCCACGCCGCCCAGCACACCGCCGACCACACCGCCGACCACACCGCCGGATGGCCCGGACGACCCCGGCACCGTCGAGCCCACGCCGCCGGACAAGCCGGTCAAACCGGTTTATGTCTTCGTGGACGGCGATCAAGGCGAGAGCGCCACGCTGTGGGGCATCTCCGAGCACAACCTGAAGACCCTGCTCAAGCCTGCGGCGCTGGCCGAGGCACGGGAGGAGGGCGGCGAAAACCACGTGGTGAGCGAAGCGCTGTCGCAGCTCTTCAACCTCAACCCACGCTTCGACAAGCGGCTGATGGACGGGATCGTGACCCATGTCGAAGGCGATCCCGATACGCTGATCGACGGCTGGAAGATCCGGGTCGGGTAGGCGAATCGGCGCGATGCTTGAGCACGCCGGTGCGACGTGGCACGATCGTTCAGATGACCCTCAGACCCCACGAAGCCTTCCGCGATCCTGCGGGGAGCCTGATCCGCATTCAGGAACTGCGTCAGGCACGATGAGCAAGGCCAGGAAGACGGACAACGAGGCGCCCGCGCTGCAGCCGGCCGCCGACAGCCACGACCGGATCCGCGTGCACGGCGCGCGGGTGAACAACCTCAAGGACGTCAGCATCGAGCTGCCCAAGCGCCGGCTGACGGTGTTCACCGGCGTCTCCGGCTCGGGCAAGAGCTCGCTGGTGTTCGGCACGATCGCTGCGGAGTCGCAGCGGCTGATCAACGAGACCTACAGCAGTTTCGTGCAGGGCTTCATGCCGACGCTGGCGCGGCCCGAGGTCGACGTCATGGAAGGGCTGACGACCGCGATCATCGTCGACCAGCAGCGCATGGGGGCCGACGCCCGCTCCACGGTCGGGACCGCCACCGACGCCAACGCGATGCTGCGCATCCTCTTCAGCCGGCTGGGCAAGCCGCACATCGGCTCGCCGAGCGCCTTCGCCTTCAACGTGCCCTCGGTGCATGCAAGCGGTGCGATCACGGTCGAGCGCGGTGAAGGCAAGACCAGGACCGTGAAGCAGACCTTTTCCCGCACCGGCGGCATGTGCCCGCGCTGCGAAGGCATGGGCGCGGTCACCGACTTCGACCTGGCGGCGCTCTACGACGACGGCAAGTCGCTCAACGAGGGCGCGCTCACCATCCCCGGCTACAGCATGGAGGGCTGGTATGGCCGCATCTTCCGCGGCTGCGGCTTCTTCGACCCCGACAAGCCGATCCGCAAGTTCACCAAGCGGGAGCTGCACGACCTGCTGCACAAGGAGCCGACGAAGATCAAGGTCGACGGCATCAACCTGACCTACCAGGGCGTCATCCCGCAGATCCAGAAGTCCTTCCTGTCCAAGGACGTCGATGCGCTGCAGCCGCACGTGCGCGCCTTCGTGGAGCGCGTGGTGACCTTCAGCACCTGCCCCGAGTGCGGCGGCACCCGGCTCAGCGAGGCCGCCCGGTCCTCGAAGATCAGGAAGCTCAGCATCGCCGACGCGTGCTCGATGCAGATCAGCGACCTGGCCGGATGGGTGCGCGGCCTCGACGAGCCCTCGGTGGCGCCGCTCGTCGCCGCGCTGGCGCACACGCTCGACTCCTTCGTGGAAATCGGGCTGGGCTACCTCTCGCTCGACCGGCCGTCCGGCACGCTGTCGGGCGGCGAGGCGCAGCGCGTCAAGATGATTCGCCACCTCGGCTCTTCGCTCACCGACGTCACCTACGTCTTCGACGAGCCCACCACGGGCCTGCACCCGCATGACATCCAGCGGATGAACGAGCTGCTGCTGCGGCTGCGGGACAAGGGCAATACGGTGCTCGTGGTGGAGCACGAGCCGGAGACGATCGCGATCGCCGACCACGTCGTCGACCTCGGCCCCGGCGCCGGCACGGCGGGCGGCACCGTCTGCTTCGAGGGGAACGTCGGCGGGCTGGTGGCCAGCGGCACCATCACCGGCCGCCATCTGGGAGACCGTGCCGCGCTCAAGAAGACGGTGCGCGAGCCCACCGGCCAGCTGCCGATCCGGGGCGCGAAAGTGCACAACCTGCGCGAGGTCGACGTCGACATCCCGCTCGGGGTGCTGGTCGTCGTCACCGGCGTGGCCGGCTCCGGCAAGAGCTCGCTGGTGCATGGGTCGATGCCTGCCGGCGCCGGCGTGGTGGCGGTCGACCAGGGCGCGATCCGCGGCTCGCGACGCAGCAATCCCGCGACCTACACCGGACTGCTCGACCCGATCCGCAGCGCCTTCGCGAAGGCGAACGGCGTGAAGCCGGCGCTCTTCAGCGCCAATTCCGAGGGCGCCTGTCCGAACTGCAACGGTGCCGGCGTGATCTACACCGACCTGGGCCCCATGGCCGGCGTGACCACGATCTGCGAGGAGTGCGGGGGCAAGCGCTACCAGGCATCGGTGCTGGAGCACAAGCTCGGCGGCCGCGACATCAGCGAGGTGCTCGCGATGTCGGTGACCGAGGCCAGGGCCTTCTTCGGCGGCGGCAAGGCGCACACCCCGGCCGCGCACGCCATCCTCGAACGGCTCGCCGACGTGGGCTTGGGCTACCTCAGCCTCGGCCAGCCGCTCACCACGCTGTCCGGCGGCGAGCGGCAGCGGCTCAAACTGGCCACCCACATGGCCGAGAAAGGCGGCGTCTACGTGCTCGACGAGCCGACCAGCGGCCTGCACCTGGCGGACGTCGAGCAGCTGCTCGGCCTGCTCGACCGGCTGGTCGATTCGGGCAAGTCGGTCATCGTCGTCGAGCACCACCAGGCGGTCATGGCGCGCGCCGACTGGATCATCGACCTGGGCCCCGGTGCCGGCCACGACGGCGGGCGGATCGTCTTCGAGGGTACGCCGGCCGATCTGGTGGCGGCCCGCTCCACCCTTACCGGCAAGCACCTCGCGGCCTACGCGGGCGGGTGAGCGCGGCCGATTCGCGGCGCCTCACTCCACGATGCCGTTGCGCGCCGAAGGCGGCTGCAGCGCATCGAGCGCCGACAGGCGCCGGTACTCGCCCGGCACCACCGCGTAGGTGCTGAGGAAGGTCTTGTGCAGATGGCTCTGGTCGCTGAAGCCGGCCGCGTGCGCCGCATAGGTGACGCGTGCGCCGCCGGCGATCAAATCGCGGGCGTATTCGATGCGGTGGCCCACCAGCAGCTCGTGTGGCGTGAAGCCCCAGGCGCTCTTGAAGCGGCGTTGCAGGTGTACCGGATGCCAGCCCACCGTCTCGGCCAGGCCATCGAGCGTGAGGCGCTGGTGGAAGCCCGAGGCGATCAGGCCGTAGAGCCGGTTCACGCGCTCGTCGCCGCTGTCGATGGCGAGCGCGGGGCCTTGCGGCGCGCCTGTCGCATCGACGGTCTGCAGCGGCATCCATTGCGCGAGTCGCTCGCGCAGCAGCGTGCGGCCGATCGTGCCGGCCTCCTCGTTGCCGCTGCGCGCGGCCTCCTGCAGCAGGCGGTGGCATTCGAGGAAATCGCCCGCGGCCGAAGGTTGCGAGAAGACGGCGACCGCCGCATCGCCTTCGACCGGCTGGACCCGGGCGCCGCCGGCATCGGCCGGGCTCACGCAGCGCGCGACCGCGAAGCTGCAGTACATCGCGTCTTCGCGCCACGGTGCGCTGCGGGCCTGCACCGAATGCCACACGTGCGGCGCCACGCGCAGCAGCGTGCCGGGCGGCACCACGATCACGCCCCCGGGCGTGCGCACCTGAAGCTCGGTGTCGCACACCGCGAGCGTGAAGCCGACGTGACGGTGCGGCCGGATCTCGCGCTGCATGTAGCAGTTGGCAGTGAATTGAAGCCCCGCGAGTTCAGCGTCTCGCCAGTAGCAGGAGTCGATAAGTTCCATCGAAGGCCCAGGTCCGGCGGACCTTAAGAATCTACAAGGCGAAAAATCCGCCGCTTGGTAATTTCGGCTTCATCGATTGCGGCGCAGTCGATTCACCGAAGGGCCGGAGCATGCCAGTGCCCAGCGATTCTGTGAAGGGCGATCGGCATCTCGACCACGTTTCGCATGCGTGGGGAATGCGCTCGTGCAAACCAACGTTATCGAACCGGAGAAGAACCATGAGATGGAGACAAGGGCGCCTGCGCCGCTGGATGTGCGCGGCAACGCTGGCGCTCGCCGCCTGCGCGCTGCCCGCGCAGGAACTGCGCATCGGGCTCGCCAGCAATCCCAGCACGGTGGACCCGCACTTCTACAACAACGATGCCGTCAGCGCGGTGGTGAGCCACGCCTACGAGACGTTGGTGGCGCTGGACCCCGACACGCGCCTGGTGCCTGCGCTCGCTGCCTCCTGGCGCGCGCTCGACGACCGGACCTGGGAGTTCAAGCTGCGCGACGGCGTCAAGTTCCACGACGGCAGCAGCCTGAGCGCGGAGGACGTGCTGTTCTCGCTCGACCGGCCCGCCGCGATCGCCAACAGCCCGAGCTCCTTCGCCACCTACACGCGCAGCATCACGGGCAAGAAGGCGATCGACCGGCTGACCGTGCAGCTCACCACGGCGGCACCCGCGCCGCTCTTGCCCAACGACCTGACGCGCATCTTCATCGTCTCGAAGAAGGCCGCCGAAAAGGCGAGCACCGACGATTTCAACCAGGTGAAGGTGGATGCCGGCACCGGCCCCTTCCGGATCGTGAAGTTCAGCCCCGGCGCCTCGGTGCAGTTCTCGCGCTTCGACGGCTACTGGGGTGCGAAGCCGGCCTGGGCTGCGCTCACGCTGCGCATGCTGCCGGCCGATGCGGCGCGCATGTCGGCGCTGCTGTCGGGCGACGTGCAGCTGGTGGAGAACGTGCAGGCCAACCTGGTCTCGCAGTTCCGGCAGAACAAGGACCTGGCCGTGTTCGACAAGGTGTCCAGCCGCGTGATGTTCCTCTACACCGACCACCGCGACAGCTCGCCCTTCGTCACCGACAAGGAGGGCCGGCCGCTGGCGAAGAACCCGCTGAAGGATGCGCGGGTGCGCCAGGCCATCTCGAAGCTGATCGACCGCAAGCTGCTGGCCGAGCGCGTGCTGGACCGGCTGGCCGTGCCCACCGCCAACATCGCCGCGCCCGGCATGTTCGGCTTCAACCCGAAGCTCGAGCCCGAGGCCGTGGACCTGGCCGGTGCGCGCAAGCTGCTGGCCGACGCAGGCTACCCCGAGGGCTTCGGCCTCACGCTCTTCGGCCCGAACGACCGCTACATCAACGACGAGCAGGTGGTGCAGGCGATCGGCCAGATGCTCACGCGCGGCGGCATCGCGACCAAGGTGCAGGTCTCGCCGATGTCGACTTACGTGGGACGGGCATCGAAGAAGGAGCTGGGCTTCGGCCTGCTGGGCTGGGGCGTGGGCGGCGGCGAGCCCTCGGGCGCGATGCGCGGATTGCTGGGCACGCCGGACAAGGAGAAGGGCATGGGCGCCACCAACTGGAGCAGCTACGCCAGCCCGGCGTTCGACGCGCTGCTGACCGAGGCGCTGCGCACCGTGGACGACCGCAAGCGCGAGCAGTTGCTGCAGGGCGCGGCCGAGCAGGCGCTGGCGAAGGACTTCGCCATCATCCCGCTCTACCACCAGGTCGCGACCTGGGCCGGCCGCAAGGGCATCGCCTTCGTGCCGCGCGTGGACGAGTTCACGCTGGCCTACCAGGTCCGGCCGGATTGAGCGGAGGGCGCACGCGCATGCTGCAGCAGCTCGACCACTTGCCTCCCGGCTTCCTGACGGCCTCGGCGCGCGACCTGCATCGCGTGCTGCCGGCGCCGACGCTGATCCACCTGCCCGGCGATGCGCCGGAGCCGTTGTTCGTCTCGATCCTGCTGCACGGCAACGAGGACGTGGGCCTGCTGGCACTGCAGTCGGTGCTGGCCAGCCACGGCGCGCGCCGGCTGCCGCGCGCGCTCTCGGTCTTCGTCGGCAATGTGGAGGCTGCCCGGGCCGGCGTGCGCCGGCTGGAGGACCAGCCCGACTTCAACCGCATCTGGTCGACCGCGCCGCCGCGCACGCCCTACGAGCACATGGCGGCGGCGGTGGTGGAGGTCATGCGTCAGCGCGCCGTCTTCGCCACGCTGGACCTGCACAACAACTCCGGGCGCAATCCGCTGTACAGCTGCGTGAGCGGCACGCAGCGGCAACACCTGCAGCTGGCGCGACTGTTCTCGCCGCTGGCCGTGCTGATCGAGTCGCAGCCTTCGCTGGGCGCGGCCTTCGCGGCCTTCTCGCCGAGCATCAGCTGCGAGTGCGGCGAGATCGGCAGCGCCCAGGGCGTGTTTCACGCGGCGGCGCTGATCGGCAAGTGCCTGCGTGCCACGCGCGAGACTTTCGAGGCCGGGGAGGGCGGGCCGCTCGACATCTTCCAGGCCTTCGCGATGCTGAAGGTGCGCGACACGCTCACGATCTCCTGCGACGGCGTGCAGGATGCCGATGTCCGGCTCGTGCCCGACATCGAGTCGCTCAACTTCCGCGCGCTGCAGGCCGGCCATGTGATCGCGACCACGGCCGCGCCGCTGGACATCGATCCGCTGCAGGCCCTGCGCCTGGACGGCGAACCGATCGCGGGCTTGCTGGTGCGCGACGGCACGCAGCTGAGCCTCGCACAGCCCGCCATCGCCGCCATGCTCACGCGCGACCTGCGCGCGATCCGCCAGGACTGCCTCGGCTACCTGATGCGGCGCGTTCGCCTCGCGGCCTCCTGAACCACCGCCGGCCTCACCCATGCTTGCCTTCGTGATACGACGCCTCGGGCAGAGCCTGCTCGTGCTCTTCGCCATGTCCCTGCTGGTCTTCGCCAGCGTCTACCTGATCGGCAACCCGGCCGACATCCTGATCAGCATGGATGCCGACCAGGCCGAGCGCACGCGGCTCGCGCAGGCCATGGGCCTGGACCGCTCCCTGCCGCTGCAGTACGCGCAATTCCTGTGGCGGGCGCTGCAGGGCGACCTGGGGCAGTCCTTCGTCCACGGCGTGCCGGCGGTGGCGCTGGTGTTCGAGCGCCTGCCCGCGACGCTGGAGCTGGCCGCGGTCGCGATGGCGATGGCCATGGGCATCGGGCTGCCGCTGGGCCTGTGGGCCGGTCTGAAGCCGGAGTCCTTCGCCGGCAAGGCGATCATGACCGGCTCCATCCTCGGCTTCTCGCTGCCCACCTTCTGGGTGGGGCTGATGCTGATCATGGTGTTCTCGGTGCAGCTCGGCTGGCTGCCGGCCGGCGGGCGCGGGCCGACCCGGGAGCTGCTCGGGCTGCAGCTGTCGCTCTTCAGCCTCGAAGGCTGGAAGCACCTGCTGCTGCCGGCGCTCAACCTCGCGCTCTTCAAGCTGGCGCTGGTCACGCGCCTCACGCGGGCCGGCACGCGCGAGGCGCTGACGCAGGACTACGTGAAGTTCGCGCGTGCCAAGGGGCTGTCGCCGGCGCGGGTGGTGGGGGTGCATGTGCTGAAGAACATCATGGTGCCCATCGTCACGGTGGTGGCGCTGGAGTTCGGCGCGCTGGTGGCCTTCGCCGCCGTCACCGAGACCATCTTCGCCTGGCCCGGCGCCGGCAAGCTGATCATCGAATCGATCGGCCTGCTGGACCGCCCCGTGGTGGTGGCCTACCTGCTGGTGGTGGTGGCGATGTTCACGCTGCTGAACCTGCTGGTGGACATCGCCTATTCGGCGCTCGATCCGCGGGTGCGGCTGGGCGATGCCGGCGCCTGAGCGCGCTGCAGACACCGCTTTCCACGACAACGACGATCCATCCCCATGAGTACACAGTTCGCCACCCTCGGCGAGGGCGCCGATGTGCCCGCCCTGCCGAACCCGAAGCCTGCGGCCGAGGCGCCGCGGGCCGAATCGCCGCTGCGCCTCTTTCTGCGGCAGTACGCCGAATCGAAGATCGCCGTCATCGGCGGCGCGCTGCTGCTCCTGCTGGCACTCGCCGCGCTGCTCGCGCCGCTGCTGGCGTCGCAGAACCCCTACGACCTGGCGCAGCTGGACATCCTCGACGCGCGGCTGCCGCCGGGCTCGCACGCCGCCGAGGCCGGCCGGCTCTACCTGCTGGGCACCGACGAGCAGGGACGCGACATGCTCTCGGCCATGCTCTATGGCCTGCGCATCTCGCTGGCCATCGGCATCGTCGCGACCGTGGCGGCGCTGTCGCTGGGCAGCACGCTGGGCATGCTGGCTGCCTATGCGGGCGGACGGCTCGATGCCTTCCTGATGCGGGTGGTGGACATCCAGCTGTCGTTTCCGGCCATCCTGCTGGCGCTGGTGCTGATCACCGTGCTTCAACCGGGCGTGGGCAATGTCGCGCTGGCGCTGGTGGCGGTGCAGTGGGCCTACTACGCGCGCACCGTGCGCGCGGCCGCGCTGGTCGAGCGCAAGAAGGAATACATCGAGGCCGCGCAGGGCCTGGGCCTGTCGGGGGCGCGCATCGTGTTTCGCCACCTGCTGCCCAATTGCCTGCCGCCGGTGATCGTGGTGGCGGCGCTGCAGGTGGCGAATGCGATCGCGCTGGAGGCCACGCTGTCCTTCCTGGGCATCGGCGTGCCGATCACCGAGCCTTCGCTGGGCCTGATGATCGCCAACGGCCAGCAGTCGCTGCTGGCGGGGCAGTACTGGATGTCGGTCTATCCGGGCCTGCTGCTGCTGGCGACCATCCTCGCCATCAACCTGGTGGCCGACCAGCTGCGCGATGTGCTGAATCCGCGGCTTTCGAGGCAGTGAACGCCATGACGAATCCCACGCTGATCGTCGAAGGGCTGCAGACCCGCTTCTTCACCCGTGCCGGCATCGCGACCGCGGTCGACGAGGTCTCGTTCACGGTGGACCGGGGCCAGGTGATGGGCCTGGTGGGCGAGTCCGGCTCCGGCAAGTCGATGACGGGCTACTCGATGCTGGGACTGGTCGACGAACCGGGCCGCGTCACCGGCGGCAAGGTGCTGCTGACGCAGCGCGACGGCGAGGTGCTGGACCTGCTCCAGCTCTCGCCGCGTGCGCTGCAGGCGGTGCGTGGCAACCGCGTCGCGATGATCTTCCAGGACCCGATGATGACGCTCAACCCGGTGCTGCGCATCGACACGCAGATGATCGAGGCGGTGCGCGCCCATCACCGCGTGAGTGCGAAGGCGGCGCGCGCGCGTGCGGCCGCGGCGCTGGCCAAGGTGGGCATCGCGTCGCCGCACGAGCGGCTGCTGGCCTACCCGCACCAGTTTTCGGGCGGCATGCGCCAGCGGGTGGCGATCGCGATCGCGCTGCTCAACGAGCCCGACCTGATCATCGCGGACGAGCCCACCACCGCACTGGACGTGACCATCCAGGGCCAGATCCTCGCGGAGATGCAGGCGCTGTGCCGCGAGTCGGGCACGGCGCTGATCTGGATCACGCACGACCTCTCGGTGGTCGCGGGCCTGGCCGACACGGTGTCGGTGATGTATGCCGGGCGCATCGTGGAGCAGGGCGCCGTGGCCGAGGTGCTGGAGCGGCCGCGCCATCCCTATACCCGCGGCCTGATCGCCAGCGCGCCTTCGCGCAATCCGCGCGGCCGGCCGCTGGCGCAGATCCCGGGCATGACGCCCTCGCTGCTCGCGCTGCCGCCGGGCTGCGCCTTCCAGGCCCGCTGTGCGCGCGCCGATGGGGCCTGCCGCGCGGCGCCGCCGCTGCTGCGTTTGCCCGAGCGGCAGCTGCGCTGCTTCCATCCTCATTCCGCGGACGCCGCGACGACGGCTTGAATTCATGCAGACCTCGACACCCTTGCTGGAGTTGCGCGCGACGTCCAAGCGCTTCGTGAAAAAAGCCGATGCCGCGGCCCGGCTGGCGCGCCTGCTGGGCGCGCCGCCGGCGGCGCAGACCGTGCATGCGGTCGATCGCGTCTCGCTGGCCGTCCGAAGCGGCGAGGTGGTGGGCCTGGTCGGCGAATCGGGCTGCGGCAAGTCGACGCTGGGGCGCATGGCGGCCGGGCTGCACGGCCTCAGCGAAGGGGAGCGCTGGTGGCAGGGCGAGAACACGGCGGCGCTGGAGCAGCGGCTGCCGCGCGCCGACTACCGGCGCCACATGCTCGGCATCCAGATGGTCTTCCAGGACCCTTACGCCAGCCTCAACCCGCGCCTGCGGGTGCAGCAGATCGTGGGCGAGGCGCCGCTGGCGCACGGGCTTGTCGACGGCGGCGGGCAGGAGGAGCTGGTGGCCGGCCTGCTGCGCCGGGTGGGGCTGGACCCGCAGCTCATGCGCCGCTATCCGCACCAGTTCTCGGGCGGGCAGCGTGCGCGCATCGGCATCGCGCGGGCGCTTGCGGTGCGGCCGCGGCTGCTGATCTGCGACGAGGCCGTTGCCGCGCTCGACGTCTCGATCCAGGCGCAGGTGATCAACCTCTTCATGCAGCTGCGCGAGGAGCTCCGGCTCACCTACCTCTTCATCAGCCACGACCTGGGCGTGGTGCGGCACATCAGCGACCGCGTGCTGGTGATGTACCTCGGGCGGGTGGTGGAATCGGCGCCGGCCGAGGCGATCTTCGAGGAGCCGCTGCACCCCTACACGCAGGGCCTGCTGGCCGAGGCGCCGAAGCTGGAGGTGCGCAGGAAGCACTTCGTGGCGATCCGCGGGGAGATCCCCTCGCCGATGAACCCGCCGCCTGGCTGCCACTTCCACCCGCGCTGCCCGCAGGCGCTGCCACGCTGCGCCGAGGAGGCGCCGGTGCTGGCGCCGGCGGGGGGCGATCGCTGGGTGGCTTGTCATCGCATCGACACACAAGCGGTTGACGCGGCGGCGTCCTACAAGGCCGGGTCGGCCGGGGTTAAGAATTTACAAGGCGCCGTCACCGCCGTTTGCTAACTTGCGGACGCAGGGCGGCCTTGCCGTGGCCGCTGGCGTGATGCACGCAGCGCATCGATCTGGCTCATCAATTTCACTGGACGCCCGCAAGGGGCCGACTGATCATGAATGTTTGCCGTGGCGCGCCTGCGCCTTTCAGCGAATCCGCAACCATGATGAACACGCCCGCCGGCAGGTGCTGGCCATGATGCTGTCTTCTCTGCTGCAACGCGCCGCGGCCTCGTCGCTGCCGGCTGCGAGGGTCGCCGAAGCGGGGCCTTCTACCGGCGAGGGCGGCAGCGTGCCCGGCGGACCGCCGCCGCAGCTCTATGCCGAGGAGCAGCTGTGCCGGCCGGAGACCTTGGGCCGTCATGCCGAATTGCCCGGCGTCGTGCGCGACCTGGTGGAGGCCGGCAGCATCGATGCCCGGGCGCGCCTGGTGCGCGGCATGCTGCATGCGATCGGCTTCGAGTGGATGGGCTACGGCATGGTGACCTATGTGCGAGGCCAGTCCTGGCCGCTGAGCTTCTTCACCAGCTACGCCAATGCGCACTGGGTGCGTCGCTATTTCGCGCAGCGTTATTACGAGGTGGATGCGCGGCACCAGGAGGCGCCGGCCTCCAGCTTGCCGCTGCTGTGGGACGTGAATCAGCTGGAGGCATCGCTCACCGGTCCCGACCCGAGCGAGCGGCGCCGGCGCTTTCTGGACGACCTGCATGCCAGCGGCATCCGCAGCGGCCTGTTCTTTCGCCTGGCCTCGCCCACGCACGTGAACGAGCACACCGTGATCAGCCTGACCTCGAGCGCGTCCAGCCGCAGCTGGATCACCGAGGGCGTGGTGGGCCAGTCGCTGGTGCTGGGCCTGAGCGTGCACGAGTACCTGTCGCGCCACGCGCGCGTGCCGGCCGCGCCGCCGGCGGCGCGCGCCGAGATGTCGGGCATGTCGCCGACGCAGCAGTACATCCTCGAGCACCTGCTGCAGGGGCGCAGCGACAAGGAGATCGCCTACCGCTTGCAGCTGTCGTCGCACACGGTGGACTACCACATGCGGCAGCTGCGGCGCCGCTTCGCGGCCCGCAACCGGGTGCAGCTGGTGAAGGCGGCGACGCAATCGCAGCACGGGGAGAGCGGGTTTGGTGGGGTGAGCCAGCTGTCGGGGTTTTAGTGTTGACAGAGCGGGGGGGGCTGGCGCTCGAGCTGACCCGCTGCACTCTGGCGGACAGAAGGCAGGCGGAAGTCTTACCAGACTGTCCTGCCAAGGTTGGTAGTTACGCGAGACGCGCGTTGAAGGCCTAATGCGCTCCGTCATCAAGACGGAAGCAAAAAAAAGCATGAGGCCATCCACATCGCGTCTCGACCTCCATCGAGCAGCCCTCGCAGGGCTTCTGTTCTTGGGCGCCAGTGCCGCCCACGCCGGTTCCGTGAGCTTCACGTATGACGCGCTGGGCCGCCTGGCCAGCACTGTCTACAGCAACGGCAGCTCCACCACCACGATCACCTACAGCTACGACCCCGGGGGCAATCGCACCTCGGTGGTGACCACCACGCCGTAGCGTCGGCGCGCTGTCGCAGTCCGGACCCGGGAGGGCAGGGCTGCTCCTTAACTTTTCCATCAAAACACTGGGGAGTTCCCATGTCCAAGCTCGCGCGCGCCTGCGCCGTTGTCGTTGCCGTTGCCACATCGCTTGCAGGCGGCATCGCTGCCGCGCAGATCCAGAGCGGCGTGGCTCGCAAGGCGGCACCGCCTTCAGTTGCCCTCGGCGTTCCCGTCGCCAATGCCAAGGCCAAGGCCAATGCGAGCCAGCGTTCGTCCTCCAATGCCACGGCGGGCTCGGGCAGTTCCCTGAGCTTCACCAGCGGCCAGTTCGCCCTGCGCTACCTGCCGGACGACCTGCCCAATGCCAAGGACCCGGTGCGGCGCGAGGCCGTCAAGGACGGTGCGAAGGATGCCGGTGCTGCCGCCCGCGGTGCAGCCGCAGCCGGCGCCGCCGGCACCAGCGAGTTCGCCCCCGCCCCCGGCGTCCTGCGCGCCAACATGCCCCCCGTCAGCTTCGCCGACGCCCAGCGCATCCTCAAGGCCAGAGTGCTTCCGGCCAATCTCAATCAAGGCGTCACTGCGGCTCCCAAGACCAGCAAGACCTCGGCCTCGACCTCGACCTCGACCTCGACCTCGACCTCAATGGTCATGAAGATCTCCGGCGACGCCAACGCCCTGGGCCCGGCCTCCATCGCCGAGCTCGCGCGCTCCCTGCGCCACCACTCCGACCTGATCTACCAGTACGTCCGCAACAACATCGAGTACTACCCCGTCTTCGGATCGCAAAAGGGCGCCCTCGGCGCCGTGCTGGACAACCAGGCCACCGCCCACGACCAGGCCACCTTGATGGTCGAGCTCCTGCGTGCCTCCGGCGTCGAGGCCAACTACGTGCGCGGCATCGCCAAGCTCAGCGCCGCGCAGCTCGCCGAGTGGTGGGGCGTGAGCACCGCCAACGCCTGCGGTGTCCTGTCGCTCCTCGGCCAGGCCCAGATCCCCGTCTACGAGATCAACGCCACCAGCGCCGGCAGCTGCCCCGGCACCGTGGCCGCCTTGACCGACGTGTCCATCGAGCACGTCTGGGTCAAGGCCAAGATCAACGGCAGCTGGTTCGTCTTCGA
>DATFFA010000094.1:0-5720 GCA_035250605.1 Variovorax sp. | reverse complement strand
GAGGGCGCGCCGCCGCGCTGAGCGGCGCCTGGCTCCCCGCCCGCCCCCGCATCGAAGCTGGTCCACTTGCGCTGGTAGTCCATGCGTTCGAAGTGCGCGGCCAGGAAGTCGATGAAGGTGCGCACCTTGGCCGACATGTGTCGACGGCTCTGGAAAGCGAGGTTGATGCGCAGGCGCGGCAGGTCCCAGTCGTCGAGCACCGGCACCAGCCGGCCGGCGACGATGTCCTCGTAGAGGATGTACTTGGGCTGCACCAGGATGCCCAGCCCGTCGAGCGCGGCCGCACGCAGCACCTGGCCGTCGTTGGACTCCAGCAGGCCCTTGACCCTGATCGTGCGCCGCTCCTCGCCGCGCCGGAAGGCGAGCTCGTCGGGCTTGTTGCTGTAGGTGTAGAGCAGCAGGTCGTGGGTGGCCAGCTCTTCGACCCTGCGCGGCGCGCCGCGCCGGTCCAGGTAGCCCGGAGAGGCGGCGAGGACGCGGCGGGTCTCGGCCAGGCTGCGGATGGTGATGCCGGAGTCGTTTTCGTACTCGCGGGTGCGGATCGCCACGTCGATGTTGTTGTCGATCAGGTCGAGGTAGCGGTTGGCAACCTCCACATGCACCGTGACCTTGGGATAGCGCTCGGTGTAGGCGCGCAGCAGCGGCGCGATGTGCTGCATCGCGAAAGAGAGCGACGCGGTGACACGCAGCGTGCCCATCGGGTCGAGCGCCGTCGCGTTGACGGTCGCGTCGGCGTCGCGCAGGTCGGCCAGGATGGCCTTGCAGCGGACGTAGTAGCTCTCCCCCATCTCGGTCAGGGCCAGGCGCCGCGTATTGCGCTGCACCAGTTGGGCGCCCAGCCGCCCCTCCAGCGAGGCCAGGTGGCGGCTGGCCGCCGCATTCGACAGGCCCACCGCCTCGGCGGCGCGCGACAGGCTGCCGAGCTCCGCGGTCTGCACGAACAGTTCGATCTCGGTCCAGCGGTCCATATGTCTGCGTTGCCCGTTCGGACCGGCATCTTAGGGGCTGCGGGTCCGGCGGGCTTCGGGGTCCCCAGGACCGCCGCCCGCAAGCTCAGCTCTTGATGAAGGCCAGCAGGTCGGGGTTGATCACCTCGGGATGCGTGGCGCACATGCCGTGCGGCAGCCCCGGGTAGACCTTGAGCTGGGCACCCTTCACGAGCTCGGCCGACAGCAGGGCCGAGGCGCCGATCGGGACGATCTGGTCGTCGTCGCCATGCATGATCAAGGTCGACACGTCGATCTTCTTGAGGTCCTCCGTGAAGTCGGTTTCCGAGAAGGCCTTGACGCAGTCGTAGTGGGCCTTGATACCGCCCATCATTCCCTGCAGCCACCAGTGCTGCCGAATGCCCTCGGAGATATTGGCGCCGGGCCGGTTGTAGCCGTAGAAGGGCAAGGTGATGTCACGATAGAACTCGGCGCGGTTTCCGGCGACGCCGGCGCGGATGCCGTCGAACACGTCGATCGGCAGGCCGCCGGGATTGGCGGCGGTCTTCACCATGATCGGCGGCACGGCGCCGATCAGCACGGCCTTGGCCACGCGCTTGGAGCCGTGGCGTCCGAGGTAGCGCGCCACCTCGCCGCCGCCCGTCGAGTGGCCGATGTGGATCGCATCCTGGAGGTCGAGCGCCGCAGTGAGCGCCGCCAGATCGTCGGCGTAGGTGTCCATCTCGTTGCCGGTCCAGGTCTGCGTCGAGCGGCCGTGGCCGCGGCGGTCGTGTGCGATCACGCGAAAGCCCTGGGCGAGGAAGAACAGCATCTGGTTGTCCCAGTCGTCGCCGGAGAGCGGCCAGCCGTGGGAGAACACGATGGGCTGGCCGTGGCCCCAGTCCTTGTAGTAGATGGTGGTCCCGTCCTGGGTGGTGATGGTGGGCATGGTTGGGGTTCCTTGGGGTGGGTCGGAGCAGGGAGTGTGGTGAAAAGCCGTGAACCGCGCAACGATCGACGCGATCGACGCGATCGATGCGATCGACGCCGTCGACGCCTCAGCGCAGATAGCGCTGCAGCCGCTGCCCGTCCTCCGCCAGTTGCTGGCGCATGACGGACAGGAAGGCCCGGGCCGTGGCCGACAGCACCTTGCCGGCAGGCAGGGCCAGCAGGCAGGCGAAGGGCACGTCGATCGAGAGCTTGCGTACGACCAGCCCGCGCTCGGCATAGTCGAGCGCGGTGATCGGATTGACCAGGCCCACGCCCAGGCCCTGCAGGGCCATCTCGCAAACGCTGGCCGCGTAGGGCGTCTGTGCGGCCAGCCGCAAGGCGATGCCCTGCGCCGCCATGGCGGCCTCGAGCCGGCGGTGGGCCGGGTCCTCGGGGTTCAGGGCGAGGAATGGAAGCTCCGCGAGCTGCTGGGGCTTGACGGTCTTGAAGCGCGCCAGCGCATGGCCCTGCGGCATCACGATCACTCCGGGAAGGCGCGCGAAGGTCGAATGCTCGATGCCCTCCAGCGGCAGCTCGTCGGCCATGAGGCCGAAATCCGAGATGCCCATGGCCACGCGGTCGCGCACGTCCTTCGAGCTCAGCACCTGCAGCGACACCTGCGGCCATGCGCCTTCGCCGCGCTGCGCCTTCAGTCGCGCCAGTGCCCGCGGCATGAAGCCGAGCCCGAAGGCCGGATAGCAGCTGAGCTGGAGCTGGTTGACGCCGAAGTCGCGCAGGCTGCGCAACCGATGCTCGATGGCGTCCATGCCGATGAACACGCGCTCCACCTCCGTCCAGAGCGCATGCGCCTCCGGCGTGGGGACCAGCCGCGCGCCGATGCGCTGGAACAGCACCATGCCGGACTGGGTCTCCAGGCGCTTGAGGGACTGGCTGACGGCGGGCTGGGTCACCTGCAGCTGACCCGCGGCCTTGCGCGTGGTGCCGCTGCGCATCAGCGCCCGAAAGGTCTCGATCTCGGTGAAGCGCATTGATAAGTTCAGTTATCGGATGAGTAGATGGGACGCTTTCATTTTATTTGCCTCCACCTAGGATGAACACATCGATTCACCCAGCCACGAAAGAAAACCCAAGCCATGAGCACCGCGCTCCGCGCCCCCGTGCAGCCGGCCCGGCCGATCAGGAATCCGCTCCTGCGCGGCCTGCAATGCCTGCGGTGCAACGCCCCCTATCCGATCCGCTTGGCGCACGAGGGCTGCCCCGCCTGCCGCGCCGAGGGCGTGCACGTGAGCCTGCGCGCCAGCTACGGCTACGGGGCGGCCGGCATGGCCGGTGCCTCGGTTCCGTTGATGCCGTACACGCAAGGCTTCACCCTGGGCGAAGGCGACACGCCGCTGCTGGCCTTGCCCGAGTTGGCGCGCCGCTTCGGCATCGCGCGCCTCGCGATCAAGGACGAGTCCTGCAATCCGACCGGCTCCCACAAAGACCGGATGAGCGCCGTGGGCGTCTCGCAGGCGCTGGACTTCGGCGCCCACACGCTGGTGCTCGCCTCTTCGGGCAACGCGGCGGTGTCGGCGGCGCGTTACGCGCAGCTCGCCGGCCTGACCTGCGAGGTCGCGACCTACGAAGACATGCCGGCTGCCTACGCGAAGTCCCTGGCGAGCGCGGGCGCCCGGCGCTTCGCCTTCGCGGACAACGCCGCGCGCTGGGCCTTCGTGCGCGAGCGTGCGCAGCGCGCAGGCTTTTTCGCGCTCACCAATCACAGCCTGCCGGCGCTTGGCAGCGCGCCGCTCGCGATCGAGGGCTACAAGCCCATCGCTCACGAGTGCCTGGAACAGGGCGGCCTGCCCGACCACGTGATCGTGCCGACGGCGCGCGGCGATCTGGCCTGGGGCCTCTTCGCCGGCTTTCGCGACCTGCTCGCCGCCGGCCGCATCGCGAGGCTGCCGCGCATCTGGGCCGTCGAGCCCTTCGCCCGGCTCTCGCGCGTGCTCGAGGGCGGCGCACTGGAGGCCGACTATCCCGGACGCACCGCGCAGTTCTCCACCGCCGGCACCACGGTGACCTTCCTGCAATGGCAGGCGGTGGTGTCCAGCGGCGGCGGCGCCGTGGTGGTGGGCGACGACGAGGCCCGCGCAGCCCGGCGCCTGCTCACGCAGGCGGGCGTGAGCGCGGAGCTTTGCGCGGCGTCCGGCCTGGGCGCGCTGCAACGCCTGCGCGAGCGCGGCGCGGTCGGCGCAAGCGATCACGTGGTGCTGATGCTCACCGCCGATGCCTCGCGCGACCCGAGCTGGCCCGATCCTGTTTAAGCGTTCAAGGAGTCTTCATGTCACCGATGCATCGCCGCACCTTCCTGAGCTCGGCCGCGCTGATGGCCGCAGCGCCGAGGGCCTGGGCCGCGTTTCCCGACCGGCCGATCAAGCTGATCGTGCCCTGGGCTGCCGGAGGCAGCACCGATGCCATTGCACGCGCGATCGCGCAGGGCATGAGCGGCACGATGGGGGTTTCCGTCGTCGTGGACAACCGGCCCGGTGCCGCCGGACAGATCGGCACCGAAGCCGCTGCCCGCGCCGCCCCGGATGGCTACACGACCGCCATCGTCGAGCTCCCGCATGCCATCGCGCCGGCGGTGATGACCCGCCTGCCCTACGACCTGCTGCGCGACTTCACGCCGGTGACGATGATCGGCACCTCGCCGCTGGTCTTCTTCGGGGGCACCGGCGCCGATGCGAAGGACTTCAGGAGCTTCATGAAGGCAGCGGCTGCCGCTGCCTCGCCGCCGGCCATCGCGCACAGCGGCGCCGGCACCGTGAGCCATCTCGCCGCCGAACTGCTGGCCACGCGCAGCGGTCTCCGCTTCAACATGGTGCCGTACCGCGGCTCGGCACCCGCGCTCAACGACGTGGCGGCCGGCCTGGTGGCGGGCCACTTCGCGACGCTCGCCAGCGGCGCCAGCCTGCTTGCGTCGGGCAAGATCCGCGCCTTGGCCGTGGCCAGCCCGCGGCGCGTGCCGATGCCGGCGCTGAAGGACGTGCCGACGCTGGCGGAGGCCGGCATCAAGGGCCTCGAAATCGACCAGTGGTGGGCCATGGTGGCGCCGGCCACCACGCCGCTCGAGGTGGTCGAGCACCTGCGCAAGGAGGCGGCGGCAGCCCTGGCGCAGCCTGCAGTCAGGGAGCGGTTATCTGCACTGGCCGTGGACCTGAAGTCCTCCAGCAGCGGCGAGCTGCGAAGCTTCATGCGCTCGGAGGCCGAGCGCTGGCAGAAGGTGGCGAAGGAGATCGGGTTGCAGCCGCAGTAGTGGCGGGCTGTCGCTGCGTCCGGCGTGCGCAGCGCGGGGGCGCTTTCACTGCCTAGCTCGCGCCATCGCTCGCTGGCTTCACGAACCCTGCGGCGTTTTCGCCCTTCCCAGGCTCCGCCTCGTCGGCAAGGATGTCTTCCTCCTCTTCAGGAACATCCCGGCGCGCATCCGGATCTGGAACCAGCACCGGTTTGTCTTGCGGTGGCTTGACGTACTGGGTCATGTTGCTCTCCTTGCCGAAGACGCGGCTGTTACCCCTGAGTCCGGCCGACCTGTCGGCCGGCCTTTCGAATCGGCACGAAGTGCGCCGCAAGGTCCATCCACTCCTTGTGGAGCACATCGATTTCGCCGAGCTTCTGCTCCATCTCGTCGACGTCGAGGGGTCCGCCCGCCATGACGGCGTCCATCATGTCGCGGTGCTCGTCGCAAGCACGCTTCCAGGCGTCGTAACACTCTCTGAACTTGTCCGGTGTCGGCATCACCTCTGCTCCTGCTTGAACGAAGTGGGTGTGAAGATACGTTGATGCTTCGCCAAGCTATGCCGC
>DATFFA010000093.1:0-8707 GCA_035250605.1 Variovorax sp. | reverse complement strand
GGTTGCCAGGGCGGCGGCATGGCGAATCCACGTTCTCATCGGCGGTCTCCTTCCTCTGGGGCCGGGATGATGCCGGTGAAAGGCGGTGCTGGCAAGGCTCGCCGCGGCAGAGAGCGGCCGTTGCGGGCGTCACCCATCCCGGGCGCTATTTCGCGAGCTATCGGTTCATGAAGGCCTTCGGTGCGACTGCGCCGGAACCGGCGGTCATGGCCTGGCTTCGCGAAAGCATTGCCGACATCTCCATGTGCGGCTATCTCTTTTATCCGTGGACGAGAGCGGGTACGACATCGCGGGCCGCTTCCCGCATGTCCAGGCCTGGCTCGAGCGCGTTCGGGCCATTCCGGGCTGGGCAGACCCGGACGACATCCTGCCTGGCGAGCGAATCTTGCCTAGGTGGTGACGCATCGATTCGAAGGCGCATTGAAGACCTGAAACGAGGAACCAGGCTTCGGGGTCCACGAGGCGCGAACCGGGCCTGCCCAGGCGATGGCCGCGCCGTACAGGTTCCGCATTGCTGCCCTGGAGGCGGCGGCGTACGATGCACGACGCTTCGGGATTTGCAAGACATCGCCGTCGCATCAAGCCGAGGAGAAAAGGGATGAGTGCTGTCTCCGAGCGCCCCGCCGCCAAAGCGCAGCGGCCCACCTCGATCGACGAGCTGCCGGGTCCGAGACAGTGGCCTCTCGCGGGCAACCTTCTGCAGATGAAAGTCCCTCAGCTGCATCGTCAGCTCGAGGGCTGGGCCAAGACCTACGGCGACATCTACCGCCTCAAGATGGCGAAGCAGGACGTCGTCGTCATCACCAAGGCCGAGGACATCGCGGCCGTCCTGCGAGCCCGTCCCGAGACCTGGAGCCGTCCCGCCAACTTTGCCTCCATCGCGCGGGAATCCAACGCATTCGGCGTGTTCGCCGCCGAGGGCGACGAGTGGCGCCGCCAACGCCGGATGGTCATGACGGGCTTCGACCCCGAGCACCTGCGCAACTACATGCCCTCCCTCGTTCGCGTGACCAGGCGCCTGCGCAACCGGTGGATCGTCGCCGCACACGCGGGAACGGTGATGAACCTGCAGGCCGAACTGATGCGGTATTCGGTGGACGCGGCATCCGGCATTTCCTTCGGCATCGACATCAACACCATCGAAGACGAAAGAAGCGACCTGCACGAGCACCTGAAGCACATGTTCCCGATGCTGTTTCGCCGAATGAACCTGCCGTTTCCGTACTGGCGCTACTTTCGTCTGCCATCGGACATTGCCTACGACAGGCACATCGCGGCGATCCACCGGGTCATCAAGGACATCGTCGAGCAGGCGCGCGAGCGCCTGCGGCAGGACCCGGCGAGACGCGAGCAGCCCACCGACCTGCTCGAAGCCATGCTCGCCGCGCGCGACGCCGACGGCAGCGCGCTGAGCGAAGCCGACATCACCGGCAATGTCTTCACCATGCTCAGCGCTTCGGAAGACACCACCGCCAACACGCTGGCCTGGACCATCTACCTTCTTCACCAGCACCCGGCGGCATGGGTTCGTCTTGTCGACGAAGCCCGCGCCGTCTTGAAAGAGGAGCCCGTCGCACAGTCCGTCGAGCAGCTCAGGTCGCTGAGGTACGCCGAGGCCTGCGCCAGCGAGGCGATGCGCCTTCGGCCCGTTGCGCCGCTCCTGATCCTCGATGCCATCGAAGACACGACGATCCGGGACGTTCGCATCCCGAAGGGAACACGGCTTTTTCTCGCGATGCGGCCTGCCGCTGTCGACGAGTCCGTCGTCGAGGCCGCGAGCGAGTTCCGGCCCGAACGCTGGCTCGCGGACAACGCCGGCTCCGTTCACTCGCCCAAGCGCGTGTCGATGCCGTTCGGCGCCGGGCCGAGACTCTGCCCGGGGCGGTATCTGGCCATGCTCGAGATCAACCTGGTCCTGAGCATGCTCGCGCACGATTTCCAGCTGCTCGACGTATCGACGCCGGACGGCACGCCGCCCGAGGAGATCCTGGAGTTCACCATGCATCCGGTCGGCTTGCGCATGCGCCTGACGACGGGCGCCCGAGCAAAGCCCGGCTAAGACAGGAATCCTGCGGCGAGCACCCGCGTGCTCATTCCGGCAACGGCAGCGAGCTCGTGCACTTGAACTCGTCCAGGCAAACGCTGGACCGCACCCCGTCCACGCCAGGCAAGCGCATCAGCTTGTCGATCAAAAAGCGCGACAGCCCCTTCAGGTCGCGGGCGATGACCTTCATCACGAAGTCGTAGTCCCCGGTGATGGAGTAGCACTCCAGCACCTCCGGCATGTCGATCACCACGTCGGTGAACTTCGACAGGTCGCGAATATGCCCCTTCTCCATCGCGACGAGGATGAAGGCCACCACGTTCAGGTCGAGGCGCGCGGGGTCCAGGCGCGTCTCGTAGCGGGCGATGAAGCCGGCTTCCTCCAGCCGCCGGTGGCGCCGGTGGCATTGCGCCGGCGACAGGCCGACGGCCCCCGCCAACTCCAGGTTGGACGCGCGCCCATGCTCCTGCAGGAAGGCCAGGATCTTGCGGTCGGTGCGGTCGAGTTCGATGTCATGCAAGTTCGTCTCCTATTAACGTTGAATGGAGAAATTATGTTGCTTGCCTGAGGGTTCCTCCCCATATGGGATGAAAGCAGATTTTTTGGGCGGAAGTTCACACTTCTCCACCTGGAAAGCGGCTCGGCGATGAGGATCAAACAGGTCTTCGGCCGGAGTGGCTTTCTCAACTGAACCACGCCGACTATTTCTCACAAGGACCTCATGGTGCAACATTCTTTCCTGCGTTCCTCCCTGGCCCTCATTGCTGCCGCAGCCGCGACGGCGATCGCCGCGCCCGCCCTCGCCGCCGAGAAGTCGGTGGCGGTCACGGCGATCGTCGAACACAAGGCCCTCGATGCCGTGCGTGACGGCGTCAAGGACGAGCTGAAGTCCGCCGGCTTCGAAGCCGGCAAGAACCTGAAATTCCAGTACCAGTCCGCGCAGGGCAACAACGGCACCGCGGCGCAGATCGCCCGCAAGTACGTGGGCGAGCGGCCGGACGTGATCGTCGCCATCGCCACGCCCTCCGCGCAGGCCGTGGTCGCCGCGAGCAAGGACATCCCGGTCGTCTACAGCGCGGTGACCGACCCGGTCGCCGCCAAGCTGGTCAAGACCTGGGAGGCCTCGGGCACCAACGTCACCGGCGTGTCCGATCTCTCGCCGCTGGACAAGCACCTCGAGCTCATCAAGCGGGTCCTTCCCGGCGCGAAGCGCGTCGGCGTGATCTACAGCCCGGGCGAAGCCAATTCGGTGGCCATCGTCGACGCGCTGAAGAAGGCCGCGCCGGCCGCCGGCATGACGCTGGTGGAAGGCGCCGCCGCGCGCACCGTCGACGTGGCCAGTGCCGCGCAGAGCCTGGCGGGCAAGGTGGACGTGATCTACGCGCCCACCGACAACAACGTGATGTCGGCCTTCGAGGGCATCGTCAAGGTGGCCCAGCAGGCGAAGATTCCGGTGGTCGCGGCAGACACGGACGCGGTCAAGCGCGGCGCCGTGGCGGCGCTGGGCCTGAACTACTACGACATCGGCCAGCAGACCGGCAAGATCGTCGTGCGCATCCTCCAGGGCCAGGCGCCCGGCACGATCGCGTCGCAGACCAGCAAGACCTTCGAGCTGCACGTCAATCCGGGTGCGGCCCTGAAGCAGGGCGTGACGCTGTCCGACGAACTGCTCAAGTCGGCCCAGGTGGTGGTCAAGTAAGCGGGCGCACCAGACATGTCGCTCATTGCTTCCCTGGGTGCCATCGAGATCGGCCTGATCTTCGGGCTGGTCGCGCTGGGCGTGTACCTCTCGTTCCGCATCATCAATTTTCCCGACCTGACGGTGGACGGCAGCTTCCCGCTCGGCGGCGCCGTGGCCGCGGCGCTGATCGTCACGGGCTGGAATCCGTTTGCCGCGACGGCGGCCGCGATGCTCGCCGGCGCAATGTCGGGCTACCTCACCGCATGGCTCAACGTGCGGCTGCGCATCATGCAGCTGCTCGCGAGCATCCTGGTGATGATCGCGCTGTACTCGGTCAACCTGCGCATCATGGGCAAGCCCAACGTGGCGCTGATCGACGACCCCACGGTGTTCGGCCTGCTCCAGTTCGGCGGCCTGCCCGACTACTGGCTCAAGCCGCTGGTGCTGCTGGCGATCGTGGCCGCGGCCAAGGTGCTCATCGACTTGTTCTTCGCCTCGGAGACGGGCCTCGCGATGCGCGCCACCGGCGGCAACCCGCGCATGGCACGGGCGCAGGGCATCTCGACCGACCGGCTGACGGTCTGGGGCCTGGCGCTGTCGAACGGGCTGGTCGCGCTGGCCGGCGCGCTCTTCGTGCAGTCGCAGGGCGGGGCGGACATCTCCATGGGCATCGGCACCATCGTCGTCGGCCTGGCCGCGGTGATCATCGGCGAGACCATCCTGCCGGCCCGCAGCCTGGTCGTCACGACGCTGGCGTGCGTGCTCGGGGCGGTGCTCTACCGCTTCTTCATCGCGTTGGCGCTCAACAGCGATTTCATCGGCCTGCAGGCCCAGGATCTGAATCTGGTCACTGCCGTGCTGGTCGCCTTCGCACTGCTCGTGCCCGCCTACAAGCGCAAGCTGGCCGCCCTGTGGCCCGGCGTACGCGCCAACCCCACAGTCGCCGTCGAGGAGGCCAAGTAATGCTGCGCGCCAAAGGCCTGGAAATCACCTTCAACCCCGGCACGCCGATCGAGAACCGCGTGCTGCGCGGGCTGGACCTGAGCATTCCCACGGGGCAGTTCGTCACCGTCATCGGCTCCAACGGGGCCGGCAAGTCGACCTTTCTCAATGCGATCAGCGGCGACCTGATGGTCGACCGCGGCAGCATCCACATCGACGAGAGCGAAGTCACCCGCCGCTCGGCCTGGCAGCGCTCCGACCTGGTCGCACGCGTCTTCCAGGACCCGATGGCCGGTACCTGCGAGGCGCTGACGATCGAGGAGAACATGGCGCTGGCATGGAAGCGGGGCGCGCGCCGCGGCTTCGGCTTTTCGCTGACGCGCAGGCTGCGCGAGCGCTTCCGCGAGAAGCTCAGCATCCTCGAGCTCGGGCTCGAGAACCGCCTGACCGACCGCATGGGCCTGCTCTCGGGCGGACAGCGCCAGGCCGTGAGCCTGCTGATGGCATCGCTGCAGCCTTCGCGCATCCTGCTGCTCGACGAGCACACCGCGGCGCTCGATCCGAAGACCGCCGCATTCGTGCTCGAACTCACGGCCAAGATCGTCGAGGCCGGCAAGCTGACGGCCATGATGGTCACGCACAGCATGCGCCAGGCGCTCGACTACGGCACGCGCACGGTGATGCTGCACGAAGGCCGCGTGATCCTCGACGTCGAGGGCTCCGAGCGCGCCCGCATGGACGTGCCCGACCTGCTGCACATGTTCGAGAAGACCCGCGGCGAGAAGCTCGACGACGACAAGCTGCTGCTCGCCTGAACGCACCGAATCCCCAGAATCCTGAAAGACCGAGATGAAAGAACTGCTGACCCGTTTCGAGAACAAGGCGCCCGAGATCGTCTTCGAATGGCACGATGCCGAGACGCCCGCCAAGGGCTGGGTCGTCATCAACTCCCTGCGCGGCGGCGCCGCCGGGGGCGGCACGCGCATGCGCCCGGGCCTGGACCGCCGCGAGGTCGAGTCGCTGGCCAAGACGATGGAGGTGAAGTTCAGCGTATCCGGTCCCGCCATCGGCGGCGCCAAGTCGGGCATCGACTTCGATCCGGCCGATCCGCGCAAGAACGACGTGCTCAAGCGCTGGTACAAGGCCGTGACGCCGCTGCTCAAGACCTACTACGGCACCGGCGGCGACCTCAACGTCGACGAGGTGCACGAGGTGATCCCGATCACCGAGAGCTATGGCCTGTGGCATCCCCAGGAGGGCGTGGTCAATGGGCACTTCGTGCCGAGCGACAGCGAGCGCATCCAGAAGGTCGGCCAGCTGCGCATGGGCGTGGCCAAGGTGGTGGAGGACCCGCGCTACACGCCCGAGCCCGCACGCAAGTACCTGGTGGCGGACCTGATCACGGGCTGGGGCGTGGCCGAATCGGTGCTGCACTACTTGCGGCTCTACGGTGGCCAGGTGGCCGGCAAGCGCGTCATCGTGCAGGGCTGGGGCAACGTCGGCTCGACCGCGGCCTACTACCTGGCGCAGGCCGGCGCGCGCGTGGTCGGCATCATCGATCGCGAGGGCGGGCTGCTCGATGCCGAGGGCTTCAGCTTCGAGCAGATCCGCACCCTGTTCCTTGAAAAGAAGGGCAACCAGCTCGCCGCCCAGGGCATGCTTTCGTTCGAGGAGATCGATCGCCGGGTGTGGAGCGTCGGGGCCGAGATCTTCCTGCCCTGCGCCGGGTCCCGCCTGGTGACGCAGCAGCAGGTCGAGCAGCTGATCGAGGGCGGACTCGAAGTCGTGTCCAGCGGCGCCAACGTGCCGTTTGCCGACCGCGAGATCTTCTACGGGCCCATCTACGAGCACGCCGATTCGCGTGTCGCGGTGATCCCCGACTTCATCGCCAATTGCGGCATGGCGCGCGCGTTCGCGTTCCTGATGCAGGGCGATGTCGAGATCTCGGATGAAGCGATCTTCGGCGACGTCTCGGCCACCGTGGCCGCGGCGCTGGAGCGCTGCCATGCGCGCTCCAGCCAACGCACCGGCATCGCCCGCACCGCGTTCGAGAACGCGTTGACGCAGATCGTCTGAGGCGCGCGAGCGTCCGTGGCCGCGCGGCGTGCCGTCGCCCCGGATGCCGGTCGAAGTGTTCAAGTGCGAGTGGGGCGAGTCTTGGTGTGAACTCGGAAAGATGCAATGGGACAATGCATCTCATGACCAGCCCCGCCCAGACCCTCACCCTCACCCGCCCCGACGACTGGCACCTGCACGTACGCGACGGCGCGGCCCTGCAAGCCGTGGTGCCGCATTCGGCCCGCCAGTTCGGCCGCGCGCTGATCATGCCCAACCTGCGCCCGCCGGTGACCACCGCCGAGCAGGCCAAGGCCTACCGCGGGCGCATCCGCGCCGCCGTGCCGGAGGGCCTGGACTTCGAGCCGATCATGTCGCTGTACCTGACGGACAAGCTCCCTCCGGAGGAGATCGGGCGAGCGGCCGCGGCGGGCGTCTGCGCCCTCAAGCTGTACCCGGCCGGCGCCACCACCAACAGCGATGCCGGCGTCACCGACATCCGCAAGACCTACCCGACGCTGGAGGCGATGCAGAAGCACGGCCTGCTGCTGCTGGTACACGGCGAGGTGACCGACCCCGCGGTCGACCTGTTCGACCGCGAGGCCGTCTTCATCGAGCGCGTGATGATCCCGCTGCGCCGCGACTTCCCGGAGCTCAAGATCGTGTTCGAGCACCTGACGACGAAGGAGGGCGCCCACTACGTGCGCGATGCGGACCGCTTCACCGCCGCCACCATCACCGCCCACCACCTGCTCTACAACCGCAACGCCATCTTCACCGGCGGCATCCGGCCGCACTACTACTGCCTGCCGGTGCTCAAGCGCGAGACCCATCGCGTGGCCCTGGTCGAGGCGGCCACCAGCGGCAGCCCGCGCTTCTTCCTCGGCACCGACAGCGCGCCGCATCCTGCGCACCTCAAGGAACATGCGCTGGGCTGCGCCGGCTGCTACACCGCGCTCACGGCGCTCGAGCTCTATGCCGAGGCCTTCGACAATGCCGGCGCGCTGGACAAGCTCGAAGGCTTCGCCAGCTTCCACGGCCCCGACTTCTATGGCCTGCCGCGCAACAGCGACACCGTGACCCTGCAGCGCGAGGCCTGGACGGTGCCCGAGACCGTGCCTTACGGCGAGGCGACGCTGAAGCCGCTGCGCGGCGGCGAGACCGTTGCCTGGAGGCTGTTGTGAGCGCCGCCGGCCGCCGCGTGATGCTGCTGATCGACGCCGACAACGTCTCGGCCGACGTCATCGAGCAGGCGGTGCAGCGCACGCTCGCCGACCAGGGCGCCATCCACGTGCGCCGCGCCTACTGCAACGCCGAGACCGCGCTCAAGCAGCAGGCGCTCTTCAAGCGGCTCTCGGTGCGGCCGATGGTCAACCTCGCCTCCGGCAAGAACTCGACCGACATCGCGCTGGCGGTCGATGCGATGGACCTGGTGGTGGCCGAGCGGCCCGAGCTGGTGGTGCTGGTGTCTTCCGATTCCGACTTCGCGCCGCTGGTGATCCGCCTGCGCGAGAAGGGCTGCCGCGTCTGCGGCATCGGCCAGCAGGGCAAGACGGGCGAGGAGACGGTGGCGGTCTACGACAGCTTTTTCGATCTGCAGCACCAGTCCGCGGCCCGGCCTGCTGCCGCCAAGCGGCCCGCGCGCGCGCGGCGCGCCAAGGCCCAGGAAGTCGCGCCGCCGCCGGTGCTGCCGGAGGACGTGCTGCGCATCCTCGATGCGGTGCCCGAACTCGCCGGCGGCGCGAAGCTGGAGCTCAATCACGCGGCCGAGCGGCTGCGCGGCGCCAAGCTGCTGGGCAAGAGCGCGAGCTCGCCCAAGCTGTTCAAGAAATTTCCCGAGCTGTTCCTGCTGACGCCGGAGAAGACGCCGAACAAGGTGCAGTACGTCGGCCCTGCCGCCTCGTGAACCTGCCCCTGGGCTTCGACCCGGCGCGGCCCTGGCTGGCGCCCTATGCGCCGCGGGCCGCGGCGATGGCCGCGTCGCT
>DATFFA010000092.1:0-3558 GCA_035250605.1 Variovorax sp. | reverse complement strand
TGCGCCCGGCGCCTCGGGCAATGTCGTGACCGAGGACCTGGTCTTCATGTTCGAGGCCATGGGCGTCGCCACCGGCATCGATATCGACAAGCTCATCGCGGCCCGCGCGCCGCTCATCGCCGGCCTGCCGGGCGAACCGGTCTACGGCATGACGCCCGAGGCCGGGCTGCCCAAGGGCTTCGTTCAAGGATCTGCACATGTCTGACAGCACGGAGAAGCAACTCCCCTACGCGGGCGTTCGCGTCGTCGAGTTCACCCACATGGTGATGGGCCCCACCTGCGGCATGCTCCTGGCCGACCTCGGCGCAGAGGTCATCAAGGTCGAGCCCATCGACGGCGACGCCACGCGCCGCCTGCTGGGCTCCGGCGCCGGCTTCTTTCCCACCTTCAACCGCAACAAGAAGAGCATCGCGCTCGATCTCAAGCAGCCCGAGGGCGTGCAGGCCGCGCTGCGCCTGATCGCCGGCGCCGACATCGTGAGCGAGAACTTCAAGCCCGGGACCATGAAGAAGCTGGGCCTGGACTACGAGAGCCTGAAGAAGCTCAACCCGCGCCTCATCTACGTGAGCCACAAGGGCTTCCTGCCGGGCCCCTACGATCACCGCACCGCGCTCGACGAAGTGGTGCAGATGATGGGCGGCCTGGCCTACATGACCGGGCGCATCGGCGACCCGCTGCGCGCCGGCACCAGCGTCAACGACATCATGGGCGGCATGTTCGGCGCCATCGGCGCGATGGCCGCGCTGCGCCAGCGCGAGCAGACCGGCGAGGGTTGCGAGGTGCAGTCGGCGCTGTTCGAGAACAACATCTTCCTGGTTGCGCAGCACATGATGCAGTTCGCGGCCACGGGGAAGGCGGCCGACCCGATGCCCAGCCGCATCTCCGCCTGGGCGGTGTACGACGTCTTCACCGTCAAGGACGGCGAGCAGATCTTCCTGGCCGCGGTCAGCGACAAGCAGTGGACCATCTTCTGCAAGGCCTTCGGCCTCGAGGACATGCTGGCCGATCCGCGCCTGAAGACCAACAACGACCGCGTGCTCGCGCGCGATTGGATGTTGCCGATGCTGCGCTCGCACCTCGCCGGCTACAGCGCGGCCGAGCTCAGCGCCGTGTTCGAGAAGAACGAGCTGCCCTTCGCGCCCATCGCCAAGCCGCACGAGCTCTTCGACGACCCGCATCTCAATGCCACCGGCGGCCTCGCGCCGGTGCGCATGAACGACGGCAGTGAATCGAAGGTGCCGCTGATGCCCTTCACCTTGGCCGGCGCGCGGCCGGGCATCCGGCTGCAGCCGCCGCTGCTGGGCGAGCACACCGGCGAACTGCTGCGCGAGGTTGGCTACAGCGAGCCGGAGATCGCCGCGCTCAGGCAACACAAGGTCATTCACGGAGAGTGACCCGCGAGGACAAGAGGGACAGCTTGTCCGACATCCGGTGAGGAACACGCAACCCGACCGCGCAACGGGCAGCCCACGCCGCCGGCTCGACGGGCTTGCCCATGGAACCTTGTTCAGGAAAGGAGCAAGGGCCTGCCCAAGGTGACGGCGAGCCCGGCCAGCGCACAGGCGCCGAGCAAGGGCATCACGCCGATCTTGAAGCGGAACAGGGCAAGGGCGGCCGCGACCACGATGACGGCGGACACGAGATCGAAGCGGCCGCCGAAGCCTTGCGGCCACAGCACGTGGTACGCGAAGAACAGCGCCAGGTTCAGGATCACGCCCACCACCGCCGCGGTGATCGCCGACAGCGGCGCAGTGAAGCCGAGCTTGCCGTGCGTCGCCTCGACCAGCGGGCCGCCGGCCAGGATGAAGACGAAGGAGGGCAGGAAGGTAAAGAAGGTGACCACCGTGGCAGCCAGCGCGCCGCCGAGAAAAAGGGCCTCGGGTCCGAGCACCTGCTTCAGCCAGCCGCCGACGAAGCCCACGAAGGCCACCACCATGATCAGCGGCCCCGGCGTCGTCTCGCCGAGCGCCAGGCCGTCGATCATCTGCGCGCCCGACAGCCAGTGGTGCTGCTCGACCGCGCCCTGGTAGACATAGGGCAGCACCGCGTAGGCGCCGCCGAAGGTCAGGAGCGCCGCCTTGGTGAAGAACCAGCCCATCTGCGTCAGCGTGCCCTGCAGGCCCTGCGTCGCGACGAGCGCGCCCATGGCCACCGCCCACATCCCGACTCCGAGGGCCAGCAGCTTCGCCAGCCGGGCGCGCGAGAAGCGCGCATGAGGCGGTGTCGGCGTGTCGTCGTCGATGAGGGCAGGCCCGTAGCTCTGCTGCCCGTTGCCGTGGCCGCCGCCGAGCGCAAAGACCGCGGGTGCGTGACGCGCGCCGACATGGCCGATCAGCCCGGCCGCGAGGACGATCGCCGGAAAGGGCGTGTCGAAGGCGAAGATGGCCACGAAGGCCGCCGCCGCGATGCCCCACATCCACGCATTCCGCAGTGCCCGCGTGCCGATGCGGTGCGCCGCATGCAGCACCAGTGCCGTGACGGCCGGCTTGATGCCGTAGAAGAGGCCCGCCACCACGGGCACGTCGCCGAAGCGCAGGTAGATCCACGACAGCGCGATCAGGATGAACAGCGAGGGCAGCACGAACAGCGCGCCGGCGACGATGCCGCCCCAGGTCCGGTGCATCAGCCAGCCGATGTAGGTGGCGAGCTGCTGGGCCTCTGGGCCGGGCAGCATCATGCAGTAGTTCAGCGCATGGAGGAAACGCTTCTCGCTGATCCATCGGCGACGCTCCACCAGCTCGGTGTGCATGATCGCGATCTGCCCTGCCGGACCGCCGAAGCTGATGAAGCCGAGCTTGAGCCAGAAGCGGAAGGCTTCGGCGAAGGTGACGAGGGCGGGTGGAGCGATTGCTTCGTCGACCTTGGGCGGAGCGGCGCTCACGAGGCGTGCCCCGTCAGGGGCGCTTCTGCCTTGCGCGGACTGGGGCGGCATTTCATCCTAGGGGGGCATCGACGTCTCATGGTTCTCCGATTTCAGGCTGGGTCAGGGCACGCATCATGGCTCGCGGCCTTCGTCGCCGAGTCACGTCATCTTTCGCGGCGATGGAACCAAAGCGAAAGATCCGTTACTCAGCGGCATAACCATTCCCCAGAAGAGCGACGCCAAGATGACGGCTCTATTAGGTCACAGTCTCGATTTGTATCTTGCCTCGATACAGCAGGCGCCGACATGCGTCAGCGTCGGCGGCAGCCTCGTGTTCGAAGCGGAAGGGCGCCTGCAGGTTTACGCCGCGATGCTGCCGGACGGCCGAGTCGAGCTCCATGCAGGCGCCGGCTACGTGCGCGCCGAGCTGCTGCAGGCCATCGTGGAAGCCGACGAGGATGACGACGTCGACGAAGAGGAGCTGCGCCAGATGGCGGGCATCGTGGCGCGTTGGACGGGCGAGGATGCAGACTGGACTGTCGACGTCCATCGACAGACGGGCTTGCTGACCTTGTCCATGCTGGTTTCGGCCATTCCCGAAGATCCAGCCGAATGGGCAACTGTCGTGGATGCGTTCATGCGGACCGCCGAGTCGTGGATCGCACGCCTCCAGCGCGACGCGCCCGAGCCATTGC
>DATFFA010000091.1:0-10314 GCA_035250605.1 Variovorax sp. | reverse complement strand
CGATGTTGCGCACCAGCGCCAGCCCCACGCCCAGGCCATCGTTGCTGCGGTGCGCCGCGGCCGGCCCCTGGGCGTAGAGGTCGAAGATGTGCTCGAGGGTCTCGGGCGCCATGCCGATGCCGTTGTCGCTGACGACGATCGCCACTTCCTCCGGGCCCGCTTCCACCTGCAGCGACACCTCGCCGCCCGGCTCGGTGTACTTGGCGGCGTTGGTCAAGAGGTTGACGATGACCTGCGCGATGCGCAGCGGATCGACGCGCACGTAAACGGGCCGGTCCGGCAGGCGGGTCGAGAACCGGTGCTGCGCGGCCTTCAGCAGCGGCTCGGCCGTCTCCAGCGCCGCCTCGACGATGCTGCACAGCGCCACGTCCCGCAAGTGCAGTTCCAGCTGCCCCACGGTCAGGCGCGACACGTCCAGCAGGTCGTCGAGCAGGACCTTCATGGTGCGGGACTGGCGCTTCACGATCCAGGCCGCCTGCTCGCGCTGCGCCGGCGTGCTCGATTCTTTGACCAGCAGGGTGGCGGCGCTGCTCACGGCCGCCAGCGGGTTGCGCAGTTCGTGCGAGAGCACGGCCAGGAAGCGGTCCTTGGCGGCATCGGCCTCCTCCAGCCGGCTGCGCGCGGCCTCGTTCTCCTGCAGCGCTTGCATCAGCTCGGCCTGGCTGCGCGTGAGCGCCGCCTGCGCTTCGCGCGCCTGCGTCTGGTCGCGCAGGATCTTCACGAAGCCCACGGCCCCGCCGGAGCCGTCCTCCATGCGCATCAGCGTCCCGCTGCCCCAGAAGCGGCTGCCGTCCTTGCGCAGATGGAAGCGCTCGTCGGCCGCTCTTTCCTCGGTCAGCGCGGTGCGTGCTTCCTGCGCAGGCGCTCCGGCGCGGCGGTCTTCCTCGGTGAAGATCATGTCGGCCGACCGCCCCAGCGCCTCGGCCTCGGTGTAGCCGAGGAGCCGCTCGGCGCCCTTGTTCCAGCTGGTGATGGCAAGGTCGAGGTCGGTGGAGAAGATGGCGTAGTCGCGTGCGTTCTCCACCACCAGGCGCAGCCCTTCCTCGCTGCGGCGCAGCGCTTCCGCCGCCTGCCTGGCCTCGCCGATGTCGCGCGCCGTGGCGGTGCCGCCGACCACGCTGCCATCGGCGTCGCGGATCGGGGACGCCGTGAGCGACACGTGGATGGCGTTGCCATTCCTGGCACGCTGCACCGTTTCCAGGCCTTCGATGCCCTGCCCCAGGGCGAGCTGCCGGAGCAGGCGCGCCGCGTCGCCCTCCCGGCCCGCCAGCAGTTCGAGCGGCTGGCCGACCGCTTCCTCGGCCGCGTAGCCGAACAACCGGCGGGCGCCGGCGTTCCAGCTCAGGATCTCGCCTTCGAGCGAGAAGCTGATGATCGCGTCCATCGAGGAGGCGACCACGGCCGACAGCCACTGACTCACCTTCTCGGCCTTCTTGCGTTCGCTGATGTCGATGAAGGAGAGCACGACCCCGGCGATGCGATCCTCGGCCGAGCGGTACGGCGACAGCCGCGCCAGGAACCAGCTGCCGTCCTCGCGGCCCACCTCGCGCTCGATGGGCGCGAGCCGGTCGATCACCTCCTGCGCATCGGCCCCGAGCTCCGGGTAGGGCAGCTTGGGCATCAGGTCGCTCAGCGGCCGGCCCAGGTCGCCCGGGATCAGGCTGAACAGCCGCACCGCCATGGGCGTGTAGCGGGTGATGCACAGTTCGCGGTCCAGGAAGATGGTGGCGATGGACGTGGCATCGATCAGGTTCTGCATGTCGCTGTTGGCATGCGCGAGTTCGTCGACCTTGCTCTTGAGCTCATGGTTGACGGTGACCAGTTCCTCGTTGATGGACTGCAGTTCCTCCCGGCTGGTCTCCAGCTCCTCGGTGGCCGAGCGCAGCTCCTCGTTGATGGCCTGCAGCTCCTCGTTGCTGGCCTTCAGCTCCTGCGTCGAGTTCTCGTACTGCTCGACGGTGTCGCGCAGGTGCATGCGCATGCGCTCCAGCTCCTGGTCGAGCTGCGCGACGAGCGGCGGGTGCGCGCGCGCCTGCAACGGCGGCGCCGGTGCTGCGCCGGGGGCCTCGACGTCGAAGAGCACCAGGGTCATGTCGTAGCTGCCGTCCTTGATCGGGACCACCCGCATGCTGAGCGCTCGAGCCTCGCCGCCGGCCGCCACCTGCACCTTCGGCGTCTCGACCAGCTCGCCGCCCTGCATGGCCCGGTGCAGCGCGGTGCGCAGCTCGATGCGCAGCGCCGAGGGAACCAGCCGCAGCAGGTTGCGGGTCGGCTCGCCCGCGGCGTGCTGCAGCAGCTGCGCCGCGCTGGGGGACAGGTGCACGATGTCGTGCTCGGCGTTGATCAGCACCGAGGGCGGCCCCAGGTGCTCCAGCAGCTTCAGGTGCACTTCGCCCCAGGAGACGCCGCGCGTGGCCGGACCGCTCCCGCGGCGCTCGGGCATCAGGCTCTGCTGCTCGAACAGGCGCCCGGCGATCACCGGCGCCTCCGGCACCGAATGCCGCACCTCCAGCGCGAGGGCCAGGGTGCTGGGCCCGCTCTGGACCGGCACGCCGGCGCGCGGCACGGGGCGCTGCGCATAGATGCGGTGCTTCTTGTCGAGCACGGTGAAATACGGGCTCCCGTCGTCCACCGATTCGGAGGTGCCGAGGAACAGCCGTCCGCGCGGCAGCAGCGCGAAGTGCAGCACGTCGAAGACGCGCGCCTGGGCCTGCGGGTCCAGGTAGATCAGCAGGTTGCGGCAGGTGATCAGGTCCAGGCGCGAGAAGGGCGAGTCCTTGAGCAGGTCGTGCGTCGCGAAGAGCACCGTCTCGCGCAACTCGCGCCGCACGCGGTAGGAGCCGTGCTCCTTCACGAAGAAGCGGCGCAGGCGCTCCGGCGAGACGTCGGCCTCGATGGCGGCGGGGTAGACGCCGTCGCGCGCGGTCTGCACCGCGTTCTCGTCCAGGTCGCTGGCGAACACCTGGATGGTGGGCGACACGTCGAGCGTGCGGGCGTGCTCGGCCAGCAGGATGGCGATCGAGTAGGCCTCCTCGCCGGTGGCGCAGGCCGTCACCCACGCGCGCACCGCGTCGTTGGGCCCCTTGCCGACGAAGAGCTCGGCCAGGTGCGGCGCCAGCGCCTCGAAGCACTCGGCATCGCGGAAGAAGTTGGTGACGCTGATGAGCAGGTCCTGCAGCAGCGCACCGGCTTCGCCGGTTCGCGTGCGCATGCAGTTCAGGTAGGCCGGGAGGTCGTCGACGCCGTTGACCTGCATGCGCCGGGCGATCCGGCGGACGATGGTGGCGCGCTTGTAATAGGAGAAGTCGCGGCCGGTGCGCGCGCGCAGGAAACCGAGGATCTCGCGCAGGATCGCCTCGTCGGAATTGGCCGGCGGCTCCCTGGCCGGCTGCGCGCCGTCTTCGGGCGGCAGCCGCAGCCTTTTCTCGATGTTGTAGTAGTCCAGCAGGCGGGCCGCCATGTGCGACACCGGCAGCACCCAGTCGACCATGCCGGTGGCGATGGCCGCGTCCGGCATGCTGCCGTGCTCCGCCTCGTTGGGGTCCTGCGCGATCGTGAGCCCGCCGCGCTCCTTGATGCGCTTGATGCCGATGGCGCCGTCGCCGTCGCCGCCGGACAGCACGATGGCCGCCGAATGCGGCCCGTGCGTATCGGCCAGCGCGCGAAAGAAATAGTCGACGGCCATCCGGCGGCCGGGCTGCGTCTCCAGGTCGGTGAGCCGCAGATAGCCGTTGGCCGACTTCATGGCCTTGCCCGGCGGGATGACGTAGACCGTGTTGGGAACGACCTTGCTGGTCTTCTGCACCTGCATCACCCGCATCGCGGTGGAGCGCTGGAGGATGTCGGCCAGGATGCTTTCGCGCTCCGCCGCCAGGTGCAGGATGACCACGAAGGCCATGCCGCTTTCCGGCGGCACGCTCTGCAGAAAGGCCTGCAGCGCCGGGATCGCGCCGGCCGAGCCGCCGAGCCCGACCAGCGGCGTCAACTCGTAGCCGCGCGAGGGCACGACGTTGTCGATCAGTTCGGGATGCTCTTCCTCGAAGTGGTCAGGGGTGAGGTCGTTCATGGCTCGGTCCTTGGGGCCCAAGCCCATGCCGGCGACTCAGGTCGATGTCCGATTATGCGAGGCGGGCGCCAGGCGGCCGGTGCGAATGCACTTCAGTACCTTCTCCCCCAACGGGGTGAATTTCAGGATGCTGGCCGAGGGCTCCGCGCCGCCACCGCCGTCGAACACCACCTCCACGTGCCCCGTCCGGTCCAGTCGCCGGAGCATGCGCATCTGTTGCGGATCGGTCACCCGGACGGGCAGGGGTTGGTTGCCGAGGTCCAGCAGGTATTGCATGTCCACTTCCTCCATGTTTCACAAGAAGGAAGAGGCGGCAATCGACATGCCCACGGCGTAACCGCTTGTTGCGGCGGTTCATTCATCGAGCTTGCGCTCGCTCTGCTGCATGCGGTCGAGCACCTGCTCGGGCGCGACATCGCGCTCCAGCTCCTGGAGCTCCGGGTCGTGCGCCTCGGGCACGCCCATGCGGCGGGCCATCTCGCCGACGAGCGTGACCAGGCGCGTGATCTCGTGCTCGGCGAGCAGGCTGATCTGCAGGTCCAGGTCGGCGCGCTGGTCGGCCTGCGCGGCCATGCGGTTCTGGCTCACCAGCACGAAGGTGGAGATGAAGATGGCCTCCACCGAGGCCACCATGGCGAGCACCACGAAGGTGGGATCGAAGCGGGGCACCGCCGGCACCCAGCCGAGGTTGGCCACGATCCACGTGCCGTAGACGAGCAGGTGCAGGTAGACGAACTTCATGCTGCCCGCGAAGGCGGTGATCGCATCGGCGATCCGGTCCTGCAGGGCGGTCTCGCGCTGTTCCTTTCGGCGCCGCTCGACCAGCGCCTCGATGTTGCGGTCGACGAGGCCGGCCATCTCGCCGGCGCCGCCCGGGTCCGGCGGCTGCGCGGCCGCGGGATCATCCGCGCTCACGGATCGCTCCGGCTGCCGCGTCGAACTGCGACGCGTACAGCGCACGCGCGCGCGCCGCCGCTTCGTCGGGCGCGCAAAGATAGATCTCGTGCCCCGGGCGTGCCTCCACGCGCAGGCCGCTGGACCGCAGCATGGCCTCGACCGCGGCATGGTTGGGCGCCCACCAGTTGGTCGGATCGCCTGCCAGCCGGTGCTCGATGAAGGCCATGCGCGGCCAGCCCGACTCCAGGAGCGGCGTGCGGTCCTCGATCGAGCAGTCGGCCGTGTGGGCGTACACCGAATCGCCCGGCATGGTGAGGGTCTGGAACATCATGAGCCGCCGCGTGCGGCGGGCCAGCAGGTCCAGCGCCAGCAACGGGTAGCGCAGGTGATAGAAGACGCCCATGAACCACACGAGGTCGAACGTTTCCTCGGAGCGGGCGATCTCGTAGACCTCCATGCGGCGGAACTCCACCTGCGCCTCCAGCCCGAACTCGTGCGCCGCCCAGCGCGCCTGCGCCAGGTAGTGCGCATCGACGTCGATGCCCAGCACCGAGGCGCCGCGGCGCGCGAGCTCGAAGCTGTAGAAGCCGGCATTGCAGCCGACGTCCAGCACGCGCCAGCCGCCCAGGTCGGCCGGCACGAAGGGTTCGATCTGCTGCCACTTGAAGCGCGGGAAGTCGCCGCCGAGAAAGTGATGCGGCAAGGTCTGCACCCCGCCCGGCAGGTGGAGGTTGTGGAACCAGGGCGCGAGCGCGTCGATGCGGCGCTGCAGCGCGTCGGCGTCCGGGGATCGGGGCTTGGGGCTGGTGGACATGGCTGCCGCGCGCTCCTTCATGCTGCCTCGCGCGCATGCAGCGCGCGCACATAGCCTTCGAGCTGCACGGCGCGGTGCGCGGCCGTGTGCTGGGCCAGGATGCGGCTGCGCGCCCGCTCGCCCACCGAGCGGCGCTCGTCCTCGGGCAGCTCGCGCAGCAGGCGCAGCACCTCGGCCGCCGAGTCGGCGAGGAAGATCTCGCGCCCGGGCTCGAGCAGGGTCTCGATGCCCTCCCACCGGTCGCTGACGATCGGCGTGCCGCAGGCCGCCGCCTCGAACAGCCGCACGCTGGGCGACCAGCCGGCTTCGATCATGTCGTCGCGCGTCACGTTGAGCGTGAAGCGCTGGCGGTTGTAGAAGGCGCGATGCTCGGCCGGCGGCAGGTGCTGGATGTGCTGCACGTTGGCGGGCCAGTCGATGCCGCTCGGGTATTTCGCCCCGGCGACGGCGAAGCGGCCCGCGCGCCACTGCTGGGCCGGCTGCAGGAGCATGCGCTCGACGCGCGGCTGCCGGTCGTCGCTGTAGGTCCCCATGTAGCCCAGGTCCCACTGCATCGGCAAGGGCTCGGGGAAATAGAGCGTGGGGTCGACGGCGCAGTAGAGCACGCGGGCCGCGGGCGAGCCGAATTCGCGTTCCAGCCTGGCCAGCGTGGGGCCGCCGGTGAAGGAGAGGTACAGGTCGTAGCCGGCCACTTGCCGCGCCTCGAGGTAGGGCGCCTCGCCGGGCGGCGGTTCGCGCAGGCGCGCGAGCGTGACCGGCGTGTCGATGTCGTAGAAGGCCGTGAGGCCCGAGGCCTCGGCCTGGACCCAGTCGCCGACCGCGACGCCGTCGCGCACGAAGGAACCGACGATCACCAGGTCCGCCGCGCCGATGTCCGCCGCATGGAGGCGCTGCAGCGCCTTCAGGTCCTGGTAGAGCACCGTGCGGCCGAAGGGCGGCTGCGGCAGGTCGCGATGGCCGGCGTACCAGGGGACGTCGCATTCGAGGAAGAGCACGTCGTGCCCGCGCGCGGCCAGCTCGCGCACCAGGCCGCGGTAAGTGGTCGCATGGCCGTTGCCCCAGGACGAGGTGATCGACAGGCCGATGATCGCGATGCGCAGCGGGCCGGGATTCATGGACGGGCCTCCCCGGCGGCTCAATGCGCCAGCTCCACGACGCGCGCCGTCTCCCGGCCTTCGAGCAGGGCCTCCAGCTGCGCGGCGCGGTGCGCGTAGGTGTGCTGCGCCAGCAGGCGCTTGCAGGCGGCCAGCCCGATCCGGTGGGCGGCCGCCGGGTCCAGGCGCTCCAGGTGCGCGGCCACTTCCTCGCCGCTGGACGCGACCAGCACCTCGCGCTCCGGCTCCAGGAAGAGCTCGATGCCCTCCCACGCATCGGTGATGAGGCAGGCGCCGGCGCCGGCCGCCTCGAACACGCGCGTCGCCGGCGAGAAGCCGTAGCGCGCCATGCTCTCGCGGCTGACGTTGAGCACCGCCTTCGGCGTGGCATTGAAGGCGTTGTGGTCGGCCGTGTAGACGTGGCCGATGTACTTCACGTTGCTGGGCATCGCCTTGTCCTCCCAGCCGCTGCCGCCGAGCAGGAAGCGGGCCTCGGGCAGCCGGGCGGCGGCATGCAGGAAGAACTCGCTCACCCGTGCCTCTCGGTCCGGCAGCCGGTTGCCCAGGAAGGACAGGTCCGCCACGAAGTGCGGCAGCGGCTCGACCGGATGGTGGGTGGCCGGATCGAGCGCGTTGTAGATGGGCACGCAGCGCCGGGCACCGAAGCGCTCGTAGGCGGCCACCACCGGCTCGCCGCCGCCGTAGGTGAGCACGAGGTCGTAGCCGGGCACCAGCGCGCGGAAGGGGTCGGCCGGATCGGCCCGCATGCGGTCGAGCGTGGCGGGCGCGTCCACATCCCAGAACGCGACGCGCGTGGAAGGGCTCTTGAGGTCGAGCACCGCGGCCTCCAGCAGCGCATCGAACACGCCGACGCCGCTGGCCTTGACCACCAGGTCGGCGCCGCGGGCCTGCTCGACCATGCGCAGCGCGTGATGCTCGCCTTCGCCGGGGTAGACGATCACCTCGGCCCAGTCGGGGTCCTCGATGTCCCGGTGCTGCTGGCGCCCGTAGGCGTCGGGTTCGTAGAAGCGCACGCGATGGCCGCGCTCGTGCAGCGCGCGCACGATGCCGCGGTAGTAGGTCGCGGCACCGTTCCAGTAGGCCGAGACCAGGCTGGAGGCGAAGAAGGCGATGTCCATGTTCTTCCTTTGGTTCACGCAATGCCGGATGCCGCATGGGCGGCCGGCTGGAGCCCGGCAAGAATGCCGAGCAGTTCGTCCACGCGGTGCGCGCAGGTGTGGCGCCCGAGCACGGTGCGCCGCCCGTGCGCCGACAGCTCGCGCCGGGCTTCGGGGTCGGCCAGCAGGGTGCGCAGGTGCCGCTTCATGGCCCGGCCATCGGCCGCCACGAGGTAGTCGCGGCCGGGATCGAACAGCGCCTCGACGTCGTCCCAGGGCGCCGAGACCAGCGGAATGCCGCAGGCCAGCGCCTCGAACATGCGGATGGTCGGAATGCCGGGCAAGGCCTTCGCATAGGGCCGGCGCGGCACGTGCACGGTGAGCGCGAAATGCGCGAAGACGCGCGGCGCCTCGTGGTTGGGCAGCCAGCCGCCGTAATCGATGCCGGCCTGCTGCAGCCGCGCGAGCGCATGCGCCGGATAGCGCACGCCGTGGATGCGCGCCTTCAGGCCGAGCTGCCGCACCGGCTCCAGCAGGAACTCGCCGAGCTCGGCCTCGCGCTCGTCGTCGCCCCAGTTGCCGATCCACACCAGGTCGCCCTCGCGCGCGAGGCCTTCGATGGGGCGGAAGCGGCGCACGTCCGCCGCCTCGTGCCAGGTCCATGCCCGGCGCGCCCAGCCGCGGGCGCGGTACAGGTCGCGGATCACGTTGCCGAAAGCGAGCACGCCGTCGTAGTCCGACAGGTCGTAGCGGGCCATGCCCAGCGCATCGGTCTTGCTCCGGTGGTGCGTGTCGTGGAACAGCAGGCGGTAGTGCCGGTGGGCACGGCGGTGCAGGCCGATGCGCCGCACCAGCGCATGCGTGTTCCACTCGTGCACGAGCACCAGGTCGGCGCCGTCCAGCGCCTCGTCGAGGTCGAGCGTGGCCTCGTCGTAGAAGCGGCTGCGCAGCTCCGGGTAGGCGCGGGCGAAGGCCGCGAGCGCTTGCTCGCCGTGCTCGGCCTGCAGGTTCACGCGGCTCCAGGCGTCCCGCGGTTCGTAGACCGCGAGCGCATGGCCGCGCGCGACGAGCTCGCTGCACACGCCGCGCAGGAAGTGGGCATTGCCATGGTTCCAGTCGGACACGAGCGAGTGGCAGAAGATCACGACGCGCATGAGAACGCCTCCATGCGTGGCGCGCGCGGCGGCGAGGCGTGCGCGATGAGTTGGCGGTAGGCGCGGCGATAGGCCTGCGCCATGCGCGCGGGCGTGAAGCGCAGCGCGCGGGCACGCGCGCTGCGCGCCAGTGCGTCGCGCAGCGACGGCTGTTCGATCAGGCGCAGGAGCGCATCTCGAAGGGCGTCGTGGTCGTCGGGTGCCACGTAGAGCGCGGCCGGTCCCCACAGCTCGCGCAGGCTGCCGATGTCGCCGAGCACCAGCGCGCAGCCCGACAGCGCCGCCTCGAGCGCGCTCTGGCCGAAGGGCTCGTAGCGCGCGGGCAAGGCATAGATCGCGGCCTGCGACATCTGCACCGCCAGCGCTGAAGGCGAGAGCTCGCCGAGCGCTTGCACGGCGCGCGTCTCGCGCGTGCCGCCGCCGCACGGGTTGCGCGTTGCACCGGCCACGTACACCGGCCAGGGGAGCTCCGGGGCCACGGCCTCGAGCGCGGCCAGGTTCTTGGCCTCGTCCCACAGGCGCCCCGCCGACAGCACCACCGGCTGCTTGGCCGAAGGGCGGTAGACAAGGGGACTGCGCCCGTTGGGCAGCACCAGGCCGGGCCGCGCAAGCCCGTGGTGCTCGGCCAGCGCGTCGAGCATGGCGCGCGTCGGCGCAGCGACCAGGCCGGCGCCGGCCAGGCCCGCGGCCACCACGTGCCGGTAGCGGTCGAAGTGCGCTGGCGCGCTGCCGCCACGCACCGCGCGCCACCACGACAGCACGCACGAATGCGCCACCACGAGCGTGGGTGCCCGAAAGCGCAAGGCGCCGAAGGCGAACTGGTTGAGGTGCAGCACGTCGGGACGCAGCGCATCGTCGAGCTGTTGCAGCCAGCGGCCCGCGCCGGCGACATCGGCCCAGGGGTCGTCCATCCATTCGAGCCGCCACGCGCTCTCGTGCAGCGACAACGCCGGAATGCCCGCCGCCTGCGCGCGCTGCGCCGCGCTCAGGCGCGCTCCCATGCTGGCCAGCGTGACGCGCACGCCGAGCGCGCCGAGCCCTGCCGCCAGTTCCAGCGCATGGGCCCAGACGCCGCCGACGCAGTCGGCCGTCATCAGGACGTGGAGCGGGCGTTCAGCGGCCATAGATCGCATCCAGCACCGCTGCCACCTCGGCCACGCGCGCCACCTCG
>DATFFA010000090.1:0-12780 GCA_035250605.1 Variovorax sp. | reverse complement strand
GAGCCCGGCCTGGCGCAGGATCTCGTCGGTGTGCTCCCCGGCGCGCGGCGCGGGCCGCGGAGGCGAGGGCTCGAAGCCGGTCATCTTGATGGCACAGCCGAGCTGCGGCGTTGCGCCATCGGCGCCGGCCGCGGCGCGCATGCCGCGCGCGCGGAAGTGCGGATGCGCCAGCGTCTCGTCGATGCGCAGCACCGGCGTCACGCAGCCGGCGCCGTCGCGGAACAGCTCGCGCCAATGCGCGAGCGGCTGCGCACCGAAGATGGCAGCCAGTTCCGCGCGCACGCTTTCCTCCGTCGCCCGGTCGCTGCTGCGGTGCAGGGGGACCAGATCGGGGCGCTCGAGCCTGCGGCACAGCGCCTCCCAGAACTTCGGCTCCAGCGCGCCCACCGCCACGTGGCGGGCGTCGGCCGTGCGGTAGAAGCCGTAGCAGGCGAGCGCGCCCGTCAGCGCGCTGTGGCCGATCTGCGGCACCTTGCCGTGCTGGTGAAGCCCGGCGAGCGGCAGCACCGCGTGGGCGAGCACGCCGTCGGCCATGGCGATGTCGACGTGCCGTCCGCGGCCCGTGCGCGCGGCGTCGAAGAGCGCGGCAAGAATGCCTGCCGCGGCCGTCATGGTGCCGCCCAGCAGGTCGGCCACGGGCAGGTTCGACAAGGCCGGCCCGGCGGCGTTGCCGATCTGGTCGGCCACGCCGGCGAGGGCCGCGTAGTTGAGGTCGTGCCCCGGCATGTCGCGCAGCGGCCCGGTCTGGCCGAAGCCGCTGATGCTGCAGTAGACGATGCGCGGGTTGGCGGCCGCCACCGCCTCGTAGCCCACACCCAGCCGCTGCATCACGCCGGGGCGGAAGCCTTCGACCAGCACATCGGCATCGCGGCACAGGCGCAGCAGCGTGGCCACGCCTTCGGGGTGCTTGAGGTCGATGCGGATCGCCCGCTTGTTGCGGTTGACGAGCGCGCGCACCGCGGGGCTGGCGTAGTCGCCGGCGCCGGTGTCCTCGATCTTGAGCACGTCGGCGCCGAGGTCGGCCAGGTGCATGGTGCCGAGCGGGCCCGGCAGAAGGCGCGTGAGGTCGAGCACGCGCACACCGGCGAGCGGTGCGCCGGCGGGTGCGCTCGCGGCGGAGTCAGGGGAAGAGGTCATGAGGCCTCCAATCTAGGCGGCGCGGAATGCAGCGGCAATGGCGGCAGCGGTCGCGGGGATTGGCGAAAAGCGTCAGGCTGGCAGGACGACGCCTGCCCGGTCACGCCAAGCCCGAGAGAAGACGGAGGTGGTCATTGCTGTTCAGTGCTGCAAATACCGCAACTGTCGTCTTTGCAGCAACGAACAACATGAGCACCGTATCAGCGGCGCGTCATCCAGGCTTCGTGGCGCGGCCGGCAAGGTGAACGGCCGCCGTCGGCGGCTCACACCGCCAACGCGATGATGGTGAAGTCGTCCTCGAGCACGCCGGGCCCGTGCATGTCCCGCGCGAAGTCCAGCAGCCGGTCGAGCTCGGACTGCCCCTCGGGCACCGGGCGCGCGAGCACTTCTGTGAAGTCCGAGAAGGCCAGCATGGACCCGTCCGGCCGGGTGATCTCGTAGGTCCCGTCGCTGAACACGAACAGGCGGGCCGGCGATTGCAGGTTGCAGTGCTCGTCGCCATAACGCGCGGCGGGCGAGATGCCGATGCTGGGGCCGCTGGCCTTCAAGGGCACACAGTCCCCGGCGGCTTCGCGCGGGCCGCTCACGAGCATGGCGGGCGGGTGGCCGGCCGAGGCATAGCGCAGGCTTCCGGTGACGCGCTGATAGACGCCGTACCAGACGGTGCAGAACAGCTCGCCGTGGCGCTCCATCTGGTAGGCCTGGTTGAGCGCGGCGAGCACCTCCGCGGGTCGGCGGAAGTCGGTGCGCGGCAGGGCCTCCGAGCGCAGCGTGTCGGCGACCGCCACCGAGAGCAGGGCAGCGCCCACGCCGTGGCCGCAAACGTCGATGAGATAGAGCGCGAAGTGCTCGTCGTCGATCCAGTGGTAGCCGAAGGAGTCGCCGCCCAGCTCGGTCGAGGGCACGAAGCGCCAGTCGATGGCGAGGGGCTCCGACAGCGGCGCAGGCAGGATGGAGCGAACGTAGCGCTCGGCGTCGCGCAGCTCCTGCTGCAGGCGGTCGTGCGTGCGCTGCAGGGCTTCGCGCGACGCCGCGAGCTCGCTGTGGGCGCGCCTCAGTTCCTGGTTGGCCGCCTCGAGCTGCTCGATCAACCGGGCCTCGCGCTGGCTGAGCAGGGTCATGTCGTAGGCCTTCTGCTGCACCCGCTGGGCCTCGTCGTGTTCCGTCGTCACGTCGAGCAGGACGATCCAGACGGTGCTGTCCTCGGCGAACAGATGCACGTCCGCCACCCGCCCGCTGGGCATTTCCATGGAACGCAGGAGAAAGGGGTTCTCCGCCAGCGGCAACAGGCCTTCCAGGAAGGAAATCCGGTCGCAGGCGGAATCGCCGGGCTGGAGGCCGGCCAGGCCGTAGTGCGCCAGGTCGCCGCCCGCATGCACCAGCTTCTGCGCGTCGTCGACGGCCAGGTGCGCGAGCGCGCGCTGCCCGTGGACCAGCAGCATGAGCGAATCGGAAATCTGCGCCGGCAGGTCCAGCATGGCTATCGCGCGAGCAGCGCCGCCAGGTCCTCGAAGCTGGCCTCGACGCCCTCGCCGGTCTTGGCGCTGGTCCGGCGGAAGGTCCAGCCCGCGCTTTCCAGCGCCTGCAGCCGCGGCGCGGGCAGGGCCCAATCCTCGACCAGGTCCGCCTTGTTGAGCAGGGCGAGGAAGGGGATGCTGCCGACCTCGGCGTCGACGCGCGCCCGGATCGACGCCGCGGTCTCCAGGGTTTCGGGGCGCGTGCCGTCCACCACCAGCAGATAGCCGGCCGCGCCGCGCAGGTAGCTCAGCCGCACCGCCGACATCTCGTCCTCGCCGGCGATGTCCCACAGGATCAGCGCCAGCGGCTCGGTGCCGATGGTCAGCACTTTCTTGTCGATCTTCACGCCGACCGTGGTGAGGTAGGCGTCCGAGAAGATGGTGTCGACGAAGCGGCGCACCAGGCTGGTCTTTCCGACGCCGAAGGCACCGAGCAGGCAGATCTTTTTTTGCAGCATGGGTTGGCAGGGCCTCAATCGCTGGTGCCGACGACGAAGGACACGCGGCGGTTCATCGACAGCTCGTCGGCGCTGGCGCCGGGCCGCAGCGGCTCCAGCGGGCCGGCGCCGCGCACCGAGAGCAGGGTCGGGTCGATGCCGCGGGCCCGCAGCATGGAGCGCACGACCTCGGCGCGCCCCAGGCTCAAGGCCAGGTTGGCGGTGTCCTTGCCGGTCGCATCGGCGTGGCCGACGATCGTGACCTTGACCGAGAAGCCCAGGCCGCGTGCCACCCGCACCAGCTCGCGCAGCTCGAGCGCAATGGTGTCGAGCTCGGCGCCCTGTTCCGCCGTGGGGCGCGGTGCGTTGTTCTCGAAGGGGATGACGTGCGCCTGGATGGCGTCGCGCAGGCGGATGTAGTCCGGGTCCTGGACGTCCTTGAGGGCGCTGAGATCCACCAGCGGGGCGCCGGCGGGCAGGCTGTTCACGAAGGCCCTCGCCTTGTCGACCCAGTGCTGGGGGGCGCTGCCGTCGGCGCGAATGCCGTTCGCGTCCTGCGAGAGACTGACGGTCGGGGGCGGATTCAGGGTCGCCTGCAGGCGCTTCCGCATGATGGCCGGATGCAGCGCCTGGTAGGGTTCCCAGCGGCCGACGACGCGCGACGGGTCCAGCTTCGCCGGCGCCAGCAAGGTCTCCGGCTGCGCGGCCAGCGGGTCGCGCAGCCCGGACACCCGCCACTTGCCATCCTGGCGGTCGGCCCCCATCACGACGATGCCGGGCTGGTCTCGCAGCGCCGCCACGTAGCGGTCGACGCGCCGCTCCTCCACCAGGCGTTGACCGAGCCAGTAGCCCAGCAACAGCAGCAGCAAGAGGGGGACGCCCCAGAGCAGGGGCGACAGTCTTTTCTTCGACTCGGCCCCCTGCGACCACAGGCTGGGCCGCAGCCGCTGCTGGCCGGTCTGCTCGAAGGGCGCGGTGTCGCCCTGGAAATCGTCGAGCGCCGTGCGCCATTCGTCGTGGATGGCGGCCAGCGTCTCCACCAGGGACAGTCGCAATGCCGGCGGCGGGTTGCCGTGGATGACAGCGGCGAGGAAGGCCGAGGGACCTTCCTCGCACCACAGCAGCAGGTCGCCCAGGCGCAGGCTGTCGATGCTGCGGCCCTTGGCGCCGCCCTCGGCCGATTCGTCGAAGGAATCGCGCACGAAGTCCTGGATCGCGGAGAGCATGGCCGACACCAGTTGCGGATCGCGCGAGGTCGCGTCGTCGGCCGCCTCGTGCGCCAGCAGCAGGCCGGTCTTGCGATGCACCAGGAACAGGTGCTCGACGCGGAAGACGGCGGTGTGCTTGAGCACCACGTCGGCGAAGGCGCTGCCGCTGCGCCAGGCCTCCAGGCGCCACTTGATGCCGCGCCAGGACAGGCTGTGCTTGAGCGCCTGGTTGAGCGACTGCAGCTTGCCTTCGAGCGTCTCGGCGATGGCCTTGCGGATCGCCGGCCCCATCACGGGGTACAGGATGTCGACCATCGTGTCCGGATTCTTCCGGATCGAGGCCTGGGTGGCCTTCTCGACGGTGGGGGCGATCACCTGGCCGAGGCGCTCGTCCTGCGCCGCCAGCTCGAAGGCGGCGGGCAGCACGGCACCGACCGCATCGGCGAATTCGCGCGGATCGTCGAACTTGCGCTGCAGGCGCGCCAGCGCCACCTGCTCGCGTTCGAGCAGCACGTCGCGCAGCGCCTCCATGCGCGGATCGGCCGCCGGGCGGGGCGGCACCGGCAGCGGCACGACCACGTCGGGGTTGACGCAGCGGGCCAGCTCCAGCAGCAGGCCGGCGAGCCGGCGGTTCGGATCTTCTTCGGGGGGACCGCGGGTCGCAGCCAGCGGCAGGCGCGCCGTCACGCGGCCTCCTCCGCCCCGGCGGTCTGTCGCGGGGGCGCGCGGCTCACTGGAGCACCTTCGCCTTCGGCTGCGCTGCCATGGGCCTTCGCAGCGGCCGTGCGGCTCAGGCGCTCGCGCCGTTGCCGCCCTTGGGCGACATGTCCTGGTTCAAGCATTTGGCGATCTCGACGAACAGTCCCGCGAGCAGGTTGCGATCGGTCTTGACGTTGCTGAGCTCGGCGAACATCCGCTCGATGGTGGCGCGGGTGTCGTCCTGGCGCCGCCGCATCTCGTCGCGCAGGCCCTGGACCTCATGGCCCAGGCTGTCGGTGAAATCGCGCCCCTGGCGCGCGAGCTGGTCGGAGAGCTGGGCGAGGCGCTTTTCCAGTGCCTGGGTCTGCTCCCGCAGGTTGCGCTCCATTTCCTTGTCGGCGTCGGCGCGCAGGTCCTTTTCCTCGCGGAACTGGCCGGCGACCGATTCGAGCTGCTTCTTGATCGTCGCTTCGAGGTTGGTCAGGCTGCGGGAGGACTCCGATTCCATGTCGCGCATCCTTTGCGCGAAACGGTCTTCGAGGACCGAGAAGCGCTTGTCGTAGTCCTGCATCTGATTGCCGAACAGCAACTCGCGCATCTTGTCGACCCCCGAGGCCTCGCCCTGGCCGGCAGGGCCGTTCGGGCCGTTGGGCTGGGTGGCCAGGGCCGCGCGCGCGGCCATTGCGCTCTGCGTGTCGATGGTGGGGAGGGGCTTGGCTGCAGTTCCCATGGTGTGTTTCCTCGTGGTGATGCTTTGTGGAAGTGGCGCCGTGGGGGCGGCGCCCGCGGAATGGCTGGTGTGGCGGGCCCTCGCTCAGGGCGGCGCCGTCGGCCGGAAAAGAAGCGTCAGGCGGTTGCGGCCGTCTTCGCGGCGGTAGTGCATGCCGTCGGAAAAGCGGCGAACGATGGGGATGCCCCAGCCGCCCACGTGCGCATCCTCGAGGCTGCTCGCATGCATCGGTTGCGACGCCTGCAGCGGGTCGAAGGGGCTTCCCTCGTCTTCGACGACCAGGGCCACGGCCTCGCCTTGCCACCCCAGGCGCAGGAGGATGCTGGCGTGCGCAGCCGCATCGCCGCTGCCGTGGGTCATGATGTTGGTCAGCGCCTCGGTCGAGCACAGGTCGAGCTGCTGTGCGGTGCGGGCCGGGAGCCGCTGGCGCTGCGCCCAGTCCTGCACCCACGCGCTCACGCGCGAAAGCTCCCGCAGCTCGGAACCGACGATCAGGGAGGCCTGGGGCTCCCTGTCGCTGGAGGACATCAGGGCCTCACTCGGCTCCCGCCTTCAGCGCGCTGAAGGCGGTGTCGACGTCGGGATAGAGCGGGATGATGGTGTCGATTCCCGCAACCTTGAGCACATCCGCGACCAGCGGCTGCGGGCTCGCCAAGGCCATTTCGCCGCCGCGCTGCCTCTGGGCCCTCGCGTTGGTGATCAGGGCGCGAATGCCGATGGACGCCAGGAACGACACCTCGGACATGTCGACCACGGCGAGAAGTTTCCGGGTCGCGACGAGCGCGGAGAAGCGCATGTCGATCTCTTGTGTGCCGGCGCTGTCCAGGCGCCCGATCAGGCTGATTTTCTCGATGCCCTCAGCCAGTTGCTCCGTCCTTAGCTCCATGCCACCTCCGTTTTTGATGTGTCGATGAGCGTTGAACCGGCAGTCGCCCCCCCGGCGCCAGGATCGCTGCACTCGCGCGCTTCTCTGGGCCGGAGCGCGGGATGGTGAGCGTCCCGCAATCGAAAGCAGGAACTTTTGTAGGATACGCGCAAAGAACGGCGGCGTCGATAAGTGTGACTGGCGGTACGCGATTCCTCCCTGGCGCAGGCCGGTCTTGCGCCCTCTCGCTTCGGGAGAGGGCGGGGTGAGGGCAGGGGCAGCCCACAGCCCAGCCCGTCGATCCCTAAGAGCGCCGCTCGGCGCCCTTCTCGCCGTCCCGCCATTTCTGCGGCGTGAGCCCGTGCTGCCGCACGAACGCGCGCTGCAGCGCATCCACCGAGCCGAAGCCGCTGCGGCCCGCGATCCGTTCCTGCGTCCAGCGCGTGCGCCGCAGCAGCTGCGCGGCAGCGGCCACCCGCGTCTGCTCGACGAAGCGGGCCGGCGTGCAGCCGGCCTCGGCGGCGAAGGCGCGGGCGAAGTTGCGGGGGCTCATCTGCACGCGAGCCGCCAGCACCTCGACCGACAGGTCCTCCTGCGGATGCGTGCCGATCCAGGCCACCAGCTCGCGCAGGCGATGGCTGGCCGAAGCCTGGGCCTGCAAGGTCGGGCTCAGCTGCGGCTCGCCCGCGCCGCGCAGCATCGGCAGCGCCAGCGTGCGGGCGATCTCCATCGCCACCGCATGGCCCAGGTCGTCCTCGACCAGCGCGAGCGCGAGCTCGATGCCGGTGGTGACGCCGGCCGAGGTCCACACCGGGCCATCGTGCACGTAGATGCGCTCGTGCCGCACCCGCACCTGCGGCCGCAGCGCCTGCAACTGGTCGCAGGCGCGCCAGTGCGTGGTGGCCTCGCGGCCGTCGAGCAGGCCGGCTGCGGCGAGTGCGAATGCCCCGGTACACACGCTCGCGATGCGGCGGGCCTGCGGCGCGGTCTGCGCGAGCCAGGCGCCGATGCGCTGCTCGACGATGGCTGCCCGCACCCCGGGCTCGTCGCCGCCGGCGACGATCAGCGTGTCGATCGCGACGGGCAGCTGCTGCAGCGTGCAGGTGCCGGCGAAGCTCAGTCCGCCATTGGTCGACACGGTGCCGCCGGCCGGCGATGCGATGTGCAGGCGGTAGCTGCCGGGACGCATCTGCTCGGCCTTGGTGAAGACGCTGGCCGGGCCGGCGACGTCGATCGCCTCGACGCCGTCGAAGGCGACCAGCACGATGTCGTTGGCAGAAAGCGCGGCTTCTTCGTCCTTGCGGGGCGGGGTGGGCATTCTTAGGCTCAGGACATCGCGGTTACGGAAGGGCGGCCATGTCGAAGTGGGTGCGGGCGCTGATCGGGGCAAGTATTGCAGCGTTGGGGCTGGCAGGCTGCGGGGCCGGTGCGCCGCAGCCGCCGGCGCAGGACGATCCGGCCGGGGTCGCGCGCGAGAAGCAGGCCTTCGTCGAGTCCTTGAAGCCGCGCAGCGCGGGCCGGCCGGTGGTCGCGGTGCTCGCCCTGAACGAGGGTACGGAGATGACCGACCTGCTGCTCCCGCACGCGGTGCTGCAGCGTGCCGGCGTGGCCGATGTGCGGGTGGTGGCGCCGCGGGCCGGCCGGGTGAGCCTGTATCCCGCGCTGGAAGTCGAGGGCGCGCAGGACATGGCCGGCTTCGACCGGGTGCATCCTGCGGGCGCCGACTACGTGATCGTCCCTGCGATGAGCACCGACGACGACCCCGCCGTGACGGGCTGGCTGCAGCGCCAGGCGCGGCTGGGCGCGCGCGTGATCGGCGTGTGCTCGGGGGTGCGGGTGGTCGGCCGGGCCGGCCTGCTCGACGGCCGGCGTTTCACGGGCCACTGGTACGACCGTGGCACGCTGCTTCGGCGTCACCCGGGCGCCACCTACGTGCCGGACCAGCGCTATGTGGTCGACCGCGGCGTCGCCACCACCACGGGGGTTACCGCCTCGGTGCCGACCATGCTCGCGCTGGTGGAGGCGATGGGCGGGCGGACGACGGCCCAGGGCATCGCCAACGAGCTCGGCGTGTCTTCGTGGGGTCCGGAGCACGACAGCGCCTCTTTCCGCCTCGATGCCCGCCGGGCCTGGACCTATGTCCTCGACAAGGCCTTGTTCTGGCGCGTCGAGCGCCGGCGCGCCGAGGTGCAGGACGGCATGGACGACATCGCCCTGGCGTTGGCCGCGGACGCCTGGTCTCGCACGGGGCGCGCGAGCGTGGAGGCCGTGTCGGCATCGGGTGGTTCGGTGCGATTGAAGAGCGGGCTGGTGCTGGTCGCGCGGCCCTCGGCCGATGGGTCGCCGCGGCTGCCGCTTTCGCCGGGGCTGAAGCCGGTACGGCAGCTGGATCGCACGCTGTGCGAAATCGCCGAGCGCTTTGGCGACGCTCGGCGGGACCGGGTGATGTTGGAGATGGAGTACCCGGGGAGGGGTACGGATTGCGCGGGCTGAGCTTCGGTTTTGGCCGGCTTTGCGGGGCGCTGCGCAAGAAGGGCGCCCGCAGATTGCGCGACAAAAAACGAGTTTTTGATAGTCCCTGGCTCGACTACAGTCCGCGCCACATCAAGAAGCCAGGGGTCCCATGAGAAAGAAAAATTCCGCTGCATTGCCAGCGCTTGCATCGATGTCGCACGCATCGATGCCATCCGATCGCCATCTGCCGGCGCGGATGTCGAGCCGCACAGTCCTCGCCGTTTTCCTGTTCGGCATTGCTCTCGCAGCCCATGCCGGTTCCGTGAACCACACGTATGACGCCCTGGGCCGATTGGCCAGCACGGTCTACAGCAACGGCAGCTCCACCACCACGATCACCTACAGCTACGACCCCGGGGGCAATCGCACTTCGGTGGTGACCACCTCGCCGTAGCGGCGGCGCGCTGTCGCAGCGCCGGCCCGGGAGGGCACCCTCGTCGAGCACAAGGCCTCCTTCGACCTCCTGATGGACCCGGCGCGGCCGCTCGCCAAGCTGGTCACCGCCACCCTTGGGCAGCGCTGGTTCGGCGACCAGTTGATCGACAACACCGTCGTCGTCACCCAGGGCCTCAATGCCGAGGTGTTCGTCAAGCAGCCGGACGGCAGCGGCGCCTACAACCCGCCGCCCGGCAAATCCGGCAAGCTCACGAAGAACGCCGACGGCACCTACGCCTACGAGTTCCTCCATCGCGCGGTCCTGAAGTTCAATGCGGCAGGGAAAGGGGAAACCTATACCGAGCCCAGCGGGGTGCAGGCCAAGTTCAGCTACTCGGGCCAGGACCTCGCCCAGGTGCAGAACAGCCTGGGGCGCACGCTGACCTTCACCCATGCCAATGGGCGCATCTCCCAGGTGAGCGACGGCACCCGTTCCGTGAGCTTCGGCTACGACGCCAGCTCGAACCTCGCCACCTTCACCAACCCCCTGGGTCAGAGCACGACGTTCTCGTACGCGCTGCCCGGGCAGATCAAGAGCATCTTCAATCCCAGCCTGCCGGCCACCGCAGCGCTCACCAACACCTACGACAGCCTCGGGCGCGTGAAGAACCAGGTGAATGCCCGCGGCAAGCGCTACGACTACTACTTCGCCGGATCGCGAACCGAGGAGGTGGGCCCGGGCGGCGTGGCCCGCACCAGCTACATCGATGGGCAGGGCAATGTGGTGCAGTCCAGCACCCCCACCGGGCAGTGGACCGTCAACAGCTACGACGGCCAGTCGCGCCTGGTCCGCAAGCAGCTGCCCGAGGGCAATGCCACCGAATATGCCTACGACGACGCCTCCTGCACCAATCCGACGTACCGCTGCACGCACAACGTCAAGAGCATCACCCGCCTGGCCAAGCCCGGCAGTGGCCTGGCCAATACCGTCCAGCGCTTCTCCTACGAGAGCGCCTTCAACCAGATCGAAACCGCCGACGACGCGCGCAACCTGTACATCCGCCACACGTACACCTACACCGCCCAGGGCTTGCCGCTCGCTATCACCGCGCCGGCCGACGCCGCCGGCGTGACGCCGCAGACCAGCTACGCGTACAACGCCTTCACCCCGAGCGGCTTCCCCACCTTCTACCTGCCGAGCTCGCAGACGGTCAGGACCAGCGCCGGCAACAGCGTGGTGACCGCCAGCACCTACAACGCCGCCAACAAGTACGTGCCGCAGACCAGCACGGTGGATGCGGGCGCCGGCAAATTGAACCTGACCACCACCTTCACGTACGACGCCATCGGCAACCTCACGCTCGTCGATGGCCCGCGCACCGACGTGGTGGACACCATGGCCACCACCTACGACGGCGAGCGCCGGCCCACGCAGATCACCGATGCGCTGGGCAAGCAGACCCGAATCACCTATGACGCTGACGGCCGGCCGCTCAAGACTGCGGCCCAGCAGGGCGCCCAATGGCTGGTGAGCTGCAAGCGCTACAGCGAGAGCGGCAAGGTCACGCGCGAATGGGGCCCGGCCGTCACCGTTGCGGCCACGACCTGTCCTGCCGAGACCGCCCCAGCGCCCAGCACCGACATCGCCTATGACGATCTGGACCGGCCCATCCGCACGACGCAGTACCTCCTCACAGCAGAAGGCGGCAACCGCGTCGCCGAGACGGTCTACAACCTGGATGACACCGTGCAGGCGGTCCACAAGGCCGTGGGCACCGCCCTGGCCCAGGCCTATGTGACCTACACCTACACGCCCAATGGCCATGTCGACTCGGTCAAGGACGCGAAGAACAACCTGACCGTGCACACCTACGACGGCTTCGATCGGCTCGCCAGGACGTACTACCCGCTGCCGAACCAGCCGCTTTATGCCAACGCGAACGACTACGAGGAGAGCCGAACACCACGGGGGGCCCGAGGTTCAGGTACACCGGCCAGCAGTTCATCGGCGAACTCGGGCTGTACTACTACAAGGCGCGCTTCTACTCGCCAGGGCTCGGAAGGTTCCTGCAGACGGACCCCATTGGCTACAAAGACGACGTCAACCTGTATGCCTATGTGGGCAGCAACCCGGCGAACAGGACAGACCCATCCGGATTGATCCCGCGCGAAGCCGCGGCGCTGGCCGCTGGTCTCGGAAGTGCCATTAGCAGCGGCTGGAGCGCTTCAGTGGCGGCATTCCAGAACGAATCCTTAGTAAACATTGCCCTCAAAAGCGTTGAGGGGCTGAATCCGGCAGCGGGCGCAGCTGTAGGCGCGGGTGTTAAATTGATCGGAGCGGCAGATAAGATTGCAGATGCAGCAAAGGGGGCAGGCGAGGCCGGTAGTCTGGCTAACGCAGCCAGACTACGTGGTCAGCTTGCCGGCCAAGAGATCGCCGGAGGCCATGCGTTTGAAAAGCACGTCTTGAATCAAGGCGAGTTCAAGGGCCTTGGTATTCGCACACGCGAGCAGTTTGCCAATCACATCGAGAACGTGGTTAACAACCCGACGGCTTCGCGCCAACTGAGCGGCGGTCGTTCAGCGTACTGGCAAGAGTCGAGTGGCACCGTAGTAATCAGAAATCCGCGCGCGGCCGATGGTGGTACTGCATTCCAACCGACGAATGGTCGCGCCTACTTTGACGGCTTGAGGTAAGGCATATGGAAGTCATCAACACTGCTGCAGAGCGTTCGCGGATCGATATTGGCCGAGAGGAACTTTTGATCGTGAACGCTGCGCTCAACGAGGTTTGCAACGGAATCGCGGTGTTCGAGTTCGAGACTCGGATTGGCGCAAATCGTGAGCGCGTAGCTGCTCTGCTGAAAGAGATTAGCTCGCTCATCGACAAGATGGATTCCTCACATTCGTAGTCCTTTGCGCGACCGCAAAACGCCCGCCTTGCGCGGGCGTTGCTCTATGCGCCCGCCGCGATGCGCGACAGCCGAAGCGGCAGTGACGATCTCGATCCCGTGGGCTCTGACCGCTGACGGGAGCAAGATGGCCGACTGGGCCAAGATGACTACGCAGACGTTCAATAGTCCATCAGGCCCTTTCCAAGTCCATTTCTATCAAAACCTGAACACCGGTGCAACGCACTTCTCGGACGACTTCAAAGCGGTCTTTCGAGCTGATTTCTGGCAAATGGCGGGCCCAATGCTCAGCGGGACAGATTAAGTGCGGCAAAGGCAGCATCCTTGGGGCTGTCCGCTCAGAACCTGCTGTACGACGCCACGGACCTCGTTGCCGCGTACGACGC
>DATFFA010000089.1:0-3670 GCA_035250605.1 Variovorax sp. | reverse complement strand
CCGCTGGAAGTACCACTATTACGTCGGCTTCCGGCCCGAGCTCTTCGACCTGCAGGACGATCCGGAAGAGCTGGTCGACCTCGCCGGCAGCGCGGCGCATGCGGATGTGCTGGCGGCCATGCACGAGGCGCTGCTGGCGATTTGCGACCCCGACGCGGTCGACCGCCAGGCGCAGGTCGACCAGGCGCGGCTGATCCAGCACTACGGCGGGCCGGATGCGGCGCACCGGCTGGGATCGTCCACGTCGACCCCGGTGAAGGTGTGAAGCACGCAACATGATCACGACCGGTGCCGAGCATGGCATCGGCCGCATGTTCGATCAGAACGAAGGAGACATCGCATGCAACGCAGAACCGTCCTCGCTGGCCTGGGCGCCTCCCTGTTCGGGGGCATCGGCACGGCCTTCGCGCAGGGCTACCCCCAGGCGCCCGTGAAGATGATCGTGCCCTATTCCGCCGGGGGCGGCATCGATGCGGTCGCCCGTCTGATGGCGCAAGGACTGGGCGAGGAGCTGAAGCAGAGCTTCGTGGTCGACAACCGCGCGGGCGCCGGAGGCATGCTCGGTGCCGAGGCCGCGGCCAAGGCGGCGCCGGACGGCTACACCGTGCTGCTCGCGGGCAACCCCGAGCTGACCATCGCGCCCTCGCTCCACGCCAGGATGTCGTATGCGCCGCTGACCGACTTCACGCCGGTGGCGCTGGTGTCGCAGTCGCCCAACCTGCTGGTCGCCAACGCATCGCTGGGCGCGAAGACGCTGCGCGACGCGCTCGATGCGGCGCGCAAGACATCGGGCGGCATCACCATCGGCACGCCCGGCAACGGCACGCCGCAGCACATCGCGGTGGAGCTGATGCGCTCGCAGACGGGGCTGGACATCGTGCACGTGCCCTACAAGGGCGCCGCGCCGGCGACGGTCGGGGTGCTGGGCGGCGAGGTGTCCTTCGCACTGGTGGGCGCGCCGCCGCTGCTGTCGCACCTCAACACGGGGAAGCTGCTGGCGCTGGCGGTGACGCAGCCGAAGCGCTCGCCGCTCGTGCCGGCGGTGCCGACGATGGGCGAGGCGCTGGGCATCATGCGCGACGACGACTTCGTCGCGTGGTACGGCGTGCTGGTGCCTGCGCGCACGCCGGCGGAGATCGTCCAGCAGCTGGAGAAGGCCGCCTTCGCGGTGCTTCAGCGGCCCGACACGCGCACCAAGCTCAGCGCGCTGGGCACCGACCTGGTCGCGATGCCCGGCACGGCGTTCGCCGAGCGCATGCGTGCCGAGACGAAGCAGTACGGGGACATCATCAAGCGGTTTGCGATCAAGGCGACCTGAGGCGCAGGCGGCGTTGCTCCCTGTCGCGCTGGGCCGCCCCCAAATCCCCCTCGCCCGCGGCCTTCAGAAGCCGCCGAAACGTGGGGCATTCCATGTGGCTCGGCGCCGGGCAGACCGCCGCATGCCGAAGCCCGTCGCGCATCGCACTCAGCTTGCGGATCGTCCTGTCCAGCTCATCCGCCTTGCCCGCCAGCAGCTGCCGATCGATGCGCAGCTGCCCTTCCGGCGAGAACATCTGCGCGATCTCGTCGAGCGTAAAACCGGAGGCCCGGCCCAGCGAGATCATCGCCAGCCGCTCGATCACGCCGGGGTCGAAGAGCCGCCGCAGCCCGCGTCTTCCGGTGGAGGCAATCAGCCCCTTCTCTTCGTAAAAGCGCAGCGCCGACGCGGGAACGCCGGATTGCTTCGCGACCTCGGCAATGTCCAGGTGTCTCGTGCTCATGGTCGTCGTCATGCTCTTGACTTGAAGTCGGCTTGAAGTTGCACAGTCTAGCTTTCGCCCCCTGGGCCAGCAAAGGAAAGACGACCATGAACACCACCACACCCCCGCCCGGCAACGACCAGGCGGCCTTCTGGAGCGGGCGCGCCGGCCGCGCCTGGGTCGACGAGCAGCAGGTGCTCGATGCCGTGCTGAAGCCCTTCGAAGACCTGCTCGTCCAAGCGATGGCCGCGACGCCTGCTCAGCGCGTGCTCGACGTCGGCTGCGGCACCGGCAGCACGACGCTCGCCATCGCGCGGCGGCTGGGCGCCGAGGGCCGCTGCGTCGGCGTCGACATTTCGGAGCCGATGATCGCCCTTGCACGGGCGCGCGCCGAACGCGAAGGCTTGCCGGCCAGCTTCGTCTGCGCCGACGCGCAGCGCCACGCCTTCGAGCCCGCGAGCTTCGACAGGATCGTTTCGCGCTTCGGCGTCATGTTCTTCGACGACCCGGTCCTTGCCTTCGCAAATCTGCGGCGGGCTGCGATCGACGATGCGAGGCTCCACGCCATCGTCTGGCGCAGCGCCGCGGAAAACCCGTTCATGACGACAGCCGAGCGTGCCGCGGCACCCCTGCTGACCTTTCCTCCGCGGCAGTCGGGCGCGCCGGGCCAGTTCGCCTTCGCGGAACGCGGGCGAGTTGCTTCCATCCTCGAATCGAGCGGCTGGACCGGCGTCGACATCCAGCCGATCGATGTCACCTGCACCTTGCCCGAGAAGGAGCTGGTCGGCTATTTCACCCGCCTGGGTCCGGTCGGCTTGGTGTTTCAGGACGCGGACGAGCGGACGCGTGCGCGCGTCATCGCAACCGTCCGCGCGGCCTTCGACCCGTTCGTGCAGGCAGGCGAAGTCCGCTTTTCTGCCGCCTGCTGGAGCATCAGCGCCGCCTAGCCCGCGACGAGGAAGCGAACGAGCGCCACGAGACAGCCCGCAGCAAAGAATGCTGCGAGCGTTGTCGTCACCAGGCCCACAGGCTCTTTCTTCGCTTCCTGCCGTGCCGGCGAGGCGACGCTGGGCATCCTCTGCGTCGTCTCGAACGAGGGGCTGAACGGGTTGTAGAGCGCGCCGCCCAGGCTCACGAAGTCTGCCTCGGCACGCGGCGGATGGACGCCTGCGGACTTGGGCGCACCGGCCTCGACGGAGGGCGACTTCTCGCCTTCGGCTGCCAGCAACGGTGTGCCCAGCGCCAGCGAAAGCGTGGCCAGGCACGGCACGGCCCAGGCCCGGCGCGCTCGATGCTTTCTGTTCGCCACGACAGGCCCTCGTGGATCGCCACGCCCCTGCTACGGAGTGCCGCCCGTCAACCTGTGCGCCTGATGGTTGCCGAAGGTCAGCGGGAACGCAGCCTGATCGCAGACCAATGCGGGCGTCGTCCCGCCGGTCGGGGTGATGACGACCTGGGCCGTGTCCTTCGTGCCGGGCTCTCCGCCATCGGTGAAGGTGAAGACGATCGATGCGGGCTGGCCATTGAAGGTCCCGGTTCCTTCGCCCAGGAACGTGTCGAAGCCGGCGCTCGGCGGCTGTTGGATGGCGTCGGTGTCGCTGCAAAGGCCCTTCGTCAACGTGGTCAGGTGGAAGTTGTCACCACCGGAAAAATTGATTTCGAGGTTGTTCGGCTCCGCCGGATCGGCGCCCTCGAACGCGCCGCCTGTTCCGCAATGCAACTCGAATCCGTGGGTCACTCTCTGCGTCCCGCCGTAGTAGGGGCAGAAAAAGCTGCCGCCGCCGGTCATTCGGCCCGGTTCGTGGGCCCACGCAGGACTCATCACCATCATCGCCGCCGCTGCTGCACCAGCGCAGAACACGGCCATACCGCAAGGCTTGTCCATGATCCCTCTCCTGCCCCGCCACGGGCGGTGATACGAGGGCCGAAGC
>DATFFA010000088.1:0-11436 GCA_035250605.1 Variovorax sp. | reverse complement strand
GCGATGCACGCTGACGGCACTGATGTCGAGCTTCTCGGCCGTGCGAGCGAGGTTGCCGGTCTCCAGGAAGGCCAGCAGGATCTCGAGCCTGCGGAAAGTGATCTCTTCGTCGACGTGGAGGTGCATGAGACGGGCCGGGGTTCATGCGCATCGTAAGCGAGTCCCGCGTGGCGCTGCACCGGAAGCTCACGCGAAATCGACCGACTCCACGCGCCTCGCCCATGAGGGCGCGTGCAAACAGATCCGGTGGTGTGGGCGCATCGGCGGCGCGCGAGACTCGCTCCCCTGCCACGAGCTAGACGGTGATCTGGGCTTCCTTCACCATGACTCTCCACCGTTCGACCTCCTGCTTCATGAACGTGTTCACCTGCTGGAGCGACATGTCGGGCATCAACGGTGTTCCCTGTTCCTCGAACTGTCTTGCCAGGACGACATTCTTCCGGCCCGCCGCGATGGCTTCATGCAGGCGGCTCACGGTGTCCGCGGGTGTGCCGGCGGGTGCCCAGAGACCGCTCCAGGTGGTGGTGTCCAGTTCCTCGTGCAGCATCTCGCTCAAAGTCGGGATCTCGGGTGCGACCGAGAGGCGCTTGCTGCCGGTGGCGGCCAGGGCGCGCAGGCGGCCGGCGCGCACGAGCGGACCGACGACGGACCAGGGATCGACCGCGAAGGTGAGACGGCCCGCCGCGACCTCCGCCATGACGCCCTGCGACCCCTGCTTGAACGGCACATGCAGGAGGTTGGGAACGCCCAGGCGGTTGGCGATCAGCTTGCAGGTGATGTGGCTGTTCGCGCCCACCCCGTTGGAGCCGTAGCTGTGTCGATCCGGAGCGGCCTTGACGCGGGCGGCGAGGTCCTGGAAGGAACGGATGTCGCTGTCGCCACCGACCACCAGGAGGGTCGGCACGGTGGTCGTCACCGCCACGGGAAGGAAGTCGCGAGTCGGCTGGTAGGCGAGGTCCTGATAGATCAGCGGCGCGATCGCCCAGGTGGTGGCCGTGCTGTAGAGGAGCGTGTAGCCATCGGGCGTCGATCGTGCGACCGCCGTGGCGCCGATGTTGCCCCCGGCCCCCGCGCGGTTGTCGACGATCACCGAGGCGCCGCCCAACTGCCTGCCGATCACGTCGCCCCAGCTCCGCGCGGCGATGTCCGTGCTGCTGCCGGGGGCGAAGGGGACGATCAGCTTGATGGTGCGGCTGGGATAGCGATCCTGCGCCATCGTGCGGGCGGGCCCGAGCACACCGCCTGCCGCCAGCGGCAGGCTGGCCAGGGCGCCCAGGAATCCTCTGCGCGTGGACTGCGCGGATGTGTCGGTGATGCTCATGGGAGGGGCTCCGGTGGATGGCGGGGCGCGGATCAGCCGCAGAATTTCCGCATGGCGCGCAGCCAGCTGCCGCCGAGAAGCGCCGTGACCTCGCTTTCCGAATAGCCGCGGTCGAACAGGCCCTGCGTGAGGTTCGGCAGCTTGCGAACCGACTCGATGCCGATCGGGTAGGACTGGCGTCCGAACGCCGACAGGGGACCGAAGATGTCCGGACGGCGGGTGCGCCAGGTCACGACGCTGGGCGGGGCGACCACGGTCGCGGACTCCTGGAAGGACTCGACATAGTCCATGCCGATGCCGACGTGGTCGACCCCGACCAGCTTCACGTAGTGGTCGATGTGGTCGAGCAGGTCGTCCAGCGTCGGGGTGTCGTCGGACAGCGATTGCGGCAGGCCGCACACGCCGACCATGCCGCCCTTGGCGGCCATCGCCTTGACCGTGGCGTCGGTGGTGTTGCGGCCATTGGGGCGCAACTGGTCGCTGTTCGAGTGCGTGCAGACCGGAGCCCGCGACAGCGCGGTGGCCTCGGCACGGGTGCGGTGGCCGCAGTGCGACAGGTCCAGCATCAGCGGCAGCGTGTTCGCCAGTGCGATCAGCTCTTCGCCGAGATAGGTCAGGCCGGCGTCGCGCTTCTCGCCGCAGCCGTCTCCGAGCGCATTGGAGGTGGTGTAGGCCAAGCCGAGGAAACGCAGGCCCAGGCGAGTCATGGTTTCAAGGCGCCAGAACTGGTCCGGGTCCTCGATCATGCTGGCGCCTTGCGTGCCGATCACGATGCCGAGCTTGCCTTTTTTCTTGGCGGCGACCACCTCGTCGGCCGTGGTGCACAGCGCCAGAAGGGGGCTCTTGTCGATCTTGCTCAGGTAGCGCTCGAAGTTGTGCAGGGTCTTGTCCCAGTTCTCCTCCAGCGCGAAGGTGACGTTGGCGGCGTTGACCCCGCCTTCGAGGCAGCGACGGGTGAACTTCTCGTCGAGCACATACGAAATCGCGAGGCCGTCGAAGACCAGGCTGCTCTGGTGGACGCGGCGGGCGCGCTCGTCGACGACGAGCTCTTCTGCGGGATGGGCGGTCACGGACATTGGAAATCTCCAGGAACTGTGGGTGGTGGATTCAGGCGGTCGCGGATGCAGGAGCCCGAGGGGTGGAAAGAGCGAGGCCGCGGGGCGCCGCGAATCGCTGGATATGAAAGGGTTCTATCGGCGTCGTGGTCGCGCCGGTATCGATGAGTTCGGCCATCACGTCGCCGACGCCGGGGCCGAGCTGAAAGCCATGGCCGCAGAAACCGAAGGCGTAGTACAGGCCGCTGACCCGGCCGCTCGGGCCCATGACCGGCAGCTCGTCGCGCATGTAGCCCTCGATGCCGCTCCAGGTGCGAAGCACCTGCAGCTTGCCCAGGACCGGCGCCAGGCGCCGGAGCTCGCGCAGCTGCCGCAGGACGTTCTCCGGCAGCACATAGGCGCGCTTGAGGTCCGGGTAGGCCGGTCCTCGCAAGCCTCCGCCGAACACGATGTTTCCGCGCTTGACCTGGCGGAAGTAGACGACCTCGTGCGCCACCTTGGTGGAAACGCCGACGACCGGGACGATGCCGTAGGGCAGCGGCTCGGTGACGCCCATGCTGGGCCCATGCGGCGTCATCGGCACCGGCTCGCCGAAGGCAGCGGACAACTTGTCGCCCCAGGCGCCGGCGCAGATCAGTGCGGACGGTGCGCGGAAGCACCGGCCGTCGGCCGCCTGCACCCGGAAGTCCTCGCCGTCCTTGTCGACCGCCTGCACATCGCAGTTCTCGATCACCCGGGCGCCGGCGCGTGCCGCGGCACGGCCGAATGCCGGTGCCGCCAACCGCGGGTTCGCATGGCCGTCGTTCGGCGAATAGGAGCCGCAGACGACCTCGCTGCCGAAGAACGGAAAGCGGCGGCGGAACGCACTGCCTCCGACCAGCTCCAGCTCCAGCCCCCAGCCGCGCGCGTCCTTGGCGTATTGCTCGACCACCGCCGCCTGCGCCTCGTCGTAGACGCCGCGCACATGGCCGGTCACGAGGAACTCGGCGTCCTCGCCCAGCAGTTCCTTCATCCGGCCCCAGATCGCCCGCGAGCGGTGGGCCAGCGGCAGCTGCGGCAGGAAGCGGCCCTGCCGGCGCACGTTCCCGAAGTTGACGCCGCTGGCCTGCTGGCCGACCAGGCCGCGTTCGAGCAGGATCACCGAGCGGCCGCGCTTGCGCAGGAAGAATGCGCTGGCGGCGCCCATGAGGCCGCCGCCGACGACGATGACGTCGACCTTCAGGTCTTCAGCCATTGGCGGCCCCGCCATTCTCGAGGGCCGCCATCGGCAGCGGCTTCACCGGTCCCTGTCCACGCAGCCGGCCGACCATTTCGATCGGCACGCCGGCGGCGTGCGCCACGACCTCGGCGGCCGCGTGGCCGCAGAAGCGCCCCTGGCAGCGGCCCATGCCGACCCGGCTGAAGGCCTTGGCCCGGTTCATCTCGCTGCCGCCCATCTCGTGGACCACGCGGCGCAGTTCACCGGCCGTGATCGTTTCACAGCGGCAGACGACCGCCGAATCGGGCAGGGCCGCCGCTTGGGCATGCGGCCAGGGAAAGGCCTGGATCAGGCCGCGCCGAAAGCGATCCATCTTGACCAGCGTGCGTCGCAGCGCCGGCATCGGGTCCGGGGCGACGGGCTGGCCCAGATCGGACAGCACGGCCAGCGCTGCCAGGCGGCCGCTCGCTTCGGCACCGTCGGCGCCCAGAATCCGGGCCCCATCGCCGGCCAGGTAGACCCCGGGGGTCGTGCTGCGCCCGTCCGCGTCGATCTTCGGCAGCCATTGGCGCGACGCAGCGTCGAACCGGAATTCGCAGCGGGCCAGATCGGCAAGCTGGCTTTCCGCGCGCAGGTGGTAGCCCAAGGCCACGGCGTCGCAATCGAATGTCCGTTCCCTGCCGTGCGCATCCAGCACCGTGACGCCCTGGACGCCGGTGGCCGCCGCACCGGTGATGCGCAAGGGCGTGATGCCGCCGTGCACCGCGACGCCGGCCTTGCGCAGGATGCGGTCCAGCGCCATGCCCTTGAGCAGCAGGCCGGGCCGCGCGGCCAGCGCGGGCAAGGCGCGGACTCGCTGCGAAAACCGCGAGGTGTCGAGCACGGCGAGGACCGTGGCGCCGGCCTGGACATACTGCGACGCGACCAGGTACAGCAGCGGTCCGGTCCCCATGAACACGATGTGCCGTCCGATCGCGCAGGCCTGCGATTTCAGCGCAATCTGCGATGCACCCAGGCTGTAGCAGCCGGCGAGGTTCCAGCCCTCGACCGGCATCAGCCGGTCGGTGGCGCCGCTGCAGACGACCAGCGCGTCGAACGGCAAGGCGGCCGTCCGGTTGCCGTCATGCACCACGTGCAGCTGCCGGGCCGTGACGTGCCAGGCCAGCGTTTCGGGCCGGTAGTCCACCTTGGCGCGGATGGCCTCGAAACTGCGGTGCAGGTCTTGCGCCTTGGTGGCCTCGCTGCCATAGAGCTTGGCATAGGGCCGGGTAAAGCCTTCGGGCTGGCGCCGGTAGATCTGGCCACCGTCGCGCCGGCCTTCGTCGATGACGGTGGGCGACCAGCCCGCCGCAACCAGCGTCTGTGCGCAGCGCACGCCGGCCGGACCGGTGCCCACGACGATCACGCGTGGTTGGGCCATGTCGCCTCCAACGGTTCGGTGGTGACGCGCAAGCCTTCGCGCACCACCGTGGTACAGGCGCGCAGCCGCTCACCGTCTTCGGTCCAGACCCAACAGTCCTGGCACGCCCCCATGAGGCAGAAACCGGAGCGCACGCCATCGCCGAACTCGGAGTGCCGCACGTGGCCGACGCTGCCCAGCAGCGCGACCAGCAGGGTGTCACCCTCGAGCGCGACCAGCGCTCTTCCGTCGGCCTCGAGCCGAACCGGCGCGCGTGCCGTTTCGGCCAGGCGGATGAAGCGTCCGGCCGTCATTCGCTGATTCCGCCGCAGCGGTGCATGAGTGGATTCATGCCGGCAATTCTGTAGAGGATGCGCCGGACACGCCAATATCGATTGTTTGGAAATACCCAACCTTTGGTTATGCTCGTCGCATGAACGCCCGCCAGCTCGAAGTGTTCCGCGCCGTCATGCGCAACCGGTCCCTGACCGCCGCCGCCGAAGCGCTGCACGTGTCCCAGCCGGCGGTGAGCAAGCTGCTGCGGCACTTCGAAACCCAGATCGGATACACCCTGTTCGAGCGCCTTGGTGGCCGCCTGGTGCCGACTGCGGAGGCCCAATTGCTCTACCGCGACGCCGACAGGATCTTTCGCGAGATCGAGGTGCTCAGGGGCTTGTCGGATCGCATCCGCGACAAGCAGGTGGGGCTGCTGCGGGTCGGCGCCAGCGCGCCGCCGACCTTCGCCTTGCTCCCTCACGCCACCGAGCGCTTCCGCCAGCGCCATCCCGGGCTGCGCGTCGTGCTGCAGACGCTGTCCGCAGAGGCGATCGACGAACACATCATGCTGGGCGACATCGATCTTGGCGTGACCATGCGCTGGTCGGACGAGGCGCAGCTGCGGTGCGAGTCCCTGGGCAAGGTGGCCATCGTGGCGCTGATGCGGCCTGACGCGCCGCTGGCGAAACGGGAGGTGGTGACACCGGCGGACCTGCTCGGGCAATCCTTGATCAGCTATGGCCCGCAAACGCCTGCAGGCAGATGGCTGGACCAGGCCTTTCAGGCGGCGGGCGTGCAGCCCCAGGTGCAGATCGAGGTGTCCTTGTCGATCGCCGCCTTGCCGCTGGTCCAGCATGGCCTCGGGATCGCCCTGGTGGACGGGCTGGTTCCGTGGCGCGACTTCGGCGATGTGGTGGTGCGGCCTTTCCAGCCGCAGGTGCTCTTGGAGATCGTGCTGTCACGCAGTGCACTGCGGCCCCAGACACGGCACGGCCGCGAGTATGCGCGAGACCTGCGCGCCGCCGTCGCAGCGTTGTCACGTCGCACTTGAGCGCCTCTGCCGCGGCGCGACCGTGGCGCACGTCTCGGGAAAATTCAGAGTGCCGTTCCCGGCCGCCGCCACAGGCGGATCAGCTTCCGCGTGCGGTGTCGCGTCGCACGGCGATGGCTTCGATTTCGATGAGATAGCCGTAATGCAGCGCCGGCACCGGAACCACGGCGCGGGCCGGCCGGGCCTGCCCCATGGCTTCGGCGTAGACCTTGTCGAGACGGGGCCAGTTGGCCACGTCGACCACATAGGCGGTGACCTTCAGCACGTCCCCGGGACCCGAGCCGGCGGCTTCCAGCACGGCGAGTACGTTCCGCAGCGCCTGCCGTGCCTGCACTTCGAATGCGCAGTCGGCCGTGTGGGAGCCGTCCGGCCGGATGCCGAGCTGGCCCGAGACGAAGAGCAGGTCGCCGTAGCCCGCGCCGTGGCTGTAGTGACCTCCCGGAGGCGCCGTCCCCGCCGGCTCCACGATGTGAATATCCTGCGTCATGCCTGTCCTCCCTGTCGGCGGCGGCGCGAGCCGGCGCTGTCGTTCGTTGCTGAATTCGTCACTTGGCATAGCCGTACACCGAGGCGCGCGAGACGCCCAGATGCGCGGCGACCGTCTCCATGGAGCGGCGTACGTCGAGGAGGCCCGCGGCCTTCAGCTCCTGCAAGAGGGCGCGGCGGTCCTGCGCCTTCAGCGCTCGCGGGGTCGTGGCCAAGCGCCCCGCGAACCGATCGATCCGCTCGCGGATCACGTCGGCACCTGCCGGGTCCAGGGACTCGCGCACGACCGAACTGCAGTCGACACGCACGAACTGGCTCATCGCGCTCTGCAGGCTGCGGAACAGAGTCAGGTCCAGGTTCATGCAGAGGGCCGCGATGTACCGGCCCGAAGAGTCCTTGATGCCGATGGACGTGCTCTTGGCTTGACGGCCATCGGCAAACCGGTTGGCATAGTTGGGGATCACCTGCGCGACATCAGGATCGAGGATGCGCGCCAGCCCCAACTCCGTCGCGGGGCTACCCACCTTGCGGCCCGACAAGTTGTTGTAGATGGCGAGGATGGCGTGCTTGGGATCGAGCAGGTCATGCACGACCACTTCGCAAAACGGCGCGAATGTCGCGCCCAGTCCTTCGGCGACCTGCTTCAGTTGGTCCAGCAAGAGCCGCTGCTCTTTGGTACGGGTCTTCATGACTTGTACAGTTTGTCCAGAAGTGAACAAAATGTCAACTCTCCCATCTGTCCGGGGACCGTAGGGCGCCGACATCAGCATCGGACGTCGCCCGCCTACGGGCGCAGGACTTCTCCCACGCGGACTATGGCGCCTGGCCAATGGAGGGGCAGGGCATTCGATCGGACAATCACCTCACGGTTTCGGCAACACCCTGAGCGGCAATCCGAAACTGCGGGGGCCCTCCGGACGAACGAAAGTTGGCGGAGGGCCCTTCGTCGTCGACGAACCCCTGCCGAGCGAAGCCGGCCTGGTGGACGCGGGGGTTTCAGGCGTGCCAGGCCGAGGTTTCGCAAATCCCGCGCCGGCCCACGGCAGCGGCCGGTGAGCAGCCTTTCGAGATTTGGAAGGCTCGCTCTCAAACTTGCGCATTGTGGTCGCGAGCGCGATGGCGGACGATGAGTCGCACCCCACTCACCTTCCCCGACGACCATGCTCGAGAAAACCGGTTCCAACAACTACCATGAAATCCGCGATGCGGTTCGGAGCCTGTGCAACCAGTTTCCGGCCGACTACCACCGCAAGATCGACGAAGCGCGTGGCTACCCCGAGGAGTTCGTCGACGCGTTGACCAAGGCCGGCTGGCTGGCGGCGCTGATTCCGCAGGAATACGGTGGCCCCGGTCTCTCGATGGCCGAAGCCTCGGTCATCATGGAAGAGATCAACCGCTCGGGCGGCAACTCCGGCGCCTGCCACGGCCAGATGTACGTGATGAACACCATCGTGTTCAGCGGCAACCCGAAGCAGAAGGAGCACTACCTGCCCAGGATCGCGGCCGGCGATCTGCGCGTTCAGTCCATGGGCGTGACCGAGCCCACCACCGGCAGCGACACCACCAAGCTCAAGACCACCGCCGTGCGCAAGGATGGCCGCTGGGTCATCAACGGCCAGAAGGTCTGGATCTCGCGCGTGCAGCACAGCGACCTGCTGATCCTTCTGGCGCGCACGACGCCGCTGGACCAGGTGCAAAAGAAGAGCGATGGCCTTTCCTGCTTCATCGTCGAGCTGGACAAGGCCATCGGCCGTGGCCTCACGGTGCGCCCGATCCTGAACATGGTCAACCACGAGACCAACGAGCTGTTCTTCGACAACCTCGAAATCCCCGAGGACGCGCTGCTGGGTACCGAAGGCAAGGGCCTGAAGGTGATCTTCGACGGCCTCAACGCCGAGCGCACGCTGATCGCCTCGGAGTGCATCGGCGACGGCTACTGGTTCTTGGAGAAGGCCCGCGACTATGCGAGCGAGCGCAAGGTGTTCGGCCGACCGATCGGGCAGAACCAGGGCATCCAGTTCCCGCTGGCCGAAGCCTTCATCGAACTCGAAGCCGCGAACCTGATGCGCTGGCGCGCCTGCGAGAAGATCGACGCCCGCCAGAACGCCGGCGCCGAGGCCAACATGGCCAAGTACCTGGCCGCCAAGGCCAGCTGGGAGGCGGCCAACGCCTGCCTGCAAACGCACGGCGGCTTCGGCTTTGCCTGCGAATACGACGTGGAGCGCAAGTTCCGCGAAACGCGCCTGTACCAGGTGGCGCCCATCTCCACCAACATGATCCTGAGTCATGTGAGCGAGCATGTGCTCGGCCTGCCGCGGAGCTTCTGAGATGGCAAGACCTCTGGATGGCATCACGGTCGTGTCGCTGGAGCACGCGATCGCCGCCCCCTTCTGCACGCGCCAGCTCGCCGATCTGGGTGCGCGCGTGATCAAGGTGGAGCGCCCTGGCGCGGGCGACTTCGCCCGCAACTACGACCACCGCACGCAGGGCCTCGCCTCCCATTTCGTCTGGACCAACCGCTCGAAGGAAAGCTTCGCACTTGACCTGAAGCAGCCCGAAGCGCTGGCGGCGCTCAAGGACCTGATCGCCAAGGCCGACGTGCTGGTGCAGAACCTCGCGCCCGGCGCCGCCGCGCGCATGGGCCTGGGCTACGAGGCGTTGAGCGAGCGCCACCCCGGGCTGATCGTCTGCGACATCTCGGGCTATGGCAACGACGGCCCCTACCGCGACAAGAAGGCCTACGACCTGCTGGTGCAGAGCGAGGCCGGCTTCCTGAGCATCACCGGCACGCCGGAGGAGCCGTGCAAGGCCGGCAACTCCATCGCCGACATCGCCGCGGGCATGTATGCCTACACCAGCATCCTGGCCGCCCTGCTGCAGCGCGCACAGACCGGGCGCGGCTCGCGCATCGATGTGTCCATGCTGGAGGCGCTGGGCGAGTGGATGGGCTTTCCGATGTACTACGCCTACGAGGGACAGCCGGCGCCGCGCCGCGAGGGCGCATCGCACGCCACGATCTATCCCTATGGGCCGTTCGAGGCGGGCGACGGCAAGACCGTGATGCTGGGCCTGCAGAACGAGCGCGAGTGGAAGGCTTTCTGCGACAAGGTGCTGCTCCGGCCGGAGCTCGCCACCGATCCGCGCTTCGACCTGAACCCGAAGCGCAGCGAGCACCGCGTCGAGCTCAAGCGGATCATCCTCGAGGTCTTCGGCCAGCTCGGTGCCGAGCAGGTGATCGCCCGGCTCGAGGAGGCGCAGATCGCCAATGCCCACGTCAACACGGTCGGCGAGCTGTGGAACCATCCGCAGCTGAAGGCGCGCGATCGCTTCCGCACGATCGGCTCACCGGCGGGCGAGCTCGCCGCGCTGCTGCCGCCGGGCGTCAACAGCAGCTTCGACTACCGCATGGATGCCGTGCCGGCCGTGGGGCAGCACGGCGAGGCGATCTTGCGCGAGCTCGGGCGCAGCGAGGATCAGATCGCCTCGATGCGCACGGCTGGCGCCATCTGACATGGAGGCTTCGATTGCGCGTGCGCGCAGTTTCCTCTTCGTCCCGGCCTCGCGGCCGGAGCGCTTCGCCAAGGCCTTGCAGTCCGGCGCCGACTGCATCGTGCTCGACCTGGAGGACGCGGTGGCGCCGGACCGGAAGGCCGCGGCGCGCGACCAACTGGCCCAGAGCCTGCCCGGCTTCACCCGCGAGCAACTGCAACGCACGCTGGTACGGGTCAATGCCGCCGGCACGCCCTGGCAGCGCGACGACCTGCGGCTGCTGGCCGCCTGGATGGGGCAGGGGCTGGCCGGCGCGATGGTGCCGAAGGCCGAGGACGCCGACACGTTGCGCGAGGTGGGCGCCGCGCTGGGCGGCGGCGCGCAACTGGTGCCGCTGGTCGAATCGCTCGAGGGCCTGGACGCGGTGGACCTGCTGGCGCGCGCGCCGCAGGTGGCGCGACTCGCCTTCGGTCATCTGGACTTCCAGTTGGATCTGGGGATGCGCAGCGGCCCGCAGGAGGTCGAGCTCGTGCCGGCGCGCTTCGCGCTGGTTGCCGCCTCGCGGCGCGCGCAACTGCCGGCGCCGGTCGACGGCGTCAACGTCGATACCGGCGATCGCGAACGACAGTGGGCCGATGCGCAGCGCGCGCGCGCCTTCGGCTTCGGCGGCAAGCTGTGCATTCATCCGGCACAGATCGGTCCGGTGAACGAGACCTTCTCGCCCTCGGCCAGCGAGTTGGCATGGGCCCGGGGTGTGCTTGAAGGGGCGCGCGAGCACCAGGGCCAGGCTTTCAGCCTGGACGGCCGAATGGTCGACCTGCCGGTGATCCGGCTCGCCGAGACGACACTGGAGCAGCAACGATGACCCAGGGGCGCAGCTTTTGGTTGAGCGAGGTTCGCACGAGGGATGCGAGGCTCTCCGCCTCGCATCCGATGGCGCGCGCGAAGAGACTGGGCGGCATTCTCGACACGGGCTGTTTGGGCACCGCGGCCGTTCGTTACAAAGATTACGCCCTCGTCGCTCGACTTCTCGCGCCAGGTGCATGATGGTTGCTCTTCGGTTTCATCTTCCAGAGACGCAAGGAACGCGATGCAAAAGGCCATGTCGAGGCTCGCCGCTCGTATCCGCGGACGGGCGCCGGATTTCCGGGATGCGGAGCC
>DATFFA010000087.1:0-19452 GCA_035250605.1 Variovorax sp. | reverse complement strand
CCGGCGCCGGCGCCGGCACCCGCTGCGGCGCCGGCGGCGGCCGGTGACACGGGCGCCTCGATCAAGACCGATGGCGGCGTGGTCAAGTTCTACTTCGCCTCTGCCAGCGCCGAAGTGCCGGCCGGCTCCAGCGCCGCGCTGGCCGACATCGTGAAGTCCGTGCAGCAGAGCGGCGGGCGCGTGCTGGTCAGCGGCTACCACGATGCCACCGGCGACGCCGAGAAGAACGCAGAGCTCGCCAAGCAGCGCGCCATGGCGGTCGGCGCCGCGCTCCGGATGGCGGGCGTGCCGGACGACAAGGTGGAGCTCTCAAAGCCGGCCCAGGCGCAAGCCGGCGGGCCGCCGGCCGAGGCACGGCGGGTCGAGGTGAAGCTTCAGTGAGTGTGGAGGCGCGGCGGCGAACGTGCCGCCGCCGGACTCAGTTCAGGCTGGCGCCGTGGGTCGGCAGCGCACCCTGCTCGGTGCTCAGCGGCACGCCCTGCAGTGTGTCGAAGTCGGACGGCGACTCCGGGGGGCGCATCTCTTCTATTTCATGCAGCGAGGCGACCCAGCGGCCGGCTGCGGAGTTGGCAGGCTCGTCGTTGGTGAAGATGCCGTCGCGGATGTAGAAGGTTTCGCCGGCCGGCCGCTCGGTGTGCAGCTCGATGAGGCGCGCGATCGGGAAGGTGTAGGTGACCAGCTTTTCCTTGGTCTTGCGGTCCTTGCCCCCGCAATTGAAGAAGCCCTCGGCAGCAATCACGATGCAGGAGCCGTCGACCTGCGCGGCCTCCTCGCCGCCGAGGCGCCAGACGGCGGTGGGCAAGCGCACGCGCACCTTGTCGATCACGAGATCGCGCTGCTTGTTCAGGGCGGTGAGCGGCGGCACCAGCGAGCGCAATTGGCGCAGTCGCTCAGCGAAGTTGTCGTCCATGGTGAACTCGACGTGGTGCATGGCACCACCCGAGCGCTTGACGACCTGCATGACGACATGACGGGGAGGCCGGCTCATTGCAAACCGTCCTTTTCGATGTCGCGGACGCGCCTCAACCAATAGCAGTGAATGGTTTTAAGCGGAAACATTTATTCGACCGTGAATTAGAACTTAGGTATTGAAGCAAATATTTGCATCAATTGTTTCCAACTGTAGATCGAATTTCGCGCTTTTGGTAGCCGGTCTGCAGCGCCAGATTGGCGTGCAGGGTCTTGAAAATGTCACGAAATGGCCGCGCGCCTGCGCGCGCGTTGCCGGGCCGCCGCGGAAGATTTACTCCGAAGCCGCCTCGGCTGCCTCGGCTTCTTCCAGCGCCTTGCAGGAGGGTGCGCAGACCGTCTGCGACTTCCCCAGGAACTGGCGCGTGCGCATCTGGGAGCGCACGCGGTGCTTGCCGCACAGGAAGCAGGACATGGTCGCGCCGCTGAAGGAGGCCGATGCGCGGAAGGGAGACCCCGAGGCCTTGGCCTTGTAGCGCAGGCCATCGGCGACGATGGCAGTCTTGATTTCAGCCTTGGACATAAGCGGCATCCGGCTCGACAGGGCGCATGACGCGCCCGATCTGGGGCGCCGGAGAGGGGGTAGCGTTCATGAGGGGCATGTGGGGGAATGGCGCGGGATTACAAGTGACCGCCGGCAGCGCCAGCCTCCCGGGCAGCACGGAACTTTACCAGCAGGCTGTGCAGCATCTCGGTCGAAAGGCCATGAATCACCAGCCGGTGCCCCGCCCGCAGGGTGGACAGCGGCACCAGCGGATGCTTGTTGTTCACCAGGATCAGGTGCTCGGGCGCGTCCAGCAGCGTGGCGGCGTAGATGCCGATGGTCTCGTCCAGCTGCAGCGAATTGGCGGCGCGCCAGAAGTCGTTGTCGGTGAGCATCAGCTGGTAGAGCGGGGTGAACAGCTCGATCGCGCTTTGCAGGTCCAGAAAGTTGAGCCGCCCCTTCGGCATGTCCTCCAGCCGCACCCGGGGCTCGCGGATCATCGAGAAATCGACCTCCTGCGCCTTGGTCAGCTCCAGGCCCTGGGCACGCAGCCCCTGATTGAGGCGGATCACAAAATTGAAGAGGTTCAGGTCGTGCTTCAGGAACATGTCGTCCTTCAACGCGTCGAGGTCCTCCGGCTCCAGCGGCGAAGTCTCCACCGGCACCGGCGAGTTGGCGGCGATGAAAGCCAGCACCTGCGAGCCCAGGTGGAAATGGCGCAGGATCAGCCAGTTCGCCTCCGGCGAGACGAAGCGCTTCAAGCCCCAGGCCAGCAGACGGTGCAGAAGCCGCGAATGCGACCAGTTGCGCGGCACGAAGACCTTGCACACCTGGAACAGCACGATGGCCATGCGCGCCAGCGGTCGCAGGAAAGGCAGCAGGTATTGCCGCGAGCCCGAGCTCGAGTCGGCCAGCCAGGCCGCCTTGACCGGATCGGGCAGCGGCGTGCTCTGGTCGAGGTAGAGCGCGAGCCAGGGGCTGGGGTCGCGCGGGTCGTGCGCCTGCGCGAGGAAATCGGGCATCGGCTTCATGCGTGCTTTCGCTGTTGCTGCGTGACGTGCTCGAACTGCATCAGGTAGAGCGCGGCGGTGTGGCGAGCGGTGTCGATGATGCGGCGCGCCGCCCCGCCCTCCTCGTCCAGCGCCATCGCCATCTCGACGGCGGCCAGCCAGCGGTTCAGGTGGTTCTCGTCGTTGTGGCCGTGGTATTCGAGGAAGCGCAAGGCCTCGGGCCGCAGTCTCACGCCTGCCTTGATCAGCGGCAGCAGCGCCGGCACGATGCGCTGGCCCGTGCCTTCGATGATGTAGATCGCGCCCAGCAGGCCGATCGGGTTCGGCGTCGCGGCCAGGCCATGCAGGTAGGCATTGAGCGCCTCGCCGCCGGGGTTGCGGCGCAGCGCGTCGATATCGGCCACGCTGCCGCCGGCCTTGCGGTAGTCCTTGAACAGGATCATGAAGTCGTCCTGCTCCTCGCGGGCATGCACGCCGATCAGGGAAGCCAGGGCCTCGTAGGGCTGGCCCAGCGAGGCGGCGCCTTCGCGCATCCACTTGCTGCCTTCGCGCACCTGGGGAATCCAGTTTTCCATCCAGTTCAGGTAGTCCGGCAGCGCGAAGCGGCGCTCGCGGATCTGCCGCACCAGCGGCGTGCGCCAGACGCGCGAGCGATAGTCGTGCCAGATCGAGGCCAGTTCGGCAAGCAGTCCGCCCAGCGGCCCGGGCGCGCTCGCCGGGTCGTGCGGCGGGGCGATGGACTCGGGTTCTGCATCGGCATCGGCATCGGCCGGCGCCGGCGCTGCCGTGCGCACCGGTGCGCCCGCAACCGCGGCATCCGCCGCTTCGAGCTCGAACAGCATGAACGCCGCCATGAAGCGCCCCGATTCCGGCACATAGCAGAAGATCTGCTCGCCCGGCCGCAGGCGGCGGGTCTGCAGGAATTCGGCCAGCATGATCATGATCGAGGCGGCGCCCGTGTTGCCGCGCCAGGCCAGGTTGCTGTACCAGCGCTCGCGCGGGATCGCGAGGCCGGCCTTTTGCATCAGCTCGTCGACCACGGGGATGAACTTCGCCGACGAGTAGTGGCACAGGAAATGGTCGACCCGCGCAGGGTCGAGCCAGCCCTCGCGCACCAGCCCCGCGTACTCGTGGATGCCGATGTCGAACAGGTGCGGCAGCAGCCGGATGTCCTGCCGCAGCGATAGCGCGCCCGCGGCCTCGGCCTCGCCCCAGGAGGAGAAATCCAGGTGCCCACGCGCGCGATCCTCGGTCAGGCCCAGCTGCATGCACACCGGGTAGTCGCCCGAGAAGGCGCGCTGGTGGATCCACTTGAGGCGCAGCCGAACGCCGGGTGCGCCAGGCGTGCCGGCCAGCGCCGGCGCCCCGTCCGACAGCAGCAAGGCGCCGGCGCCATCGGACAGCATCCAGCGCAGGAAGTGCGAGTCGAAATCGCAGTCGTAGCCCCGGGCCGCGAAGCGCGAGCGCTTGAAGAGGCGCGAGGGCATTTCGCTCGCCACGGCGAGTGCCGAGCGGTGCGCCCCCATCTCCACGCCCTGCGCCGCTGCCTGGATGGCCGACACGCCGGCCGCGCAGATGCCATGCACCGACAGCGTCTCCATGGGCGGCGCCGCCAGCTCGCCCTGGATCATGTTGGCGAAGCCGGGCATCAGCGTATCGCCGCCCGAGGAGCCGCTGGCCAGCAGCGAAACGCGCGAGAGCGCGGCCGCGCCCTGCCCGAGGCAGTGGCGGACGGCGCCCGCCGCCAGCTGGGCATTGCCGTACAGGGTGCGGCCTTCGGCGTCGATCGCGTAGTAGCGTTCGCGGATGCCGTTCTCGGCCAGGATGCGCCGCTTGATGCGCTCGGACATCCGGTTGAGCGGCGCGATGTAGGCATCCATGCCTTCGTTGGACACGGGTTCGCCGGGCATGAAGTAGCCGGCGCTTTCGAGGTAGACGCGTTGGAACGGGACGGGCATGGGTCAGGGCGGTGGAAGAGAACTCGCAGGCATCAGCGAACGGCTGCGAAAGCGCGGCACCAGCGCCCCCAGCAGGAACACGCGCCCCATGTAGGGCAGGAGGCCACGCTCGTTGAGCGCCGGGTGGACGCGGTCGCGGTAGCGTTCGCGGTGCAGCCGCGCGAGCTCCGACCAGTGGGCCTGCGAATGCTCGTGGTGCGCCGTGTGCAGGCCGATGTTGAAGAGCAGCGGATTGACCAGCCCCTCGAAGTTGCGGGCGTAGTCGAGGGACGGGCCCTTCGCCCCCGGCCGCGCGTCCGCATGCGCATGCTGAAGGTAGTTGGTGGCCAGCAGCCAATGCAGGCCGTGCAGCTGCGGCAGGATCACGAACAGCAGCGCGCGGCGCCAGTCGAGCGTCAGCAGCGCCGCCCAGCTGCCCAGCCACAGGAGGTACTGCGCCATGCAGTAGCGCCATGCGCCGGGCCGGTGGCGGCGCAGGGTGGCGAGCCAGGCGATGAACATCGGGTAGAGCACGGTCGCCGCCTGCAACGGATGCACCAGATAGCCAAAGAGGTGATTGGTGTCCCCGCCGAAGCGATAGGTGCGCGCCGCGTCCTGCGGCCCGTGCCGGAAGCGGTGGTGATTGGCCACATGCGCCGGCCAGAACACGAAGGTCGGATGGCCCTGCAGAAGGGTCAGCCAGAAATCGGTGAAGCGGTTCGCACGGCGGCCGTGCCACAGCCGCAGGTGCGCATGGTTGTGATGGATCACGCTGACGCCGAGCGTGAGAAAGAGCACCAGCCCGTAGAGCAGCCAGTGGAAGCCGTGAACCCATTGCCACGCCGCAAGCGCCGGCAGTGCCGCCAGATAGGCGAGGCTTTGCCAATCACGCCAGTGGCGCAGCCGCGGCCGGCGAAGCCGGCGCGCGGGCGGAGATGGCAAGTTGGCTGCCACGCCCGGCTACAACAGCATTTCCGGCACGATCGGCGCGATCAGCCTGTTGTAGAAGCGCTGGAAGAAGGTCGCCTCCGGCTCGGACGTGAGCACGACTTCCTTCTCGCCATCGGTGGTCAGCCATTCGAGCCGGCCGGTGTCCTTGGCCAGCCGCAGGCGGTAGGAGTTCTGGACCCGGCTCACGCTGATCACCCGCAGCATCTCGCGTGCCAGCTGCGGGCTGTCGATCAGCATGCCCATCTCGGTGTTCTGCGTGGCCGAGCGCGGATCGAGGTTGGCCGAGCCGATCATGATGCGCGAGCGGTCGATGGCTGCGGTCTTCGCGTGCAGCCGCCCCAGCGAGCTGCCGAAGGAGCCGAAGCGCTTGCTCGCGGTGGTGCGCTCGGGACTCAGCTCGTAGAGGTCGGCGCCGGCTCTCAGCAGGCGCTCGCGATAGCGCATGTAGCCCGTGTGGACCAGCGGCTCGTCGTTGGCCGCCAGCGAGTTGGTCAGCAGCACGAGCTTGACCTTGCGCTTGCCCAGCGCCTCGAAGGCGGCCATGCCCTTCTCGCCCGGCACCAGGTAGGGCGAGGTCATCTGCACCTCCTGCCTGGCCTCGAGCAGGTTGCTCCAGATCCGCATCGTCACGCTGGTGGCCAGGGCCTCGTCGGCGGTCATGGTCGTGGGCTTGGTGGGCGGGTCCGCCACGGCATGGGCCACGCCCCACAGCAGGCCCATGCGCCCCTCGTCGAGCTCCTCGGAGATCGGCCCGTAGCCCAGGATGTCGTTGGGCGGCAGCACGATCTTGGGCGCCGGCGCGGCCATGTCCACCCAGGCATCGAACTCGGCGGTGCCGGGCGTCGCGCCGCCCTGGCCGCGCACGATGTCGGCAATCGGCCAGACCTGCTCGCTGTTCCAGTAGGTGTCGAAGATGGCTTCGAGCTGCGGCAGCACCCTGCCCACCACCACCGCGTCCATGTCGATGAAGTTCTGCGCCTCGCTCAGCACGAAATACTCGTCGGCGATGTTGCGCCCGCCGACCACCGCCATCACGCCGTCGGCGATGAACAGCTTGTTGTGCATGCGATGGTTGAGCCGATAGATCTCGGCCGGCGAAGCGACGAAGCGCGACAGGAAGCCGTCGCGCCCGCAGCAGAAGGGGTTGAAGAGCCGCACCTCGACATTGGGCGTGCGCGAAAGCGCCAGCAGCAGGTACTGGCTCTTTTCGGTGTAGAGATCGTCCACCAGGATGCGCACCTTGACGCCGCGGGCCGCAGCCTCGCGCAGCGAGCGCATCAGCAGGCGGCCGACGCCGTCGTTCTCGAGCTGGTAGTACTGCACCACCAGCGAGTGCTCGGCACGCTTGGCGAGCTGGATGCGGGCGTCCAGCGAATACACGCCCAGCGGCATCAGGCGGAAGCCGGAATGCTCGCCGGGCGGCGTGGACGCCGCCACCACCTTGGCCAGGGTGGTCGACGGATCGGGAGGCGCCGCGAACGCCATGGGCCGCTCCTTCGCCGGCGGCAGCGAGCCGCAGGCCGCAAGCCCGGCGGCGAGGACACACAGCAACGCAGCGCGCAGCAGATGGACCCATGCGTTCATGATCGTTCCTCTCTCTGATCGTTGTCCGTATACGGCGCCGGTCGCTTGCCGGTTTCACCCTGCCGCACAATCCGTTCGGGTTCTAGAATTTCGCGATGCCTCTTCCCGGAGTTACACCATGACCCGACGGATTCTCGCGCGTCTCGCCGCCTTCGCAGTCGCAGGTTCCGCGCTTTGCCCGGCCTTCGCGGCCCTGGACATCGGCGATCCGGTGCCGAAGTTCACGGCCACCGCCGCGCTGGGCGGCAAGACCTTCAACTATTCGCTGGCCGACGCGCTGGCCAAGGGCCCGGTGGTGGTGTATTTCTTCCCGGCCGCCGGCACCACCGACTGCAACATCGAGGCGCATGCCTTCGCCGAGGCCATGGGCCAGTTCGAGGCGGAGGGCGCCTCGGTGATCGGCGTCTCGGCCGACGACATCGACACGCTGAAGGACTTCTCGGTCAAGCAGTGCCAGAGCAAGTTCCCGGTGGCGGCCGACCGCTCGAAGGTCGTGATCGAGGGTTTCGACGCCGTGATGCAGACGCGCCCCGATTTCGCCAACCGGCTGTCTTACGTGGTGGCGCCCAACGGCACGGTCGCCTACTACTACCAGAACCTCAACCCGGACAAGCATGTGGAGCGCATGCTCAATGCGCTGAAGGCGCTGCCGAAGCCGACGGCGTCGAAGTGACGCAATGGGTGCGTTGCGCATTCAGCGAACGCTGACGCCCTCGGTCCAGCCCTTTTCCAACGGGTTCAGCAGCAGCTGGATCAGCCTGCGCCGGTCCGTCTGGATATCGGCCTGAAGACTCATCCCGGACTGCAATGCCTGCGGGCGGCCCTTCACGAGGATGCTCGCCTCGCCCGAGGCCAGCGCGATCTGGGCCCGGTAGGTCAGGCCACCGGCCCGCGGGTCCGGAACGTCGTTGCCCAAGGGCTGGCTCGCCGCGCCCGGTCGCCCCGGCCCGCTCTGCCGGTCGAGCGCCTGCGGGTTCTGGAATTCCGCATCGGCGCTGATCCACTTGACCGTGCCCGCCACCGCCCCGTACTGGGTGAACGGAAAGCTGTCCATCTTGAGTTCGACGGCCTGTCCGACCCTGACATAGCCGATGTCGTTGTTGCTCAGGAAGACCTCGGCGATCAAGGGCGTGTTCTCGGGAACGATGGTCAGCAAGGGCTGGTTGGCTGCGACCGCGCTGCCCAGCGTGGTGATGCCGATGCTCTGGACCACCCCGGCCACGGGCGCGCGCAGGGTCTTCAGCGCATTCAGCTGTTGCGCCTTGGCGAACTCGGCCTGGAGCGCCATGCCCTCCTTGCTGGCCTGCTCGACCTCGGCCAGGATCTGCACCTTGCGCTCCTGCTCCACCACCGCCTGGCGATGGCGCGCCTCCTGCAGGCCGGCGCGCAGCTGGGCGAGCGTCTGGGTCTGCGCGGCCAGGTCATGCTCCAGGCTGACCACCTCCTGCTGCTGCTTCAGCCGCTCGGCTTCGCTGAAGAAGCCTTCCTTGACCAGGGCGAGGCTCTGCTGGTAGCGCTTGCCGGCCAGCTCGAAATTGATCCGCAGCTTGGTGTGCGTCGCCTCTGCCGAGGTGATGGCCTTCGTCTTCTCTTCGACAGCGGCCCTCGCCTCGGCCAGCTTGGCCTCGTAGGCGGCCTCGCGTGCCTGGATGGTGGCCAGCTGACCGGGCGTCAGCGTCGCGGGCGGGGCCTTGGCCTGCGCTTCGGCGCCCAGGCCCTGGGGCAGGTGCTGGCCCCTCAGCTCCAGGCTCAGGCGGGCCATCTGCTGCTGGTTCTGCTGCAGGCGCTGCTGGCTGCTGGAGAGATCGGCCTGCGACAGGGTGGGGTCGAGCTCGATCAGCAGATCGCCCTCCTTCACCCTTTGCCCTTCCCGCACGTGGACCGCGCGCACGAGCGCCGGCTCGATGGTCTGCAGCACCTTCACGCGGCCGTCTGGAATCAGGCGGCCCGGCGCCGTGGCCACGATTTCGACCTCGCCGATGCAGGCCCAGGCGATCGCACCCAGGAGCAGTGCCGCCAGGGCCCACATCAGGCCGGCGGCCAGCGGCGCCGCCGGGGTCTCGACGATCGCCAGCGCCGGGGAATGAAAGGTCCGCTCCTTCGCGGAGAGCAGCATCGTCATGCCGCGGCCTCCTGCTGCTGCATGGCACGTGCCGGCAGCGGGCGCAGATGGGGCGCCCGGTGCGCCACGTCCTGCTGCTGCATCGTCCACATCCTGGCGAAAGGCCCGTCCTGTTCCAGCAGATCGCTCATGGCGCCCTGCTCCACGATGCCGCCGCCGTCGAGCACCACGATCCGGTGGCAGTCGCGCAAGGTGGAGAGGCGGTGCGCGACCATGATCACCGTGCGCCCGCGGCAGATCTGCGCCATGTTGGCGTGGATCGCCATCTCGCTCTCCACATCCAGCGCGCTGGTCGCCTCGTCGAGCAGCAGGATGCGCGGATCGCCGATCAGGGCACGTGCGATGGCGATGCGCTGGCGCTGGCCGCCGGACAGCAGCGCACCGCGCTCGCCGACCGGCGTGTCGTAGCCCTGCGGCAGGCCGGCGATGAAGTCATGGGCGCCGGCCTGGCGGGCGGCATGGACGATGCGCTCCAGCGGCGTGCCGGGCTGCGCGATCGCGATGTTCTCCGCCACCGTGCCGCTGAAGAGAAAGCTGTCCTGCAGCACCACGCCGATCTGGCGCCGCAGGCTTTGCGCGTCGCCATGGGCGATGTCCTGGCCGTCGATCAGCACGCGGCCGGACTCCACGCCGTACAGCCGCTGGATCAGGCGCGTGAGCGTGGACTTGCCGCAACCGGACCGCCCGACGATGCCCACCACCTCGCCGGGCTCGATGACGAGGCTCAGGTCCCGCAGGACGAGCGGCGCCTCCGGCTGATACCGGAAATGCAGCGACTGCAGCTCGATGCGGCCGCGCAGCATCGGCATGGCCTGGGTTTCGATGCCCACGGACTCGGGCCGCGCGTTCATCAGGTCGCCCAGCCGGTCGACCGAGAGCTTGACCTGCTGAAAGTTCTGCCACAGGCCGACCAGCCGGGCGACCGGCTGCAGCACCTGGCCGGCGAGCATCTGGAACGCGATCAGGCCGCCGACCGACAGCTGGTTCTCCATGACCAGGGTCGTTCCGACCCAGAGGACGGCCAGCGTCATGGCGCGCTGCACGGCCTGCGAAACGCTCTGGGCTGCATTGCCGAACTTCTGCACGTCGAAGCCGGCCGTGACCTGACGGGCCGCCAGCAGGTCCCACTTGCGCTGCCAGATCGCGCCGAGCGCGAGGCTCTTGACGGTGTGCACGCCCTGGATGCTCTCGACCAGGAAATTGCCCGCCTCGGCGCTTCGGTCGAACCTGGCTTTCAGGGCGCGCTCGAAGAGAGGCTGCGCGACCAGGCTGATCATCGCGAGCAGCGGCAGGCCGATCAGCGCAACCAGGGTCAGCTTGATGCTGTAGAGCAGCATCACCGCGATGAAGATGCCGATGAACAGGCCGTCCAGCAGCGTCGTGAGGGCGCTGCCGGTGAAGAAGCCGCGGATGTTCTCGAGCTCGCGCGTGCGTGCCAGCGTGTCGCCGGCCTGGCGCTGCTCAAAATAGCGCAGCGGCAGGCTCAGGAGATGCCTGAACAGCTCGCTGGACAGCCCGGCATCCAGCCGCGCCGAGGTGTGCGCCAGCATGTAGCCCCGCAGCACGCTGGTCACCGCCTCGAACACGATGAGCCCGGCCATGCCGATGCCGAGCACGTGCAGCGTCGAGAGGCTCTTGTGCATCAGCACCTTGTCGATGATGACCTGGCTGAACAGGGGCGTCGTCAATGCGACGAGCTGAAGCAGGAAGGCGCCGAGCAGCACCTGGCCGAGCGGCTTGCGGTAGCGCCACAGCAGCGGGACGAACCAGGCGAGGCCGAAGCGCGGCGGCGCCTCGCCCGGCGGAGTCGCCAGGCGCAGCGGCTGGTGGAACACGAGCGCCGTGAGCGAGCCTTGCTGCCCGTACTCGTCGGTGAGCGCATCCAGGCCGACCCAGCGGAATCGCGCCTTGCCCGGCTCCCACAGCAGAAACTCTTCGGCGGCCCCGGGCGACGGCGGCGACTGCGCATCGGCAGGGCCGGTTCCCTGGCCGCCCGGCGGATGGGGAGCGGGGGTCGAGCGCCGCGCAACCAGGGTGGCGATCTTGTCGTCGGGCCCGAGCAGCAGGCCGGGAACCGGCACGGTGGCGGGTCCGCCCGCCTTCCTGCGCCCGAAGCGCCGGCCGGTCGCGCGGCACCGGACATCGACCGGCCTGGCCTTGAGGCCCAGCGCCTGGGCGGCCCACCGGATGTCCTCGAGCGTGACCCTCGTCGCCGGTTGCCAGCCCAGAGATTGGCCGATGGCGCGCGGCGTCAGCCCCAGCGAAAAATGCGCCGCGATGGGTTCCAGCGCGGACAGGGCCAGGCGCGCTGGGGCGGAGGCGGCAGGATCGTTCACTCTGGAGTCGACGTGCTTCGAGGCGTGGTGCGAAAGGAACGCCGCGTGGGTTCGCTACGCCGTGGTGGTCAGGTAGATGTCGGACTGCGCGACCTGCGCCAGGGTGATGTTGTGGAAGGTGATGCTCTGCCCCGCATCGGAGAACACGACGTTCTGCCCGTTCTGGCTCATGTGCGACAGCACGTCCGACGCGCTGTTGTAGCCGTAGCCGTGGAACCAGAGCCGGTCGATGTTCTCCAGGCCGTAGACATCGTTGGCGCCGCCGGCGTCCGACAGGCGGAACGAGAAGTCGTCCGCGCCGCGGCCGCCGATCAGCACGTCGTTGCCGGCGCCGCCCTCGATCCAGTCGTCCCAGCTGCCGAAGCTGTTGGACATGTAGTTGTCGAACCAGTAGGAACTCGCCCCGCGGAACTCGGCGGAGTCCGAGAAGCCGACCACGACATCGGCCCGGCTCATGCCGTTGTTCAGTGCGTTCACCCAGTTCGACAGGCCGCCCGCGTCGGGCGTGCGCCCCAGCACGTTCCTGTAGAGCAGCGTGACGAACTGCGTGTTGTTCAACGATCCGTAGTTCTGCTGGAATTCCGTCGAGCCCACGAAGCCGGCGGCCACCGTCTTCAACGATTGGCTGCCGGTGTCCAGCGCGTTCATCCAGTTCAGGAAGCCGCCGGCATCCGGCTCGCGACCGAGCGTGGCCAGGTAGAGCCGATAGACCTGGCCTTGGTGCTCGTTGCTCACCTTCGAAGTTGCAAAGGCGTCCACTTCCAGCGAGGTGTTGTTCTTGAATTCGGTCGAATCGGAAAATCCCGCAACCACGCTCGCCCGCGAGGCGCCCGCATCGAGGGACCCGACCCACCCCGACAAGCCGCCGGCATCGGGCGCGCGCCCCAGCACGTTCCTGTAGAGAAGGGTGACGAACTGCGTGTTGTCCAGCGCACCGTAGACCGCCTGGAACTCGGGCGAGGTCAGGAACTGCGAGGCCGCGGTTTCCACGGACATGCCATGGTTGAGCGCATGGACCCAGTCCTCGAAGCCCTTCACGTCGGGCTCCCGGGCGAGCGTCGCCCGGTAGAGCCGATAGGCCGAGCCCACGGCGCCTTCGCGCAGACCCGAAGCCCCGTCGCCGCCATCGATCGTGTCGTTGCCTTCGGAGCCGAACAGCACGTCGCCGGCCCATCCCCCCGTCATCCTGTCGTCGCCGCCGCCGCCGATGAAGCCGATCATCGAGGTCGTGCCCTTGGCGTCGAGCGTGTCGTTGTAGCTGGACCCGGCGACCGAATAGATCTGCGACAGCGTGTCGATCCCGCCCCAGCCGTCGACCACCGTGCCCATCTGCATGTTCGCGTTGATCGGGCCCGGATCGAAATCGTGGCGTGCCCAAACGCTCCAGCTGCCGTTCCCGACGATGAAATCGGAACCTGCGCCGCCCCAGATCATGTCCTGGCCGGCATCGCTGAAGATGGTGTCGCTCCCGCCATCGCCGAACAGATAGTCGTCGCCTGCACCGCCGCGGATGGTGTCATTCCCCTCGAAGCCCGAGATCGAGTCGTTGCCTCCCTGGCCATCGATGCTGTCGATGCTCGCCGTTCCGCTCAGCAAGTCGTTGCCTGCGGTGCCGTTGACAATCGCCATCCGTCCGTCCTCGAAAGTAGGTTGTTGATCTTTTGGCGCTCGAGCATTGGATCGACCGCTCGGGGGGCCCTTCCAGGGCCCGGGCAGTGTAACGTTTTGTATGCCATCAATTGCACGATGCGGTAGTTTTGCGTAGTAATTTTTCTCGCCTTTCTGAGCAAAACTGCGCGGCGCTTCCCCCCGCGCCACAATTCACGCCATGCAGCTCCACTACATCGCCAACGAAAGCGTCCCCTCCTCCACGGGCCGCACCCTCCCCGTCCTGGACCCGTCGGACGGCCAGCCCTTCGACGAACTGCAGCGCGGCAATGCCGCCGACATCGACGCGGCGGTGCGCGCCGCGCGCGACTGCTTCGAAGGCGGCTGGCAGAAGCAGAGCGCGGCCGAGCGCGGCCGGCTGCTCTACAAGCTGTCGCAGAAGATCGCCGAGCACACGGACGAGCTCGCGCTGCTGGAGCAGCGCGACTGCGGCAAGCCCGTCAAGCAGGCGCGTGCCGATGCGCTGGCGCTGGTGCGCTATTTCGAGTTCTATGCCGGCGCCTGCGACAAGCTGCATGGCGAGACCATCCCCTACCAGGACGGCTACAGCGTCTTCACCTGGCGCGAGCCGCACGGCGTCACCGGCCACATCATTCCGTGGAACTACCCCATGCAGATCTTCGGCCGCAGCGTGGGCGGGGCCCTGGCCGCCGGCAATGTCTGCGTCGTCAAGCCCTCGGAAGACGCCTGCCTGTCGCTGATCCGGGTCGCGCAACTGGCGGCGGAGGTCGGGTTCCCGCCGGGGGCCATCAACATCGTGACCGGCTATGGCCACGAGGTGGGCGATGCGCTGGCGCGTCATCCGGGCATCGACCACATCAGCTTCACCGGCAGCCCCAAGGTGGGCACGCTGATCCAGCAGGTGGCGGCGGAGCGCCATTGCCCCGTCACGCTGGAGCTCGGCGGCAAGAGCCCGCAGATCATCTTTGCCGACGCCGACCTGGGCGCCGCCATCCCGGTGCTGATCAACGCCATCGTGCAGAACGCCGGCCAGACCTGCTCGGCCGGCTCGCGGGTGCTGGTCGAGCGCGAGATCTACGAGCTGCTGCTGGAACGCCTGGGCCAGGCCTTCGAGGCGCTGCGCGTGGGGCCGGCCGCCATGGACCTGGACGTCGGGCCGCTGATCCGCCAGACGCAGCAGCAGCGCGTCTGGGACTTCCTGTCCGACGCCCAGCATGCCGGCATCCCGATGGTGGCCCAGGGCGTGGTGGTCGACGAGGCGCCGCAGACCGGCTTCTACCAGGCGCCCACCCTGCTGCGCGACGTGCCGGTGACGCATCGGCTGGCGCAGGAGGAAGTCTTCGGCCCGGTGCTCGCGGCCATGTCCTTCCGCGACGAGGACGAAGCCGTCGCGCAGGCCAACGCCACCCAGTTCGGCCTGGTCGCCGGCATCTGGACGAAGGACGGCGCGCGCCAGTTCCGCATGGCCAGGCGGGTGAAGAGCGGCCAGGTCTTCGTCAACAACTACGGCGCCGGCGGCGGCGTCGAGCTGCCCTTCGGCGGCGTCAAGTCCTCGGGCTACGGGCGCGAGAAAGGGTTCGAGGCGCTCTACGGCTTCACCACGCTCAAGACCGTGGCGGTGCGCCACGGCTGAGCATCAGGCGAGGGCCGTGTCGAGCAACATCATCAACACGAACCCCACCATCAGCCCACCCGTCGCGAAGGCCTCGTGGCCTTTGCGGTGGGACTCGGGGATGATCTCGTGGCTGATCACGAAGAGCATCGCGCCGGCGGCAAAGCCCAGGCCCCAGGGCAGCAGCAGGGCCGAGTGGCTGACGATCGCCGCACCCAACACCGCCCCCAGCGGCTCGACCAGGCCGGAGGCCATGCCGATCGCCACCGCGAACGTCCGGCGGTAGCCAGCGGCCAGCAGCGCCGCGGCGACGACCAGGCCTTCGGGCACGTCCTGGATCGCAATGCCGGTTGCCAGCGCGCTGCCGCGCAGGGCGTCCCCGCCGGCAAAGCCGACCCCGATCGCCAGGCCCTCTGGCAGGTTGTGCAGTGCGACCGCGAACACGAAGAGCCAGGTGCGCCGGAGTGCGCGCGCGTCCCGCCCTTCCACGCCCTTGATGAAATGCTCGTGCGGCAGCACCCGGTCCAGCACCAGCAGCGCGAGGCCGCCCAGCAGGATCGCGCTGGCCACGATGCCCCCGGCGCCCCAAGCATCCGCGCCCGAGGCGCGCGCCGCGGCAATGCCCGGAATGATCAGGGAGAAAGCGCTCGCCGCGAGCATCACGCCGGCGCCGAAGCCGAACAGCGTGTCCTGCGTGCGCTCCGACAGCCGCTGCGAGAACACGATGGGCAGGGTGCCCAGCGCAGTCGCGAGCGCGGCGATCGAGCCGCCGGTCAGCGCCTGCAGCACCACCGGATGGTTGGCGGCGTACTGCCAGAACTGCGCGCCCAGCACCAGCACGCCCGCCAGGACGAGGGCGATTCCGAGGGCCTGCCGCAAGGGCAAGGAGGGGCGCCCGGCGGCGCTGGCGAGGGACGGGCTTTGCTGCATGCCTCAGATGATAGTAATTCTCATCTAAGCCATGGTTCGGGAATTTCAATCCTGCCGATAGGCTTGTGAGCCTCCGGGCCCGCTAGAGCGCGCCACTCAAGAACCTGGGCAGGAGAACGAAGACCAGGACAACGGTTGCGAACGACGCAACCGAGGCCGCGATCATCAGCGCGCCGTCGTGCACCAGCAGCGCAAGGCCGAACAGGGCGATGGCCGCCATGGGGGCCGTGCTCGCGAACGGCACCAGTTCGAACAGCGGCACCGCCATCGCCAGAAGGATGCAGGCGATCGCCCCCGTCCGAACGAATGGACGCCGCGTCAGCGAACGCAGGCGTCCGTGAAACCATTTGTCGAGCCATCTGCCCAGCGGTCTCATCTTGGCGATCGCCTTGGTCAGCTTGTCGGAATGAATGGACCGCTTGGCCATGAATTCGGGAAGCCAGCAGCACCGCTTGCCTCGCAACAGTTGAGTCGCCACCAGGACCACCAGCAACGCCATCGCGCTCGCAACCCCCGGCAGTCCGCCCAGCGGAGAGAGTTCGAGCAGCGCGGGAAGGATCAGGAAGGGTCCATAGCTTCGGCCGCCGAATGCCTGGACGATCTCTCCCCCGCTCACTTCGGAGGAACGAGTTGCCGAGCGCTCGAGCGTATCGAGGATGTCCGAGACGCTGTGTACCTCGCCATGTTCCATGCTTGTCCTGAATCGCGGTGGACATCAATGTGCAAGGGGTCGAAGCCTCCACCTGTAGGACACCGATCCGAATGGCCGCAAGGCTGCTCCGTCCCGTCTTCGAGGTGCCTACACTTGCCCGTTTCTTCCCTCATCCCTGGAGACTCAGAATGCGCGTCAAGGACAAATCCATCATCGTGACCGGCGCCGGCGGCGGCATCGGCGAAGGCATTGCCAAGCGGCTGGCGGCCGAGGGCGCGCAGGTCATCGTGAACGACATCAACGCCGCGCTCGGCGAGCAGGTGGTCGAGGCCATTCTGCGTGCCGGCGGCAGGGCCTCTTTCTTCGCGGCCGATGTCACGAAGTCGGCCGAGGTGCAGGCGCTGGTCGCCGCCGCGGTGCAGCGCCACGGCAAGCTCGACGTGATGGTGAACAACGCCGGCTGGACCCACCGCAACCGCCCGGCCCTCGAAGTGAGCGAGGAGGAGTTCGACCGCTGCTTTGCAGTCAACGTGAAGAGCATCTATCTCTCCACGATCCACGCGGTGCCGGCCTTCCGCGCCAATGGCGGCGGTGCGTTCATCAACATCGCCTCTACCGCCGGCGTGCGTCCCCGGCCCGGCCTCACTTGGTACAACGGCTCGAAGGGCGCGGTGATCACCACCAGCAAGTCGCTGGCCGCCGAGTTCGGCCCGGACAACATCCGCGTCAACTGCATCAACCCCGTTTTCAACCCGGACACCGGCCTGGCGGCCGAGTTCGCCGGCGGTCCGATCACCGAGGAGCGCAAGGCCAAGTTCCTCGCCACCATCCCGCTCGGCCGCTTCTCCACCGCGCTCGACGTGGCCAACGCGGCGCTCTACCTGGCAAGCGACGAGGCCGCCTTCATCAGCGGCGTCTGCATCGAGGTCGACGGCGCGCGCTGCGTCTAGCGGGCCGGGACGGCCCGGTCCGCCGATGCGGCAGTGCAACATGAACGATGCCGCCGTGGTCAAGTCGTCATCAGGGGGCGCCGCGCCCGGCAATGGGTTAAATTGCCCTTTCCCCATGAGCCGCGCGGCCGTTCCGAAGGCTCATCGCACCGCAGCCGAAGGCGAAGGTATTCCAGTGAGCAGCAAGCACATCGTTCCCGTTTCCCAGATCGGCCGCGCCCGCCGCGCCGCGCCGTTGCCGGCGCACGCGGTCCCGGCCACCGGCGTGCTGCTCGACCGGCTCGCGCGCCCGCTCACCGACCTGCGCATCAGCGTCACCGACCGCTGCAACTTCCGGTGCAGCTACTGCATGCCCAAGGAAGTCTTCGACAAGGACTACCGGTACCTGCCGCACAGCGCACTGCTGAGCTTCGAGGAGATCACCCGGCTCGCGCGCATCTTCGCCGCGCATGGCGTGCACAAGATCCGGCTCACCGGCGGCGAGCCGCTGCTGCGCAAGAACCTCGAGCTCCTCGTCGAACAGCTGGCGGCGATCCGCACGCCGGAAGGCAAGCCGCTGGACCTCACGCTGACGACCAACGGATCCTTGCTCGCGCGCAAGGCCGCTGCGCTCAAGGCCGCGGGCCTGCAGCGCGTCACCGTCAGCCTCGACGGCCTGGAGGATGCCGTGTTCCGCCGCATGAACGACGTCGACTTCCCGGTGGCCGAGGTGCTCACCGGCATCGATGCGGCACACGCTGCCGGGCTCGGCCCGATCAAGGTCAACATGGTGGTCAAGCGCGGCACCAACGAGCAGGAAATCCTGCCGATGGCGCGGCGCTTCCGCGGCACCGGCGTGGTGCTGCGCTTCATCGAGTACATGGACGTCGGCGCCACCAACGGCTGGCGGATGGACGAGGTGATGCCCTCGGCCGAAGTGCTGCAACGGATCGCCGAGGAGTTTCCGCTCGATCCGCTCGAAGCCACGGCCCCGGGCGAGACTGCGCAGCGCTGGGCCTACCGCGACGGCGGCGGCGAGATCGGCGTGATCAGCAGCGTGACCCAGGCCTTCTGCCACGATTGCACGCGCGCGCGCCTGTCGACCGAGGGCAAGCTCTACCTCTGCCTGTTCGCGACGAGCGGCCATGACCTGCGGCCGTTGCTGCGCGGCGATGCCGACGATGCGCAGATCGCCTCCGCGATCGGCCACATCTGGCAGGGCCGAGCCGACCGCTACTCCGAGCTGCGCGCGCTGCGCGGCCCCGACACGGAGGCCGCCGGCGGCGCGCGCCGCGTCGAAATGAGCTACATCGGCGGATGACAGCGCCCGACGCCATCGCTGCCGGCGAGATCACCGGCCTGGTCCTCGCAGGCGGTCGCGGCTCGCGCATGGGCGGCATCGACAAGGGCCTGCAGAACTTCAACGGCACGCCGCTCGCGCTGCATGCGCTGATGCGGCTTTCGCCGCAGGTCGGCGAGCTGATGATCAATGCCAACCGCAACCTCGCGGCCTACGAATCCTTCGGCGTGCCGGTCTGGCCGGACGGCCTGGCCGACTATGCCGGGCCGCTGGCCGGCTTCCTGACCGGGCTGGAGCGCTGCGAGACGCCCTACCTGCTCACCGTCCCCTGCGACACGCCGCTGTTCCCCCTCGACCTGGCGCAGCGCCTGGGCGAAGCGCTGCTGGCGCAGGACGCCGAGATCGCCATGGTCAACGCCCCCGAGGCCGCGGCCGAAGCGGACGGCGCCTCGGCCCTGCGCCCCCAGCCGGTGTTCTGCCTGCTGCGCGCCACCCTGCTCGAAAGCCTGGTGCGCTTCACGCAGGAGGGCGGCCGCAAGATCGACCGCTGGACCGCCCAGCACCGCACCGCGCTGGCACCCTTCGACCGCCCCGGCGATGCGCCCGACGCCTTCTTCAACGCCAACACGCTGGCCGAGCTGCATGCGCTCGAAGGCCAGCGACGCTGACCCTGCTTCCCTCATGAGCCGCATTGCCGAGATCGCCGCCGAATTGGCCGGCTACGACCCCAAGGCCCTCGGCGTCGAAGCCGTGCAGGACTTCCTGGCGCGCCTTGCACGGTCCGCCGTCGTCCCGCAGACCGAGCGCATCGCGCTGCGCGACGCGCTGGGCCGCGTGCTGGCCGAGGACATCGTCTCGCCCGTGAGCGTGCCGCCGCACGACAACTCGGCCATGGACGGCTTCGCCTTCGACGGCGCCCTGCTGCCCGCCGACGCCGCCAGCGACGCGTCGGTGAGCCTGCGCGTGGCCGGCACCGCGCTCGCCGGCGCGGCCTGGCGCGGCACGCT